>JBGCDJ010000007.1:0-47600 GCA_045105275.1 Candidatus Midichloriaceae bacterium
TATTTATTGATTGCTCTATATAGATATTTCCATTTTCCTTTCACCTTGACATAGGTCTCGTCAACCCTCCAACTATCGCTGGAACATTGGCCATACCATTTAATTCTTTTATGAAATTCTGGTGCATATTTTTGAACCCACCTATATATTGTTGTATAATCCACTTCCACTCCACGTTCTTTCATCATTTCCTCTAGGTTGCGATAGCTTATTGGGTATTTCAGATACCATCTCATACATCCTATAATAACCTCTCCAGTGAAATGCCGATTCTTAAAATCTGCTCCTGCATCTATAATCTTTGTTTCTTCATTTATTATTCCCTTAATTTTTTCTTTTATACAACTTCCCTATACTGTTTGCAACAGGGTCAAAAATTATTACATTCAAAACAAAATTACTTTTATCAATAAACCTTTTAATATTTACCCCTTGGATATTACCTATCTAAAAACCTTCCTATTTTTAGCATAATTTTGCTCTCAATTCCTCTTTATAACTGAGCCTACAATTAAATTCTAAGTAAAGCAGAGCCCCAGGTTAAACCACCACCAACTGCTGCAAGAGCTATTAAATCTCCTGCTTTAACTTTTCCATTAGATACATAGTGATCAAAGGCAAGTGGTATTGATGCAGCTGAAGTATTAGCGTGATGTGACACTGTAGAGACTGCTTTTTCTATATTAATTCCAAGTTTATCCACGACAGCCTTTGTTATTCTTTCATTTGCTTGATGTAGCAATACCCAATCTAAATTTTCTAGAGTTACTTGATTTTTATTCACGATAGATTTAATTGACTCTGGCATTTTGGTAACGGCATATCTAAAAACCTCTCTACCGTTCATCTCAATTTTTTTATCTAAATTGCCACCAGAAACGCCTCCATCCACAGCTAGTATATCTTGAAGGCTTCCATCAGAAAATAATTCAATATCAATAATGCCTTGATGTTCATTGCCCTCAGTTTTTTCAAGAATAACTGATCCAGCTCCATCACCAAATAGCACACAGGTTGATCTATCAGTCCAATCTATGATTCTTGACATTGTTTCTGCACCAATTATGGCAACTCTTTTTGCTTTATTCGATTTAATAAGTGAATCACCAAGTTGAAGAGCGTATAAAAAACCTGAGCATACTGCCTGTATATCAAATGCAAAACCACTATTCATTTTTATATTATTCTGGACCCTTACGGCTGTGGCTGGAAAAATTAAATCAGGCGTAGTTGTTGCTAATATTAAAGCATCTAGGTCATTTGAATTAATATTTGCATTATTTAATGCATTCTCTACTGCAATTGTTGCTAGATCAGACGTTTTTTGATTTTTATCTGCTATATGTCTTTTTTTGATGCCGGTCCTGGCTTTTATCCATTCATCTGAAGTATCTAGTATTTGCTCCAGATCGTTATTAGTTAAAATCTTTTCTGGCAAATAACTACCAACACCAATTATTTTTGACGAAATCATGTGTTTTTAATTCCTAAGATTTTTGCGGAGGTTTGCTTTAGTTTATCAACAAAATTTAAGCTAGTACCTTTCTCTTCAAATAATTCAAGTTCTTCGGATATTTTAGTATTGATATTATCTTTGGTTAATGTATAGGCGGTATTAATTGCATTGTAAATACCATCTACGTTTGCAGCCCCATGACTTTTTATCACTATTCCTTTTAATCCAACGAACATAGCTCCATTATTTTTGTTGGGATCAATAATTTTGAAAGATTTTTTCATTTTAGACTTTAAAAATAAACCAGCAATTTTAGTTATAAATCCTCCATTAATTATAGTGGACTGTATTAAATCTATGTATGCGTTAACTGCACCTTCTGAAGCTTTAAGGAATATATTTCCTGAAAATCCATCAGTGACCAGCACATCAACATTACCTTTTACTACGTCATGCCCTTCTACAAATCCGTAAAAATTTAAGCCTGATTTTTCTAAAATTTTATATGTTTTAAGTTCTAACTCTCTACCTTTTGTAGCTTCTGATCCAATATTTAATATGCCTATTTTTGGGTTTTTTATTTTTAAAATAATTTTGGCAAAACAACTGCCCATTAATGCAAAATGAAATAAATGTGATTCATTACACTCTAAATTAGCCCCCATATCAAGTAGCACAGTACCATTGTTATTTATGCTTGGAAATATCGCTGTAATGGCTGGTCTATTTATATGCTCTAGAGTACCAAGCACCATTTTTGATGTAAGCATTAGAGCACCAGTGTTCCCACATGAAACAGCTGCATGAGCATCTCCATTTTTAACTGCTTCAACAGCCTTTCTCATACTGGAGTTTTTACCGTTTCTCCATGCAGTGGTTGGTTTATCTGCATCAGAAATTGCAATTTCGCTATCAACTAATTTATATTTATTTTCTGGAAAATTATAACTAATTATTTTGGGCATAATAACAGACTTTTTGCCATGTAATAAGAAAACTACATCATCATGAGATTTAAAAAATCTATCTACAGCCTCTATAATAGCATCAGGTGCATTAGTGCCACCCATAGCGTCAATACTAATAATAGTCTTATTAGACATACTCTATATTGTTACTTACCTTTTACTTCAGAAGTAGATTCTGATTTGTTATCAGTTTTAATTTGTTTGTTTTTTTCCTTAACGACTTTAGGAATACTACTCTCTACATTATTTTTATCTGTTTCATCTTTTTCTTTTAACCTAGGCTTAACCATTTGTTTACCATTATAATAACCGTCTTTTAAAGACAAATGATGCGGTAATTTTGGTTCACCAGTAACTGAATCATACGAAATAGAAACTTTACTTATTTTATCGTGCGCTCTTCTACTATTTCTTTTCGATCTGGACGTTTTTTGTTTTGGTACAGCCATAATTTCGTATAACTTAATTTATTTATTGAACCCACTTATATAATAAATTAATTCTAAATGCTAGTAAAATAGTTATGATAATATTAAGAAAGCTAAAATTAATATTAAAGCTCATCTCCATGAATTACCTGAGATTTAGAACCATCTATCTCTTTTTGATCATCAGTCAACTCTTGATTTTCACCATGAACAGAAGCTTCATCATTCAATGTGGGACCGATGGCGCTATTTGAAAGCATCATATTAGATGTTGATTGTCCAATATTTTCTTTTGCTTTGTCAACGTCTCCAAGAATAGTACCATATGCACCCGAAACAAAACTTAAAGATAATAAAGCAAAATCCTTAGAGTTGTTGTAGCATATTTCAAGGGGCTCTTTAAATAACAAATCATAATGATTAACTAAATCTTTAACCTTACTGTCAATTAATTCTACAGGGTCTATATTGTAGTATAAAATGTTCACCACTGGATCGAAGGCATTTATGATATAATATACGTATAACCCAGCTTTTATGTGATTTAATGTTTTATTAAACCCGTATCCTTGTACAAAATTTACTTGAAAAAATTTTGGAAGGTAGCCGTCAATATTCGATACAAATGCTTGAGAATCACTATAATCTAAATTAAATAATTCAGAACAAAACCTTTTAGTGAGCTGCCCGGTAGCTTGATTATAAAGAATTTTTGTCTTAATAAATTCTTTTAATTCGAGTTTGTTGTTTTCTGACGTATATTTATAATCACTTAATGAAGTATTATCACCACGATAATAGTCATCAAAAGTTTTCGATATAGGAATTGCTGCTAAAGAAACCACAGTAGATATAAAACTACACCCTAATAATATGAAGGGTAAAGTAACGTGCATTTTTAAAAATGCTACGGCATTGTCTGTTTTAAGCATCCCTTTAAAATTACTTGGAGAAGCAATTTGATCGTGCGCAATATTGTTACTATCCATAAATAAAACCTACACTTTATCAGTTGTAACACTTAATAGAAATTTTAATCAAGAAAAATCTTTATTGTTAAAAAGGTTTTTAGATATAGCTCCTTCCCATTTATCACCATTATCAATTAATTTATTTTTATCATATAATAATTCGGCATGAGTTTCGGTAGCATATTCAAAATTCGGCCCTTCTACAATTGCATCCACTGGACATGCTTCTTGGCACAGCCCACAATAAATACATTTTGTCATATCAATATCATATTTCGTCGTCCTTCTACTTTCATCAGATCTTGCTTCCGCCTCTATTGTTATTGCCTGTGCAGGACAAATAGCCTCACATAATTTGCATGCGATACATCTTTCTTCTCCATTGGAATATCGTCTTAAGGCGTGCTCTCCTCTAAATCTTGAGCTTAAATATCCTTTTTCGAATGGATAATTAATTGTAACTTTTCTTTTAAATAGATAGGTCAAAGTTAAAAACATGCCTTTTATTATATCTATCAATAAGAAGGACTTTATGTGATATTTTAATTCTTTTAATTTCAAATTTAAAACTCATATTATCAATTATCTTTGATTATAACAATACGATCAATACTTTGCAAATCCTTAAAAATTTCAATTTCACATCTTTTTGCACAAAACATCCCTTTTATTTCTTTACTTTGATTAAACCCCATCTCTAAAACTATAAGCCCATCTTTTTTAAGAAATTTTTTCGCATTATTTGCAATAATTCTATAATTTTCTAATCCATCATAATTATCCGTTAATGCTTTTTTAGGCTCAAAATTCAATACATTGGGATCTAAATTTTTCCATTCATTAATTGCTATATATGGAGGGTTTGAAATAATAACGTCAAATTTGTCAGTATTCTCTAAGTTATTAAACCAATTGCTTATCTTAAAATTTACTCTTTTAATTAGGGCAAATTTTTTGGCGTTTAACTTTGCAATATTTAAAGCTTTTTCAGAGATATCAATCCCTATGCCAGTAGAAAATTTTAATTCCGAAAGCAAAGATAATATAATACACCCACTGCCAGTTCCTAAATCTAAAATATGTAATTCATTATTAATTTTACCCTTTAATTTTTTTAGAAGTAATTCAATAATTAATTCTGTTTCAGGCCTAGGTATCAGTACATTTTTATCAACAATATACTCTTGCTTCCAAAAACTTTTGCTACCAATAATATATGCTATAGGTTCAAATTTTAATCTTCGCTCAATAAGATGGATATATTTTAAATAATCTTCTAATGAAATTTTTTCGTTTAATTTAAGTATTAAATTTTCTGAGTTAGTTAAATTTAGGACATATGATAATAAAATTTTTGCATCTAATTTATAGGCTGCAATACTAGTTTCCTGCAGTATTTTTTCAGCGTTATTTAATGCTGTTGATACGGTTATATTGCTAATTTTCACTTATAACTTCTGTTTTAAATTCAAAACACTGATTTAGGTTTTGAAGATTCAAATCGCCTATTACATTCAAACCATCTCCCCCAATAATTTTCTTTGATTGAAAAAGAATTATTTTATCTACTAAATTTTCTTTTATAAAGGATGTATTTACCTTTTGACCCGCCTCAATGAGTAAATTATTAATTCCTAAATTAGCAATATACTTTAAAATATCTTTAAGATTGAGACCAGAATCCGCTTTTTTAACAGTAATTATTTTAATGTTACTATGTAGGTTTTTAGAAGTTTGTGCGGTAAAAATTATAGTTCGAATTTTATCTGCAGTTCGTACTATTTGGGAATCTTTTGATATCCTCAAATCTGAGTCTAATATGATTCTTATGGGATCATGTTGTTCATCGGACGACCTATATGTCAGCAGTGGATCATCAGCAATAACAGTTCCAATTCCCGTTAGTATTGCATCATTTTTTGCCCTTAATTTATGCGACAATTTCCTCAATTTTTCACTTGTAATCCATTTACTTTTGCCATTTATTAAGGCAATTTTACCATCTAAACTTGTTGCAATCTTTAGAGTGATATATGGCTGATTTTTTAACATTCTTTTTTTAAATCCTATTATAACTTCTTCACATTCATTTTTTAAAACTCCAGAGATAGTTTCAATTTTGTTACGTTTTAAAATCTCTATACTTCTGCCACTAATTTTAGGATTTGGATCTATTGCACCAATTATAACTCTAGTAAATTTTGACTGAAGTATTTTTTCAACACATGAAATTTCATATTTCTTATTTATACAACATGGTTCTAGTGTAATGTAAATGCTACTTTCTTCTAAATCTTTGATTTGTATTTTGTTGATAGCTAAACTTTCAGCATGAGGCCTTCCACCATTTTCAGTTCTTGCGCTGGAAATAATTTTATTATCTTTAACAATTACACATCCAACAGAAGGGTTAGAACCAGTTTTACCAATCCCAGCTTTTGCAATAGCAAGAGCCTCGTTCATGAAATAAATATCTTTATCCATGGTAAAGGCTATTTTGAATCTTTAGAGTAATATATTTTTTTATTGAAAGTGCCTTCCATTTTATCCACTATTAACGTTACGGTACAGTCTCCAGTAATGTTAATCATTGTTCTAATCATTTCTAAAATTCTATCTACACCTAAAATCACTCCAATTCCTTCAAGAGGCAACCCTACTGATGATAATACCATCCCCATCATAACCATAGAACCACCAGGAAATCCAGCTGCTCCAATAGAGCCAATAGTTGCGGTAAGAATCAATATTATATAGTGATTAAAATCAAGAGTGATGCCAAATATTTGAGCAAAAAAAACTGCACATATACCCAAATATATCGCGGTTGCATCCATATTTACTGCTGCTCCAAGAGGTAATATAAATGACGCCGATCCCTTTGATACACCAACTTTATTTCTAAGTTCAGCAATTGCTGTTGGAAGCGTTGCCTTACTACTTGATGTTGCCAGCGCAAGGGCCTGAGTAGTTAACATTTTTTTATAAAAGGGAAGAGGGTTGACTCTTGCAAAAAGTAATAGCATAACGCCAAAAAGTATATACTGAATAAATAATGCACCAACGACAACAAGAATAAATTTCCCAAGATGAAGCATCACTTCAATTCCATAATCAGCTACTACCCAAGACATTATTGCAAACACTCCATATGGAGTAAGTTGAATAACTAATTGAATCATTTTAAAAACTAAATGCGTACACGAAGATATAAAATTTTTAACCTCCCTTCCTTTGTCTCCAATTAAAATAAGTGCAAAGCCAGTAAAAAAAGCAAAAACAACAATTTGCAAAGTTTTACCTTCAGCCATAGCTTTAACAGGATTTGAAGGGATAATATTTACAAATAAATCTTTAAGGGTGTTATTTTCTTGATGTTCATGTGGATTAGTTAGGTCGATGGTTAATCCCATACCTGGTTCAAAAATATTGGCAAAAGTTAAACCAATCGTAACAGCAAATGCCGTTGTAAAAACGTACATTAAAAATGCTCTTGTACCTAATCTGCCAAAAGTACTCGCATCACTAACATTAGTTACCCCATTTAATATTGAGAATAATATCAATGGTACAACAACCATTTTAATCATATTGAGAAATACATCTCCAAATGGCTTTAAGTCTTGAGCGTATTCTCCTCCAAAAATACCAAACAGTATCCCTAGAACCATTCCTATTATTACTTTCTGCCAAAGCTTAAGCTTTTTCTTCATTGAACCTCTATTTTAATTGCGTATAAACTTAAAGTTTTGAACTTATCAACTCCATAATATACTAAAAACACAAATCTTGCACTGAATTTTTATTTTAATGTTTAATTAGTAATTGTACCCTAGTAAAGCGATCATAGAAAAATTCTTTATATGAGTACAGATGTGAGGAAGAATTTTATTTATACTAATATGCAAAAAATGAGATCTATCGCATCCCTTAAAACTCAAAGTCATTTTTGATAATATACGGCAAATCATTGAAGAGAAAAATGCTAAAAATAGATCCAAAAATAGAAATATAACATCGACATTCTTAAGATTTAAAAGTATAATATACTTGTACAAATAGTGCGCTATGCTCAATTAAAAAATATTTACTTAGAGGTATTAATTATGGTAAGGGGCGAATTGTTAATTGATAATCCGGAATTTACAATTGTTGGTGGCAGAATAAAACCCCTAACAGCATCATTAGAAAAAATTCTAAAAGACATAAATGTTTATAAAATTATAGCTTCAACAGCCAGTTGTTATGAATTATCAAACGATCTCTTTCCTAAAAGAGAGGTAGTTGAGCAAAATAAAGAAGAATTTAAGAACAGTTTTTTTGTCTCATCTGTTGAAAAGATAGCTGAATATCACAAGTTTATAAAAGATTCCTATCCAGAACAAACAACTTCTTACTTTGAAAAACTTATTAATGATTTTAGTCAATTTATTAAAAAATTAGGTACTGGAAGTAACGAAGATGATATAGAAATTCAATATGCTGTGAAATTAATGGTAGATCTTAGAATACCTACTACAATTTTAATTGAAAACTTAATAAGTGATAATGCCGCTCTTGAAATAAAAGTAAAAGAGGGAGCATTGTTCTACTTATTTGATTATCCTAATAAGGATGATTTAGATATATATTTAAAATTTCAAAAACAAATTAATGCAGTAACTCAATATATCAATAAGCTATATGGTAATGATTTTGAGCCAAAGGAATTTCACAAATCTCTGCTCGAAGTATTTGAAAGCGTAACATACGTATTTGGTGAATTTTGCAATAGCAGCAAAACTTTTGTAGAAGAAGTTCTTAAAAAAGACTCTCTTCAAGATGGCACATTAATACATGCTCCATCTACAATAAAAGAGATACTTGTGAAAACTATTACCCCTGTTCAAAAAATGATACAAGGGGCACAGAGATGTTATGATTTAACTCATGCGTTAGAAAATATAAAAAAATATGCTGAAGCAGCAGAAAAAACTAGATATGATAAAAGCGTTAATCTTGAAATAGTAAAATTAATCTCAGGAGATTATCGCTCACAAATAGCCCAGGATGAAAGTGTAAAATTAATAGAGTTTTCCCAGAATCAGAATCAAAATCCAGATTTTTTAAGTAATATTGCATCAAGTGCTGACAACAAAAACTCCATTTTATTAGAATCAATTAATTACGCTTATGCAAAACATCTTTTAGAAAATGAAACTACGAATACTGTAAATGGGAAGAAGGTTCCAAATGTAGATTTTACTGAATTTTATAACACCCCTTATGACGGAAAGCATGCAAGATTTATAGACGTAAGCGTACCAAATTTGATGAAGTTTCTTCAAGATTATAAAAATGCAATTGATAAGAATGGTACTTTGGTTAGATTGGATGATTTTTCTGATGTAGTGCATACATTTTGTCATAATCAGGTTGAAGCTGTCGAACAAATTCAGAAAAATGTAGAATTAAATGAGGTTAGTGACAAGCTAGAAGATAAACCTGATTTTAACTTTGAATTTTGCAAAAAATACATAGATCCACTAAAAAATCATTACTTTTATAGTGAGGGATTTACTACCAATGATTTTAAAGATTATTGTAAATCATGGGATTCAAGGGAGTGTAATAAATATTTTCCCGAAGCTTCTGATGAGATTAAAAAGTCCTGCATTACAATTAATGACGACTCAAATATTGACCTATAAGGACCAGTGTTAAGGTAGCTGCGTTGAGGGACCCTCTATATACATTACTCCACTAATTCGCTACTTCCTGTTTGTTCTATCCAGTGACAGCCAGTAATTAATGCTAAAGTATTTTCTCCCCCACCATTATCGTAGTATTCTGACTTATACTCATCCTCGATATTTGGAATAAGACGAGTTCCAGCATGAAAATTTTGATAAATAGATAATGAGTATAGATCTTCTTCATTTACCATCCTATCTACAATTATTGGAGTTAATATATCTTTATCTTTTATAATGTCAGATAGCCATTTGTTAAACGATTTTAATTTTTGAAGTTCGATAGCTGTGGAATAGAACATATATTTCTGCTCATATTCGGTTTCTATTTTGTTCAAGCTTACAAAAAAATTATTTAATTCTTGCTCTCCTAATTTTTTTTTGCTCTGTATAGCTAAATTTTTTGCTACTTTTTTGCATTCATTAATATTTATCATAATCAACCTCCATATATTTTATAATTCATCATGATCTAGTGTTGCTGTATTAGTATTTTTAGGCACTAAATAACATAATATGTGTCCGTAGATTTCCCCTTCTAACTCATGTTCTCCATGTGTTATAAGCATTTGTGGCCCTAATTTTGATGACCATATATCCGATACCCATCCATTAACATCTTCAACATATCTTGCCGCATGCTGAAACCCTTTGCGAGTAATACCATTTTCTTCAAGTTGGTCTTGACCTTCCTTAAAATAAAAGGCTATTGTGTCATCTTGAGGAGGATCTGTTATATGATCTATTCCTATATAATCATCTTTTTTTGGTAACACTGAGCTCTCTTTATATTCCTCAAAAAATAGTTTTGATGCCTTCATACATGATTCAATACTTTTATCATACTCGTACAAGGGAAGAAATTTAGAACGATCCGAGCTATAAGTTAACTTGTCGTATTCTAATTTTGCTGAATAATGTTTGTTTATATCTTTTGTAGGATCAATAAATTTTTTAACTCCTATAGCCCATCCTATGCAGTTAAATTCTTTAGTAGGGTTTGCTAAGATAGATGATGTTTCACAATCTAAAAAGTCAGGGAAATAAACTTTTAATAGAGCACAATTTTCTTTAGTAGATTTAATAGGATCATGCAAATGAAATAATTATTCTTGTTTTTTATTATTATAGAGAGCCATAATGCAATTTCCTAATTGTAGTTAATCATTTGAATTATTGTAAAAAATGTATAGAAAATTGTCAAGTAAAATTCCGTTAAAACAAATGTTTGCACTTTAAGATATTTTGGAGTACATTTTAAACTTAAAAATAAATTAATGCAGGAGTATTTACTAAAAATGCTACCGACACTGGGCATTCTAGGAACTTTTATATAATATGTTGATATTATCAGATAAAGATATTGAGTTATGCAACAAAAAGAGAGACAATCATAATAAGTTGTTGTTTGGTATTATGCTAGTATATTTTAAAACTCATATAAATTTCCCTTCATCAGACAAGGAATTATCTCGAGAATTGACAATACAGATATCAAGTGAATTAAATACACCCTTAACATTTATTGAGAATCTTGATTGGAGTGATAGAATAACAAAAAGATTTCGTAAGCAAATAAGAGTTCATCTAGATTATAGAGAGCCAAATAGTAAAGATAGTGAAGAATTTATCAAATATCTAGTAGACAAAATATTACCAAGTGGTCCATCAGATGCATTATTATTAGAACAAACTCGTAAATATTTTGAAAATAGTAAAGTAGAGGCTTTTAAGGAAAAACAGCTGCAAAGATATATTAACTCAGCCAAATACCAATTTGAACAAAAATTATTTCAATCTATAAATAATTCTTTTTCTTCTGAAGATACGAAGCTAATTGATAAAGTGCTTTTAGCTATAGAAAAGATTTCAGAAGATGGAATTATATCTTTATCAGAGCTTAAGAATGATATTCCAGGAGCTCGAATAAAGCACGTGAACTATGCAATCAAGAGAATAGAATTGCTTAGTAAGATAAAAATACCTAAATCAATACTAGAGAATATAAATAGAAAAGTATTAGTTGAATACTACGACCGCATAATGGCTTTATCACCAAGCAATACACTAGAATTTAATACGAATGCTAAATATGGAATCATGGCTATATTCTTCCATATAAAATTACAGATAATGTTAGATTTATTAGCAGATACGTTTATCAAATTAGTACATCGCATGAGGACAAGTGCAACAAAATTTGTTGATAAAAATTTACTTAAAGAAATTAAGAGAGTTGAAGGCAAGTTAAATATTTTAGAAAAGCTTGCTATCACAAGTGTTGAAAACCCCGATCACAGTATAAAAGATAAAATATATGAAGCAGTCACTAAAGAAAAATTACTGGAAGTAATTAATGACTTAAAACATCGTGGTAAATGGTATGAGCAACAAATACAAACTAAGATTCATTCAAATTATGCTCATGGGAGTAGGATAGTACTATTAGCTATATTAAAAACATTATTACTAAAAGAAGATCACAAAGACTATAAGCCAATTTTAGAAGCTATTGATTTTATAAAAAAGTTTGCTAATGAATCAGATTCAGAGAACTACTTAACAACACCACCTATAAAAAATGTTATATCCTCTGATTGGGAGTCTATGGTTGTTATTAAGACTAAAAAGAAGGAAGTTACAAATAAATATAATTATGAAATAGCTGTTTTAGAAAAGTTGAAAGAATTATTAGTATATAAGGCTATATGGATAGAGAATAGTTATAGGTATAGAAATCCCAATGATGATATGCCTAAAGATTACGATGCAAAAAAAGAAGAATATTGTCAGATGCTTGGATTACCTACAACTGCGAAAGTATTCATAGATAAATTAAAAACTTTGCAAATAGATAAATTAAAATCACTAAATTCTAGTATTTTAAATAATGAATTAGTAAAGATTAAGCAGAATACCTCAAAGAAAAATATACTAATAACTCCATCGGAAGCTCAGCAAGAACCTGAGAACATTGATAAATTACAAAATGAAATAGTTAAAGAATTTTTAAGTATTAACCTTATTGATATTTTAAAGGAATGCGACTTGCTTATTGATTTTACAAATGAAATGAAGACTATTGCACGTAGTAGCAATATTTCTCAAGATGACCTAAGAAAAAGGCTATTATTATGCATATATGGTATAGGAAGCAACACAGGTCTCAAGAGGATTAGTATAGCTAATGGAGACGTTAAGTATAGCGATCTACGGTATGTAAAAAAAAGATTTATTAATAAAACCAACTTAAGAAATGCAATTCGTGTAATAATAAATAAGGTTTTAGATATCAGGGATAAGAGGGTATGGAAAGAAGCTACAACCACAGTCGCTTGTGATTCAACGCAAGTAAGTGCTTGGGATCAGAATCTTATTAAGGAATGGCATTATCGTTATAAAGGCAAAGGCGTTATGATTTACTGGCATGTAGACAAAAAAGCTCTTTGCATATATTCACAGTTAAAAAGTTGTTCATCTTCTGAAGTAGGCTCCATGATTAAAGGAGTAATAGATCATGATACTGCAATGAATATGAATCGTGTATTTGTAGATACACATGGTCAAAGTGTTTTAGGTTTTGCAGTAAGTTATTTACTTGGATTTGATTTATTACCTAGGTTTAAAGGAATAAATACACAAAAGCTTTGTGGAGTAACATCAGATGATAAAAACATATATCCTAATATCGCAAAAATTATTAAAGGTACAATTAATTGGAAATTGATAGAAGAAAATTATGATGAAGTTCTTAAATATATTGTTGCGTTAAAGTTAGGAATTATAGAGCCAAGCGTTCTAGTAAAAAGATTTAGTAAAGAAAATTATACGCATCCAATTTACAAAGCTTTTATAGAGATTGGGAAAGCTAATAGAACTATATTTTTATGCAATTATTTAGAAAGCGAAGAACTAAGAATAGAGATAAATGAAGGATTAAATGTAGTTGAAAGACTAAATAATGTAATGGACTTCATATTTTATGGAAAATTAGGAGAATTAAAAACAAATAAAATTGATGAACAAGAGCTTTCAGTGTTATGCTTGCATCTTCTGCAAGCATGTATGGTGTATATTAATACCCTAATTATTCAACAAACGATATTTAAATTAGACCTGTTAAAAAAGTTTGGTGAAGCAGATTACAGAGCTTTAACGCCACTTCTTTCTGCACATATTAATCCTTATGGTTTATTTCCTATAGATTTTAATAGTAGGATATCAATTAATACTGAATTAAGTAGTGAGGTAAGATTAACGCAGTGAATAGAACTACAGCTAAAGAGAAAGCTAAGCAGTTTTGTAAATTGCTTAAAAAAGAGCAACCTGATTATAATTATTTAAGGGAGATATTTAGGCATATACGTAAAGAAATGAAGATTAAGATCGATTCAGGAGTACCAAAAAAATTACCATATGTTCCTACAGCAGAAGAAATGGATAAATACTATAAAGCAGTATGGAAATCTAAAAATATGAAATACGTGGTTATTATAAAAACTATGCTATATACAGGAGTAAGGGTATCAGAGCTTATTAATATAAAATTATCAGATGTAGACTTAGATAGTTGCCAGATAAGAATTAATAAAGGAAAGGGTAATAAAGATAGGATAGTGCCGTTTCCAAATAGCTTTATGGAAGTTTTAGCGGTGCATATGGATAGCGCCAGAAAAGAGAAAGCTACTTATTTATTTGAATCTAGTTGGAAAAAACCATATTCAGACAGAGGAATAAGAAAAATAATGCAAAAATTCACAGATGAAGCTGGAATTGAAAATTCAATCTCTCCACATAAATTAAGACACTTTTTATTTACATGGATGAAAAAAAGGGGTGTTGATGATGCTTTAATTCAACCGTATTCGGGTCATGAAAGGCGAGATTCATTAGAAATATACTCTAAATTATCATTAGTTGATTGCCAGAAAGAATATGAAAGTCAGATCAAAGATTTTCCAATTTAATAGAGGGGGGTCTCTCAGCGCAGCTACCTTAACACTGGTCCTATAAAGAAAATGTGAATCACTATCTCCTTAAGGCGATAGTGACTCCCGATAGATAATTGTTTATACTCTTTATTTTCTGAATTTATGACAATTTCAATCATATATCATTCATTGATTTGACGGCTTTTGTCCATTTTTTATCAGAATTATTTCCATGTAGCTTTTGTACTTTTTGTCCCGACCATTTATGATCAATGTTCTGGATTTGTTTTATATAACTTTTGGTAAGATTGACTATATTAACATCCAACTTATCTTGCATTAATTTACCTAAGGTTTGTTCTACCCATTTCGCAGAATTTATTAATGCTTTATTTATATCCTCTATATTGTATTTATATCGGCTCTGATAACCAGATATCTCTTTAGCTTCGGCGAATAACTGAAAAAATCTAGCAAATAATTCAGAATTTTGTTGGCTAACACTATATCGCGCCACTTGTTTTATTAATATTTCATTTATAGCATTTTTCACAGTTATAACATTATTATTGTTTTGGAAATCATAATGAAGAGATTTAACAAAATGCCTTAAGTCTAAATTTAATTCTTGTTCAACCATGTGTGCAATTTCATGAATTATAACATTGTAACCTACCTTTTTTATAGTTATTACATAATGTTTATTTCCTCTAAAATGATTTAATACAGAATCTATAAGCGGCGCATTAATTGTTTTGCAATTGCCCTCATCTAAATCAAATTGTTTTTTTTCTTTAATATTAAATTTTAGGCTATTTTGTGATGCTTTTGTTGCTACTAAATCAAGTAAATCTTTAAATATAGCATATTGATAAAGATGTTTAATATGCTGTACAAACCTATTTTGCATATTTTCATTATCTGCAATAGTATGCTCTTGGATTATACCAATAACATCCAATTTCATTATCTCCATTATTTTCTAGTATATAAATTTCTATAAATATTCATCAAAGAGGCAAAAAAACCAAAAATACTAAATAGCATAATAAATCCAGGAAATGAGTTGAGAAATTTATCAACAAAATACCCAATCGTAGCACCCACTATAATGCCAGCAAATAATTCAGTTATAATCATCCCAGGCATATTAAACTTTTTATTTTTTATATTATGTCTTCTACTATTATCAAGTTTTTTTTCTAAATTTAATAATTTTGATTTAATTTCTTCTTTTTTCATTTAGTCATTGTCAAAGTGCTTAGAAAAATAAACTATAAATTCAGTATACACACCAAATTTAGAAATACATTTGATCTTACCACCCATCCTTTCCATCGCTTTTTTACAGAAATGTAATCCAATGCCAAACTTCCCTTTAGAAAAATCTGCATTGAAAATTTTTGGTAATTCATCCTCTTTAATTCCATTACTATCATCTTTGTAGTGTAATTTATTTTTTTCAACCCAGATATATATATTTGCGTTATTTCCAGCATGAGAAAGTGTATTTTTTATGAGATTAAATACTATGTGCTTAAATAAATGTCGTGATCCCTTAAATTTAAAATCACTACTTTTATCAACATGAATTCTCAATCTTTGCTCTTCGCTTAAATAAAATTCTTCAAGTGCTATTTCTACACATTTAATAACGGAATATTTTTTTATATCTGAATACTCTGTATTTACGTTTTTTGATGCAGTGAGTATTATTTCAACACTCCTCATGCAATAATTTGTTAATTTTATTAACTCCTTAACTCTATCCTCTAAATCAGATTTATCATTATTAGTTATCTTTTCTAAAAGCATCTCTGCTTTCACCTTTACAATGGATATTGGGCTAAAAACTTCATGAGCTATAGCACTTGCAAAAGCTTTAGAAATTTCTATTTGATTTGATGTATATGTAATTTTATAAACAACAAGCAACACCAAACTAATGCTAAATACACCATTATTAAAAATAGTGTAGTGCTCTATATACTCCAGCATAACACTCTCGGTATTAACACCATAAATATTGGATACAAACAAATATAATAAATACGCTAGAATTCCAGTAATTGACGAAAGTGTAATAGCGAATCTGTTGCTTGAATAAATATATAACATACCAAATGATAAAATTAATCTTATGATCCATTGGTCCCCGTAATTACTTAAAAAAAGCGAGTACCATGGGAAAAATGCTATGCAAAATAGTAAAATAATGATTCGGAGAGCTTTCAGATATTTTGTTTTTTTTAAGACTAATCTATAAACTAGGTAAAACACACTTAATGCTATTGCTATTAAATCTATAGCAATAATAGAATTAATAAGAAAATCATCCTCTTTTAACTCAAATATTGTTAATGGAATATTAATTAATAATATTAAAATACACAGTATAAAATATAACTTTTCATTTTCTTCAATTTTTAATAATGACTCCTTAAAAAAAAATTTAATTTTTTCTAAAATCCTCATTGAGATAAATTATTTTTTATAAAATAGAACTGTAGCACACTTATTAAGCTTGTATAATAAAATAAACTATATACTTTATTTAAATAATTAATACCCTAAAGTATATATCTCGTAATAGTGGCGATTTAATTTGACTATAAATATGGATAAACTAGTTATACAACAGCTCATTAATAAATTAGAGTCAGAATTTAATCAATTAGATAATTTTTTACTTAAATGCTCAAAAAGTGAAAAAACAAATCTTTTAAATCAAATTGCTTATCATATTGTTTCATCCGGTGGGAAAAGAATTAGACCATTACTAAGTATTGCGACTTGCAAATTATTTGATCCAAGCGAAAAAGTTTTGAATGCATGTATATACCTTGCTTCTTCAATAGAATTTATCCATACAGCAACATTACTTCATGATGACGTAGTGGATAGTAGCAATACCAGAAGAAATAACCCCACTGCTAATTATATCTGGGGAAACAAATCAAGCATTTTAGTTGGTGATTTCTTATTTAGCCAATCTTTCAAACAAATGATTAAAACCGAAAATTTAAAGGTCTTAGAAATATTAGCAAACATTTCTGCAAAAATAGCTGAAGCAGAGGTGTGGCAATTAGAACTTATCGGCAATTTAAATATTACATTTGATGAATATATAAGCTTAATTACAGCAAAAACTGCTAATCTTTTTTCTGCTGCATGCCTTTGTTCCTCAATACTTTCAAATGCCAATGATGAACAACAAAATGCACTAAATAATTTTGGATTAAACCTCGGTGTATTATTTCAAATCGATGACGATATTAGAGATTATTTTTGCAAATCAGAAGAATTAGGTAAAGATCCTGGGAGTGATTTTTTTGAAAATAAAATAACATTACCAGTTATTCTTATGTTAAACCTCGCTGATAATAAAGATTTAAAAAAGATTAGAAATATTTTAGCTCAAATTAATAAGACTAATCAGCATTTCACTCAATTAATGGAATTTTTTGATAAGTATCAAATAAAGCATCAGTGCTATAATATCCTAGATAATTTTATACAAAAAGGCATTGAAGATTTTGATTGTATACAAGAATCAAAGTTTAAAAATTGTTTTGTTAATTTAATAAATAGTTATGGAAATATGAAATAATATCACTCATATATTAAATTACTTCTGTAATTTCATTTATATCCCTTTCAGAATACAATACTTCATACACATATTGGCATATTGGCATTGTAACACCCAATGATTTTGAAATCTTATATATTGACTTTGCCGTATAATAACCCTCTACAACAACCTCATTTAAATTTAATCTCTGTTTATTTGTTGCAAGATTAAATCCAAAGTTTGTATTTCTTGATGTCAAGCTATAGGAAGTCAACAACAAGTCGCCCAAACCAGCCAATGAACAAATTGTTGATCCACTACCTCCTAATGATTTAACCAAGCTCTCTAATTCCTTAAGGGAAAATACAAATAAGGCTGAAAGAAAATTTTCTCCTAAATTAAGTCCTTTGGCTATCCCAAGTGCGATTGCTATGACATTTTTTACTGCACCACATATTTCAACTCCCACTATATCTGTTGAAATTTCCGTCTTAAAGTAAGGCGTGTCAAATATAGCTTGTAAATTTTGTAATATATTTTTATTTTTTGAAGCAATTAATGTTTTGGCAAATTTTTGATAGGCTATTTCTTTGGCGAAATTAGGACCGGAAAGTACGGCAATATTTGCATCTGGAAAAAATTTCTCACATATCTGCGATGGAAACATCAAATTTTTATTTTCAATGCCTTTAGAACAAATTACAAAATTTTCTAATTTATTTACTGTGTTAATATTTTTAAAAAACTGCTCTAAATATTTAACAGGAATTGCAATAATACCAGTATTTATATTTTCAACGCTTTTTAAATTATCAATAGCTGTAATATTTTTTGGCAAACTGATATTGCCCAATTTTGCGTAGCTGGTATGCTTTTGATTAATTTCTTTGACGAGCTCGGAGTCTCTTAGATATATAAACACTTGTTCGACATTTTGAGAAATAGTTTTTGCCAAAGCTGTTCCCCAAGCTCCCCCGCCAAATACAACAATATTTTCTAAATTTTTATTCATCAAAAGAAAAATCCTCAATTACAATATCTACTTTTTCTTCATTAAAAAAATTAGGTTGCAAATACCCAACTAAATTAATTTTTTTACCTATGCTCTTAAGCAAATCCTTACCATATTTACTATTAGTGCCATTAAACAATACACATTTGATACTTTTTGACGAACTATCATGCACACCATCTTTAATAATAAGAGTTATATGATTAACAGCCATTGTCCAAACTTTACATATTATTGCATCAGTAATCATAAATCTTGGTTTTTCATTTCCTTGGCCAAATGGTTCTGCTATTTTTAAATCATTAAATAAATCACTATTCACACTGCCCACAGAAATTAATGCATCAATTTTTAAAACTTTAGCTTGTTTGTAAATTTTTTCGTGATTATCATTTTTTAATACTCTGGATAATAAGAATTCATGAAATCTCTCAATTTTTCCCTCTTCAATGCTAAATCCTCCGGCCATTTCATGACCACCACCTTCGATTAAAATTCCCTCCTCCTTTGCTATTGTAATATTTTTACCTATATCAATTCCTTTAATAGATCTTGCCGAACCTTTCCCAATTCCATCATTTAATGATATAACTATTACTGGTTTTTGGTACTTTTCTTTTATCTTACTGGCTAAAATTCCTAAAACACCATAATGCCAATCCTTCCCATACACCAATATAACGCTATTCTCTCCCAAATTATTTTGCTTTATATTATCTAGCGCCTCTTCTAAAATTATACTCTCAATACTTTTTCTTTGTTGATTATATTTTTCTAAGCTCATTGCGGAATCATAGGCTTTTTGATAAGAATCAGTTGATAATAAAACAGCGCCTAAATAACCTTTACCAACTCTCCCACCTGCATTGATTCTCGGTCCATATATATATCCTAAATGATAAGATTCAGACTGCTTATTTACATTGGCACAATCGGCCAATACCTTTAATCCTAAATTTTTCTTCTTATTTATTAATCTTAAGCCGTGTTGTACAAAAGCTCTATTAATATCTATTAGTGGCATAACATCACACACTGTTCCAAGAGCAACAAGATCTAGATACTCCATTATATCAGGCTCTACTATGTTTTTCTCTTGAAAATACCCTTTTTGTCTCAGCACGCTCCTAATTGCAGTAACAACAAAAAAAACAACACCCACAGCTGCAATATTTTTGAATTCAAAATTTTCATCTAGCCTATTAGGATTAACGACTGCATATGCTTCTGGCAATTTGTCTTGACCTAAATGGTGATCAACAACAATAACATCCACCCCCCTGTCCTGAGCATATTTAATAGGGTCAAATGCTACCGTTCCACAATCAACCGTAATTATTAAATCATTACCTTCATCGATAAGTTTTTTAAATGCTTCTTTATTTGGTCCATATCCCTCTTGAAATCGACATGGTATATACACAGTTGCATCCAAGCCAAGAGCATAAAAAAATCTTTTAAATACTGCAGAGGAAGTTGCACCATCAACATCATAATCTGCATAAATCACTATTTTCTTTTTTTCTTGTATTGCTTTAGCAATTCTATTTGCTGCTTTGTCCATATCTTTTAATAAAAAAGGATCCGGCATTAAATTCTTAATTTTAGGATGTAAAAAATTTTGCACAGATTCAATATCATTAATATTCCTATTTAATAATATCCTAGCAACAACATCACTTATGCCAAATTTTTGTATAAACAGTAAAACATCTTTTTCATTTTGTTCCTGTAGCTTCCATTGCAAATTTTTATATGAATTTTTCACATTATAATTTTTTTTATTGCTATCCATATATTTTATGCATTTACAAAATACTAATTTTCAATAAAAATAGCACATAAAAATATTTAACCAATAAAAAGAAAAGGATATTGTTAAAATATAAAATCATCATTGAGTACGAAGGTACAAATTACCATGGTTGGCAAAATCAAAAAGATTTAAAAACTATTCAAGGGGAAATTGAAAATGCCATTTTTAAGTTAACCAAAGAAAATATTGCTATCTATGGAGCCAGCAGAACTGATGCTGGGGTCCATGCATTTGGTCAAGTTGCTCACTTTAAATTGGAAAAATATTATAAAATTTATGAAATACAAAATGCCATTAATCATTATCTTAAATCGGAAAAAATTTCTATTATCAACATTGAAAAAGTAGATATGGATTTTCATTCAAGATTTTCCAATAAAACTAAACAATATGTGTATAAAATTATAAACAGAAAATCCCCCCTGACTTTACATAAATATCGTGCCTGGCACATTATGACTCCGCTTGATATTAATAATATGATAGAAGCATCAAAATACTTAATTGGGACTTTTGATTTTACTAGTTTTAGAGCATCTGGATGTCAATCTAATTCAGCTGTAAAGACGATAAATTCAATAAAATTTGAGAAAAATAACAATACCATATCTATAGTATTTAATGCAAAATCTTTCTTATATAATCAAATCAGAATTATAGTGGGGACATTAAAAGACTTTGGAGTAAAAGAAATTTGCCCTTCTCAGATATCAAAAATCATTGATGCAAAAAATCGTAAACTTGCCGGCGAAACCGCTCCTAGCTGTGGCTTGTATTTAAATGAAATATTCTATTATTAAAATTATAAATTAATTTATAATTTTTACCATATTTGTTACCCTAACTAAAAATATATTTTTACATTTTTATGCTAAACTTACAATTGTGAGTTTAATCCGCCCACCACTACTAAAAACCTTGCAATTAAATAAAAAATCGCAGTAATATCATGAGGTAGTGATGTTGACAAAATTATCATCATCTTACTTTTATTAGAATTTATTTAATAAAACCACAGTGAGGAAAATAAAAAGCACATAAATTAAATTGCTATAAGGAGTAAAAATGTCAATAGATAACATTTATGCAGATAGCTATCAATTAAAAATTCCGGCTATATGCTACCAAAACTTAGGCTTTAAGAACCAAAAAATACCGAAAACACTATATCAATATATACTTAATAGATCTGGTATAATGATTATTAATCTTAATTATCATGAAAAAACTGGAGACACTTTAGTGAAGGTAGTTAATTCTATAGGAGGAATATTGCATAATCACAATGATAAAGATGTTATTTTATGGGATGTGAAACCTGCACAAAATGACAATGGAGAGTATTTAGCAAGGTCACATCAGTTGAATGAATTCGTACTACATACAGATTGTTCTTATGAAGAAAAAATACCAGATTTCATAGCTCTTTATGTAGTACATCATGATAAATTAGGTGGTGGGAAAAATTTATTAATTGATGGATTAACATTGATTCAACACTTATCAAAAAAGTCATTAGCTACTCTTCAAAAAGAACATGTAAAATTTATTATACCAGAAGAATTTAAAAAAGGAGTGGAATATATACATGCTAAGATAATAGATGAAAATTTTAATATACGATATAGAAGAGCTATTATAGATCAAAGAGAATTATCAAAGGAAATGAAAAGCGCCTTAGATGAGTTTGATGAACTTTGTTATTCTCCTATTATCAATAGAGGATTTGAATTAAAAACTAGGCAATTAATACTACTAAACAATAAGCGTTTTTTACATGCTAGAACTGAAATAAAAGATAAAAATAGACATCTTATCCGTGCAAGATTTTTTACAAACTTTGATAAATTTACACAAACATAATTTACTAAAGAAGAAGAATGAAACAAAAAGAAAAATTTCAACATATAATCCCATTTGGAAAAAATTTCCTTAAGGACAAGGCTGAATTATTAAAATTATTATCTTGCAAAATGTCTTTTGATAGGTATGGAAAAAAATTCAACCCCTACCCTATGCTACTTGATGATGATATAATAGAGCAAATTGAGGAAGCTAATAACATTATAATAATTGCACTTGAAGCTATAATTAAAAATTATTTTTATGATAAAGATGTACAAGGCATTTTAAAATTATCAAAAAAAGCCTCTAAATTATTAGAAAAATGTCCAAAAATTACTTATAAATTAGGATCCATACGCCCAGATTTTTTAATCACAACAGATAATCAAATAAAAATATGTGAAATCAACGCAAGATTTCCATTTAATGGCATATTTGCTACTCAGTTTTTAAGAGACACTTATGATAAAACTGGCATATCAGATTATATATCTATTAATCAATATCCTAATATTTTAACCTTGGTGTTAAAAAATTTTGATTTATCTAAACCTATAGTCATATTGCGTGACCGAGAAAAAGGTTATGATATGAATTTTTTAGAAAAAATTTTAAAAGAAAATTCAAAAATAAAACAAAACCAAATATCTTTGACTCCAAATGAGCTACAAGTATCTGAAAATAATTTATTATTTAAAGGCCAAAAATGTGAGCAATTTATTATTGAACTACATCAAGATGAATTATTAGGATTAAATGATAATTTTTTAGAAGCTTTAATTAAAACCAATTATATTAATGATTTAAGGACAATATTAATTGGGCATGATAAACGTCTTTTAGCTGTTTTCTCAAGCCAAGAGATAATGTTGCGATACATTTCAATGGAAGAATTTAAAATACTAAATAAATATATTATACAAACTTATGTACCAAATAATGAAATTAATAAAAAAGTAATAGCAGATAAAAATCATTGGATATTAAAAAAATATGGAGGTGGCAAAGGTATCGGAATGTATATTGGTAAAATTCACTCTACTGAATTAATTAAAAATATCCTAAAAAATGAATACGATGACTATATAATACAACCATACCTATTTCAAAAAAAAATTCCCATATATACAGAGTACAATAAAAATATAGATTTTGTAAATATGCATACAGTCGGATTTTTTGCTAATTTTAATAAGAATTTTCTTGGAGTTGGATTTCTTAGGGTATCTTCAGGTGATATAGTAAATGTATCCGAACAAGGGGGTAGTATAATAAATGTGGTGAAAAAAAATTACATCAATAAAAATCATATAATCAGTAATTTAAATTATATTATTTCATATGCAAAAAAATACTCAGAATATTATTCTAAAGCACTTCCAATTGACAAAATAAAAACTTTAGAAGAGCTTGATAAAATACCTATATTAAAAGGAAGTACACTAAAACAATATACATCTAATTCAAACTGCAGCTTACTCACTGATAAATTAGAATTTTGCTATATTTTTACAAGCGGTGGCACTACAGGAGAGCCTAAATTTGTTTTTCGTTCATATGAAGAAAATAATACAAATGCTAAAATGCTAGCAAAAGGCTTAAGAATGTGTGGCTTGCAAAAAAATGATGTGGTGGCAAATTTATTAACAGGTGAAGATTTATGGCCAGGTATGACTATATTCAATATAGCGCTAAAACATATCGGGTGCTGCATACTAAGTCTTGGTGAAGGTTATGAACAAAATTTCTTAATTGAAATGATACGTAGATTTAAAATCACAACCTTACTTGGCATACCTACACAAATAGCTTCTCTTGCGCATTATATAGAAGAAAAAGATATCAAAGATATTTGTATACCTCGAATTATTACTGGAGGCGAACATTTATACGAAGGTGCTAAAATATATATAAAAAAAATCCTTAAGGTAAAGCATTTCCAATCAACTGGCTACACTAGTAGCGATACAGGAGCAATAGGTTATCAATGTATTTTCTGTGATGATAATCAATATCATCTCCATTCTAATATGCAACACCTTGAAATCTTGAATTTCAACAATGATAATTCCGCATCATTCGGTGAAAAAGGTCGTATAATTATTACTAATCTAGACAGAACATTGATGCCGCTAATTAGATATGAAATTGGAGATATGGGTAAGATGTTAAATAATGATTGTCAATGTCATTCTACTAATCCAAAATTCCAATTACTAGGACGCTGTGATGATAATATCAATATAGGAACTGATACCATATCCATTGAATTATTTGCAAAGGCATTAGCTAAATTTGAAGAATTATCATCACATTTTCAAATACTAATTAACAACACAAATGGTATTGATTATGTGACAATAATCTCAGAAATCAAAAATCAAAAAAAAATATCTAAGGAATTAAAAAAATCTTTATATAATGAAATATCTTCTATCATCATTATTAAAAATCTAATTAATAAAAAGCTTGTTGGAGACATTATCATCAATGTTGTACCATATGGTTCGATTACAAGAAATCCTAAAACTGGAAAAATACGTAATATTATTGATGAAAGAAAGTGATGAGCAATCCAATAACTAATTCCTCTATTAGAAAAGATATTTTACACATTGCGTTCCCAGTTTTATTTATACAATTAGCAGTTTTTGGCAGAATATTTATAGCAACATATGTAATCAATCAAGTGAGTGCACAAGCCATAGCATCTTTTGCTGTTGGCATTGGCATCATACAGACCATTACAATGCTAATAATAGGTATTCTTTCTGCAATTAGCATCATTAATTCTCATCAAAAAAGTATATCTATTATTTTCACCAATTACTTTTTACCATACATCACCATTAGTTTTATTATAATAGTTTTTATTTCGTTTTTTCTCTTTACCTTTTCTAAATTTTCAGATTTTTTTAAAATATCACCAGAGCTACAATATGATGTCAATTTGTTTATGCGTGCTTATATAATTGGCATCCCAGCTTTTGTATTTTCAACTACATTGAGATTTTATTTATTATCATTTAAAGAAACTAGAATAATTAGTATAACTAATATAAATGGCTTTATAATCTGTGCTTTTTTCACAACAATATTATCATGGCATCCATTCCGTATAGGTGCCGTAGGATTCGCCTATGCTGCTGCCTTATCATTTTGGTATACACTTTTTCACTTACTACATTATACTTGGAAGCGTGGATTATTTCCACAAACATTCAAAAATATGAGATGTAAACTCAGCTATATCATAGAAATTTTAAAAGAAGGCATTCCCATGAGCCTAGTTTATAGTGTAGAATCAGTATTTTTTACAATATTAATCCTTATAACTCAAAAATATGCTATTGAATACATAACATCATATCAAGTAGTAATACAATTAATATTATTATTCCTTATATGGCCATTAGCTGTAGGTCAAGGCACAATCATTATTATTGGGCATAATTACTCTAATAAGACTATCAAAAATAATATATCTAAAATAATAAAAAACATGTTACTTATTGGAATCTCTGTAATCACCTTAAGTATTGTATTAATTTTTGTATTCAAACAGTATTACCTGAGGATCTTTTTTACAGAACAACGGTTTATAAATGTCAGCATTTTATATATCTACCCTATGTTAATTTTCTTATTAACAGACGCATGTGCAATAATGTTTATATCTGTATTAAGAAGTTTGAGGAAAACTGTATTTCCATTAATTGTAATGCTAATTTTTTATTGGGTAATTGGAGGAAGTATCATAATGTTATTGCACCTACATTCGCACTTTACACCCATTTCATTTTTCTGGGCCCTTAGCTTTGTCAGTGCATTATGCGCAATATCTTATTCTATATATATGCGTAAAATCATTACTACTCTCTAAACATTACTAACCCTAAGAAATAGAAGGATAGCAAAGGGTAAATTATATCGCTTTTTCTGACTATTTATTTCTTAAATTATACGATGTAAAATTAATTGTTGAGCACTGCAAGTAATAATGATACTGTTACAACTAAATCAATCCTATAGTTGAAAGGTTAGATTATGGATACAGAAAAACACAGCTGCACACTCGAACAGATTCCAGCAAATCGCAGGCTGATTGAGGCACTTTATTTACATAAAAAGATTACGAAAGAAGCTAGAGAATATGCAATGAATCTTCTCTATCCCCATAATCAATGGGGCTTTTGGATATCACGGTTACTACTGACCATTGGTGCAACACTAGTACTCTCTGGTATTGTTTATTTCTTTGCCTTCAACTGGGTAAAAATCACTCCAATTATGAAGTTGTTTTCCATCCAGTTTGGTATCATTGGGTGTCTAATTGCATCTTATTTGTATTCCTTGCAACGCATAAGCGGGCAGGTATTACTACTTTCCGCAAGTGTATTAGTGGGCGTATTTATGGCGGTGTTCGGACAAATTTATCAAACCGGAGCCGATGCCTATCAGCTTTTTATGATGTGGTCACTGCTGACCTTCGGTTGGACGTTGATATCTAATTTTGCCCCACAGTGGATTTTCTGGCTAGTGATTATCAACACTTTCCTTGTACTGTGGTGGCAACAGGAGGCGTTACCTACCAAGCAAATGGAATTTATGATCTTTATCTATATAATTTCTCTAAATGGCGCTACCCTGGCATTGCGTGAATATTTCTCCATGAAAAAGGCGTATGAATGGCTTAAAGCACAGTGGATACGTCTAATGCTGACTATTGCTACCTTATTAATCATGTTGATTCCTATTGTGGTTTGGATCGTTGATCCAAGCAGAGCTACAAAATCTATTATGCTTAGTGGTGTTATAGGCCTTATTGGACATGGAGTCGTATATTTTTTTTATCGTTACAGATCGCCAGACATATGCTCATTGGCTGCTACAGTGTTCTCTGGCAGCATTATCGTGGAAACAGCAGGCTTGAAGGTACTTTTTAAAATGTTTCGCAAAACAGATGCGATTATGTTTCTGTTAATGGGATTAATAACGCTCTGCGTATTCACCTATGCCATCATATATTTACGAAAAATAACAAAAGAGATGGGGGTCGATCATGTCTAAATATATTGCTAAATTTAATGCGGCAAATTTACTTGAACAACTCAGCAGCAAAGGTTTCGTTATCGACGAAGAATTTTCTGATTTCGTTATCAATCAGCATCAGAAGAAGGAACTACCACTTTACCTGAGAGCCTTAGTTGGCATCAGTGCATTCATCGCTTCTCTATGCTTTATTGGTTTTTTGAGAGTAACTTATATTATCAGCTTTCAACATAAGGAAGGATTAATTATTTGGGGATTGATCTTTATTGCAAGTGCTATAGGACTACAGAGAGTCGCTGGCCACAATAACACAGTCAAACATATCTTTCTTATACAAGCTTCTTTTACGTCCATGGTAATTGGCAAGACATTATTTCTATTCGGCATAGATAATATTCTGGATTTTAGATGGGGTATAACTTTAGGATTGTTGATTGTTACCGGCATTACCTATCACATCTATCGGATGTCGATAGACCGCTTCTTATCCTCGTTTGCCGTGCTGTTTTCAATCTTGGTGAATATCTTTTGGGATCGAGACGGCAGTGGTTCAAGAGAATTAATATTGAATGGGTTCTTCTTATTCCAATTCGCCGGTGCTGCTATTCTGCTGGTGTATAGCAAGATCAAATGCGATTATATTCCGCTCTCCTATGCCTTTACTTTCTCACTCTGCGCCAGCATACTGTTTTTGATATCATACACAGAATTCGATTATTGGGGACACAAAGAACTAATTAATCCAGCCTTCATTAATACAATGCTAACCTTCGGGCTAATTACCTTGTTTGGTTGGACTGCTGGCGGAATAGAAAAACTTAAAACTGCACCATTACTACTAGCTTCTATATGTACTGTACTTTTGGGATTCATTTCAGTTCCAGGCATATTATTGACTATTGTATTAATGGTTTTAGGCTATGCCAAGCATGATGAACTGCTGATTATAACTGGAGCTTTATTTTTACCGATTTTCCTATTCCTGTATTACTACAATCTTGACGTCTCTCTGCTGAAAAAATCAGGAATTCTTATAGGAAGTGGTGTCCTGCTATTGGTGGGAAGATTTTATTTGCAACGCAAAATCTGGAATGAAAGAGGTTTATCATGCGTACAAAAATAATGATTGTATTGTCAATGTTTGTTCTGGCTGTCTTGAACTATGGCATTTACGAAAAAACCCAGATCAAAGAACATGGTGAAATTCTGTTACTTGAATTGATGCCAGTTGATCCACGTTCGCTGATGCAAGGAGAGTATATGCAATTGCGCTATGCCATAGAGAAAAACGTACCTACCATAGAATTGGATTTTTACCAGAAGGGCGGATATATCGTGATTCGCGCGAACGAAGATAACGTAGCACAATTCATCCGCTTCTATAAAGAAGAAGATTTAGCCGCAGGTGAAAAACTGCTACACTTTCACAAGAAATACAGCAGAATACATATCGTCCCTGACTCTTTCTTCTTTCAGGAAGGCCATGCCAAGCATTATGAAAATGCCAAATATGGTATGTTTAAGTTCAATGATTCAGGTAAGTATCTGCTTGTGGGATTGGCCGATAAAAATAGAAAAGAAATAACAGTAATTAACCCACCTGAAGTGAAGCATAAAACATAAAGTAAAAATAAGTTGTAGGAAGCAACTTAGAACAGATATTTTTAGAGGTTCAATAGTATAAGCAACAAGTACTGCAAGTAAATGGGATTGGGCATTAATAATAGAGTAGTGCCTAGTATGCCAAATTTGATAATGATGTTTTAGGTAATCAAGCGCAGTTTCAATAATGCAGTGCTGATTAAGTAGCTGCTTTTCCAATGCAGCAATAGGCTCTCAACTTCCATAAGCTCTTCGATAATTTTTTAGCCCCCCCCTTATCTCTAAAAGCTCAGGCTTTTAATTTCAAACGAAGCGTATAAGCAGCTTTCACATTACCTACACCTATATAATTTTTATTTTCTTGCAAAATACTCCAAACATAACTTAACGGAGCCCTAATGTTATTGATTTAAAATTATAAATCAAGGTGTTCATAATCTTCTTGTATTTCATGATGCTGCTTAAGAAGCCGATTATAAATACCATCAGTATCAACTACTATCTCATCACCAGTATAAATATTTTTTCTTGTGTTGTTCATATATGTATCGAAATCTATGTTGCCATTAAATAATTCCGCTACTGGACCTAAATATTTATCTGAAAATACCGGCTTTTCTATTCATTCTGCATTCCAATAATTTTCTGCATATTTTCCAGAAACATACTCAATATTGCCAGTTAATTTGCAATTATCTAAATTTACCTTATCTTGAGGTGGTAGCTTAATTAATTTCTCTGTTATTTCAGAATCTTTACACTCAAGTTGTTTACATTTAGAAAAATCAGCAATTGTTCCGATATTCATAACACTTCTATTAAAGTAATATAATGCCATAAATGACCTCCATATTTGTTTTGTTTATAAGGTTATTATATCAATAAAATGTTAAGATTAGGTTAAATTTACGTTATGATTTTGCTTCTGATGCCGTCTTAGACGCAAAATAAAACTAGATGGATACTTTGCTAAATCTGGTGCCGAAGGGGAGAATTGAACTCCCGACCTACTGATTACGAATCAGTTGCACTACCTCTGTGCTACTTCGGCAAGATAAATATCATAAAATTAGATGATGAACCGATCATAAACATAAAATTTATTATATAAACGATAAAATGCTAGTCTTAATCAACTATAATAGCCATGCCAATATAATTATCAGTAATAGCTGTTTTTAGTTTTTTAAATTCATCTGTTTTAATTTCTTCATTTTTGATGAATGATTTCTTAAATAATACATTGTCAGTTATGACAGTATCTTTATTAATACATTTTGCAGTTCTATTTAGTTTTATCCACATGGTATCAATATCAAAATTTAGACTTTTAGTGTTTTTTATGCACTTGGATTTTACGATAATTCTTACGTTATATGCCCTAGGAGTACCTATGTAAAAGTCAATTTTATTATCCTCAATGGTATCATTAACAAATTCCAAAAATTTATATCTTAATTTCAGCCCTTTTCCTAAATTTGTATGGAACAATAAGTCATTGGTTTTATACTCAACTCTGAACTTTACATCTTTAACAATTCTTGATTCTAAATTTGGTATTTTTGCACTTATTCTATCTTTTGGGCTAACAATTTTATAGCCATTTGCAATCATAAAGAATGTGTCTTCTAACCGTCTTTTAGAGTAAACTTTCCCCAAACCATTAAAATGCCAAAAACTTTGCCCACTCAGATTTGCATCAAACACAACATCGACACTAACATTGTCTTTATCAATCAGATATTCCTTAGTTATAAAATTTTTAGATTTAGCTGAATCAATCGCAGGTATTTTTTCATATTTAGCCTCTTGTTCAGAAATCACTAAAGACATTCTATCGGCAATATCCGGAAATATTCCATTTGCCATGCTTACAAAATTAGTAGGGTCTAACCAATATACATTTCCACTTTTGCTTCTTACCTTAAGCATCATATGGTTAAATTGCCAGAATGGAATTTGAGATTTAAATTCAGGATAAATTTCACCTCTGTAAACCAAAACTATATCAACATTATATCCAAGTTTTTTAAGTATAGCGCCTGTTGCAAATGAAAAATCCTTACAGTCACCATATTGAGTTTTAGCAACTTGATTTAAATCCCTTGGAAAAACATTACCAAAAATAGTACGCCTATCCATCAAATATTGTATTTTATCATTCAAGCTATATGTAATGTAATTTATCTGATCAACCTCACTCTTTTGCTGTTTAGCTCCTTCGTAAATTTTTTCAAAATCAGTAGGTAATTTTTGATTAATTGTTTTTGAATATTTATCAATAAATTTTTTATGCATTCCTCGCCATGTATCTTCACTTGTGATAGCAACCCAAGTAAGGTATTTAGGGTTAATATCACCATCTCTAGGCTCATCAACCAAGTTACTTATGAAAGACTTTTTTAAATTAATTATAAGTTTTTTAGTAGGTTGATTTTTTTTATTATCACTTTTAATATCTAATACACCGCTTGGATCATTAACAAGGCTATATAACGGAATGGCTGAATCTATTGTTACAGTAGCATTTTCTAAATAACCTCCTTTCCCAAAAGAAAATAAGTTGTCAAAGTATTCTGGTGGAGATGCACTATTTACTTTAATTTTATACCTAAGATATATTTTTGCACCAACCACTACCTTTGGAAATGCAATAGATATTTGCCCATATTCTGCAAGTGCATTTGCTTCACTCGCAAGTGGCTTATTTTCTATCTCTTTTTCTGTTACAATATATTTTTTGCCTTCAAAAATTGTGTACGCTTTTAAAATCTCTATTTTTTCTCTTTTAATATCGTATTGAAAAGTATACTTGGAGTAATTTTCCCTACCCTGTTCTTTTAATATTTCACCCAAGGATTCTACAGTTGATTCATAAGTATAATCTTTGTTAATTGATATGTTAGTATTATCATAAATTATTTTGATAGATGCATCTTGCTGGGTCGACCACCTTGCATGCAAGTTCGTGCTTAAAAAAACTAAAATAAAGCAACTTATCAAAATTCTTATCATATATTCTCCTAATTAAACCAATTTTTATTTGATGTTTTCATGAAAATATTTTTCGTATTTTCCCTCTTCGTCTTCAAAATCTTCTGCATTTTTTAAAGCTTCTTTTTGCTCAGTAATATTGGGCCAAATATCAGAGTATTTTTTATTAATTTCTAACCATTTAATTAATTTGCTAGACTCAGGTTTTATAGCATCTACTGGGCATTCAGGTTCGCACACACCGCAATCAATACACTCTTCTGGATTAATTACAATCATGTTTTTCCCTTCATAAAAACAGTCTACAGGGCACACCTCAACACAATCGGTAAATTTACATTTTATACATTTATCTGTAACAACGTATGTCATGGCTAATTATTTCATTAATTTTTCTTGATTTAAAATTTATTAAGTGTATTAAATTGTTATAACAAATTGATTTAAGGACATTATACTTATTTTATTAACTAATAAAAGTATTATAACTGAGGTCCTAAACACTTTTGCGGATGTGGCGGAATTGGCAGACGCGCTAGACTTAGGATCTAGTGCCGCAAGGCGTGTGGGTTCAAGTCCCTCCATCCGCACCAAATAAAAAATTATTACTTAATGACTAAGATTTTAATTTCAATATCGGATTTTTATAAAGATGTTTCTAAAATTTTATTGAAATCAGCTACTTCAGTACTTAAAGAAAACAATATGAATTACGAACAAATCATTGTTCCAGGTGCATTTGAATTGGCAAGCTCAATAAATATGGGGTTAGAAACGTTTGAATATAATGGTGTTATAGCATTGGGATGCGTTGTAAAAGGTAAAACTTCTCATTACGACATAATCACACGTGAATGTGCTAGGGCAGTTCAGGATATATCTATTTATTATTCTATACCAATGGGGTTTGGTCTGTTAACAGTTAACAACTTAGAACAAGCATTAAATAGGGCGGAAAAATACGGTAAAAACGCTGCTAACGCTTGCGTTCAGATGATTAAAGTTAAAGAACAATTTATGATGTATAATGACAAAAGATATTCAAAGTTCAACTGATAATTCTGAGTATCTACCACTTTATCCAACGAGAATCTTAATAGTGCAAACTATGTACTCTGTTGATATTTTGAATGAAAGAAAAGACATAGAGCAAATTTCATCGGACTACATTGATTATCATGTTTCAAAATATTCAAATCAAAATTTAGATAAAGAATTTTATTATAAATTATTGCATTTCATCATTGATAATCTTTCAAGCATTGATAATACTATTAAGCTTAATTTAGATGAAAAATGGAAATTAGAAAGATTGCCTAAGTTAGTACTAGCTATTTTAAGAGTTGGTGTTGGAGAGGTATCAATTGATAAGAATCTAGAAATTGCCACTATTATTAATGATTATCTTCAAATTACAAAGTCCTTAAACCATTTAGAAGAATTAGGTTTTATAAATGGTATTTTAGATAAAATTGCACATAACATCTACTCCAAAAACTAGATCCTAAAATGATTTAATCATTTAAAAATTCACATTTTCAACCTATGCTAACTAATAGCAGGATATAATGATTAATAGTAATACTAATAGTTTTTTTTTGAATGTACATTAATTTCAGGTACCATACAATATATAGGGAATAAAGAAGAGCTGAAGTGTGGTATTTAAAAGAAAAAGATGTGCAATATACAGGCACAAACCCAAAGCAATTTGATAAATTACTTAGAGTGATTTTAGAAGGGAGCAGTGATGAAACTGATTATGAAGTAGAAGGTACGAACCTATTAATCACCAAAACATACCGTGATATTGCGGAAATTGCAGAAAAAATCAATGCTTTGAAAATAAGAGGGTCTCAACGTGTGTTAATTCCATATAGTTGCTCCGATCCTATAAATCCTTTAAATTACTTTACAGGCCTTAAAAATTATATATCTCAAAAAATCTATGATCTTGTAAATCAATGTTTGCCTTATAACCACTATGTAATTTTGGATATTAGTATAGAGGATGATAGCAGAACTAGCATTACTTTATACGACCCTGCGCAGGGTTCTAGATTAGATAAAGATTTTATAACGAGTCAACTAAATGAGCATGGTAATTTTACATATGAGCAAATGGCATTTAGATTACAAGATGCCTATGGAAGTGATAGTGTCAATTGTGGAAAGTATATAATACTATTTATTCTTTATTTATCTAATTACGGACAAAACCTACAAACCATCCAACTTGCCTGTTCTTAAGCTTATTACTATCAGCATCTAGTTGTGAGCCACTACCAGTTTTTCCATAAAGTTCCCAACCATTAGGCAAAGATTCCAGATATAGAATATTTTTGGTTTTTATTTGCGCATCTGTACTCACAGGAAGTTTGTTTGCTATAAGCTTATTAATAAAATTAATTTGCTCTTTAGGAGAAATAGCAAGTGAACTTGATAGCCAGCAATTGGTCAGGCCATTATTCATGCCTTTATTGCCAGATGTATCCTGATTGCCATAATTAAAACGCTTGCTATATTCAGTTAATCTCTCCATGCCTAGTTTTTTCGTAATAATTTGCGAGTACCAAACACAACTATTTGCAAGACATAATTTTGGGTTATGTGGTTGCTTCCAACGCTTCAGCCAATTCACATAGACAGGCTTAAAATCCCAGGTAAGATGCGTTTCATCAACTAATATGCCAGAATCAAAACCCATCAAACTAATTGCTATTTTGAAAGTAGAACATGGTGAATAGCGCTTATCACATTCCCCTTCACTATGAATAATTTGGTTGTTTTTAGATGCTATAAAACAATCTTTAACATTTACATTACTTGCAAATATTAGTGTACAAAACATCAAGTATAGTTATTTTTAAACAATTCATTTAATCCTCATTATTAATCCCATTAGCCGCACAGTTATGCAGATATTCATCTGATTGCATTTCATATATCCTGGAGATGGTTCTCTCAAATTCAGCACTATGAATTTTTCCAATATATAATTTATCTAATTCTGTTTCTGCAGAAAAAATTCCTACAATTTTCTTATCATACATACAATCAATCAAGGTAATAAATCTTAGTGCTTCATTGTGATTATCAAATTTTAATTGTGGAATATTTTCAATTATTAACATAGTAAAATGTTTGCATAAACCTATGTAATCAGTTGATCCTAGATTTTTCACACATAACTCATCAAATGTAAATCTCGCAATTTTGCCAACGCTTCTATTGATATATAGATATCTGTTTTCTGATATTTTAATCTTTGTCTTTATATAGTCTTCTATTCTAAAAAAATTAGAAATTAATAATTGAAATTTTTCTTCATTATGTGGGTGCATAAATAACTTGAATTCTTTCAAGCTTTCTTTTCTAAAATCTACTGATGTATCCAAATTAAAAATCTCTATTTTTTCTAAAAGCAACTCAATAAAGGGATATATATATTCTCGTTTAAGACCATTTTTATAAATTTCCTGAGGTTTAGAATTTGAGGTAAGAAAAATATAAGTACCATTGGCAATCAATTCTGTAAAAATCTTTGATAGCAACATTGCATCTGCGATATTGTTTACTTGAAATTCATCTAAATATAAAACTTTAAATTTTTGTGAAATATCTTTTGCAAGTTTAGCAATTTTATCAGCAACATTTTTTTGTTGATTGAGATAATTTATTTTTTCGTGACAATCCAACATAAATTCATGAAAATGTTGCTTATGTTTATTATTTATTTTTAGGTTATTATAAAATATATTAAAGATAAATGTTTTGCCTCTACCAACTTTACCCCATAAATAAACACCATGCTTTTCAGATGTATTTTTATTGAATAGCCTGTAAATTAAATTTTTTGAACTTTCAATTTGAGAGATATAATTAGTTAATAAATCAATTAATGCTAATTGGTTTATATCCTTTTTATATCCGTTAGTTGATATATATTTCTCATAAACATCTTTTAGCATTATTGCATTAACATTCCGCCATTAACAATTAGTGTATGACCTGTTATATATGAGCTTTCATTAGATGAAAGAAACAAAACAGCACTTGCCACATCTTCAGGCATTCCAATTCTTTTTGCAGGAATGTGTGCAATTATAGAGTTTTTAATTTCATCACTTAAAACTTCTGTCATTGGGGTGTTGATATAGCCAGGAGCAACGCAATTGATGGTTATTCCTCTAGCTGCAACTTCTTTAGCAATAGATTTTGACATTGCTATTATCCCAGCTTTACTTGCAGCATAGTTTGATTGACCAGCATTTCCACCTAAGCCTATAACTGATGAAATATTGATAATCCTACCATATCTTCTTTTCATCATAGATTTAATTGCAGCCCTATTTAGCTTAAATGTGGATGTTAGGTTCATTTTAATAACCATATCCCAGTCTTCATCTTTCAGTCTAAGTGCCAAATTATCCTTTGTAATGCCTGCATTACATACTAAAATATCAATATTGCCAAATTGCTTCTCTGCATTTTCAATCAAAGAATTGATTTGTAAATCGTCATTAAAATCACAAATAAGTGGATGTACCTTATCACCTAATTCCTGCTTTAAGTTTTGCAATTTTTCCTCATTTCTGCCCACCATAATCACTTTAGCACCCTGATTGGCTAATATTTTTACAATGGATTGCCCTATACCGCCTGTTGCACCAGTAACTAAAGCAATTTTATCTTTTAGATTGAACATATAATACATAATACTCCTTATTTTAAATAATTTTCAATATCAGGTAATGATTGTAGACTATGAACTTCTGCATCTGGATAATCCCTTTTGATAAGATTTGTTAAAACTTTCCCAGGTCCGAGTTCAGCAAATTTTCGAATTCCTTTTTCATGATACATTTTAGCAATTGTTTCACGCCATCTCACTTTGCCTTCAATTTGTTTTACTAGTGAATATCTGACATCGCTATCTGAATTATAAATACTTGCAGAATAGTTTGCAATTACATCAATTTTCGGAGGCTGAAAGTTATATTGTTCTAATTCTTCTTTCATAATTGAAGTTGCCTCTTTCATTAAGCTACAGTGAAAAGGTGTGCTTACTGGAAGTGGGATGGCTTTTCTGATATTTAGGTCCTTTATTAAGTCATTAATATTTTCAAAAGCTTCTTTGCTACCACTAAGTATAATTTGTCCACCACCATTATCATTAGCAATTTCACAAATACCATTTTGCGAAAGTATTGAACAAATTTTCTCTGCAATAACTTCATCTCCGCCAATTAATGCATACATTGCACCAAAGCCAACAGGCACTGCTTTTTGCATCGCATTTCCCCTTGCACGCAATATTTTTGCTGTATCACTTAATTTTAACGTTTCCGCAACACATAAAGCACTATACTCCCCAAGAGAATGACCTGCAGAAATAGAGCACAGCTCTGTAATATTATTATTTGAAAGTGAATTAATAACTCTAAAAATAGCAACTGAAGTTGCCATAATTGCAGGCTGAGTATTGCTAGTGATTTTTAAAGTCTCATTATCACCATTAAATACAATTTCCGTAAGCTTTTGCTTCAAAGCATCATTTACAGTTTCATAAACTTCTTTTGCTTCACTGGAATTTTCATATAGTTCTTTCCCCATTCCTATGAATTGAGAACCTTGTCCAGGGAATAAAAAAGCTGTCTTCATAATATAATATAGGCATAATTTAAAAAATACATGTTAGATTAATTTGCCAGATTATTCTATATTTTTTTAGAAATTAATAAGAGAGAATGTATTAAAAATAAATGTTCCTCATTTCTGATTCAAAAATATATTACAAAACTCAGACCATTCTCTTTTAGACATACCACTATCCTCTTGAGATAATTTTTTACCTTTTAGCATTTTTTTTAAAATTTCAACTCCTGTTTTTGAAAGATTTACAGAATCTTTTCTATAGTTGGTAAATGCTTCATATGTAAGAGGCACCCATTTTGAAACTATATCAAGCATAATGTCTGAATACTCTCTTATTTCATATTGTGCATGTGCATCTGCTCTCAATCTCAAAAAATGAAGTAAATTATTTAGATCTATTTTCCAATACCACTGCGTATAATAATTTAAGGTTAAATTCATTCTAGCCAATTCTCTAGCTATTCCGTCTTTATTTGGGTCTTTTACTTCACCAGTTTTTTCGTCTAAATTTAATAAATCCATATAATTATCATAACATCTTAAAGAGTCCTCTCTGAGAATATCTAAAACCCTTTGTGCCTTGTTAGGATCCAATATACCTTCTCGTCCTTGCTTATTTGATTGTGATTGAATTTCAATGTTTTGAGGATCAGGTAAATAAAACTCTTTATCTAAAATTGAATACCTGGCTGAATATTCGTTAACATTTGCCGTTCTATGTCGTATCCATTGTCTGGCAATGAATATCGGCAACTTAATGTGTAATTTTATTTCGCACATTTCAAATGGAGTTGTATGATAATGCCTCATTAGGTAATTAATCAAACCTTTATCTTGGCTTAGCATCTTTGTTCCTTTTCCATAGGAAACTCTTGCTGCTTGAACAATTGCGGCATCATCTCCCATATAATCAATTACTCTAATAAATCCATGATCGAGAACCTTTATTGGCTCAAACAATATTTTTTCTAGCTGTTGAACAGTAGCTCTTTTTGTAATAAATTGCTGTTCTTGCAAATTTTCACCTTCATTTTTATAATTAATTTTTGACTCCATAGCTCCGTTTTAATTCTTTATGCTTGATTTAGAAAAAAAAATCTATTTAAAATTATATTTGTTCTCACATTATAAGAAAAAATAAAATGAATAAAACTAAAATGAGCGGAGTATCGAAAAAAATATTAGATGAAAAAATGCAAGTGTCATTTAATGAGTTATTTGAAAAAGTAAAAGTTAACCCTAGTATTGATACAGATTTGATTCAAAAAGCTTTTGAACTTGCAAATAAAGCCCATAAAGGGCAATATAGAGCGTCTAATGAGCCGTATATAATACATCCTTTAGAAGTTGCAAAGATAGTAGCTGATCTAAATATGGATACATCAACAATTGTTACCGCTCTCTTACATGATACTATAGAGGACACTTCTTTAACTTATAAAGAAATTCAAAATTGTTTTGATGAAAAAATAGCAATCATGGTGCAAGGTATATCAAAACTTACAACTATAGAATCAAAAAATGCTATCTTAAATTCGGAAGAAAAAAAAGTTGAAGATTATAGAAATCTTATGTGCGCTGTTTCGAAAGACATTAGGGTGTTAATTGTTAAACTCGCAGACAGATTACATAACATGAGAACTCTTCATTGTATTAAAGATGCAAACAAAAGAAGGAGAATCGCTAACGAAACTATGGATATTCATTCCGCATTAGCTGAAAGAATAGGTATTCATAGTTTTAAAAATGAACTACAAGACTTAGCTTTTGCAGAGCTATACCCCAAGGATAAGTTAAATATTGAGCGTCAGCTAAATTTTATTAGAAAGGATGGGACAAGTTTAGTACAAAAGATTATTAGTGAATTAAAAAATGTTTTATCTGAACCTGACATTCGCCTTATTGATATAACCGGTAGAGAGAAAAAGCTATGTTCTATTTGGAGAAAAATTCAAAACAAAAGATTATCTTTTGAAAATTTATCTGATGTTTTTGCATTTAGAGTAATAGTTGAGGATGTGAAAAGCTGCTATAATGTATTGTGTGCTATCCATAGTAATTATCATATGGTTCCGAATGGATTCAAAGATTATATTAGCACCCCAAAAACTAACGGCTATAAATCATTACATACAATTATCATTGGTCCTAAAAATAATAGGATTGAAATTCAGATAAGAACTGATGAAATGCATAAAATTGCTGAATTTGGTGTTGCAGCTCATTGGCACTATAAACAACAATATCTTGGTAAAAAAGAGGAGCATTTTACATGGATCAGCGAAATATTATCTATTTTGCAAAATTCCAATAATCCCGATGAAGTATTAGAATACTCTAAATTAGAGATGCATTATCATCAAGTTTTTTGCTTTACCTCAGAAGGAGAATTAATAGCTCTTCCTAAGGGTGCAACTGCTTTAGATTTTGCATTTTATGTTAATCCTAATGTAGGATTTAAATGTGTAGGTGCAATTGTTAATAAAGAAACTGTCCCCATTTTATATGAATTAGCAAATGGCGATCAGGTAAAAATCATTTGTTCTGATAAAAATAAAGCTTCAGAATTATGGCTTGAGATTTTGAATACTGGGAAAGCAAAAACAGAATTGAGAAAATACCTGAATAATATTCAAAAAGATCGTTTTATTGAAATTGGCAAAGCTAATTATAAAAAGTACTTAGATGATCATAATATTAAATTTGATGAATCCAAAATAATAATACCTGTAAATGGATTAATAAAATGTAAAGATTTAGAAGAACTTTTTTTATTAATAGGTCAAAATAAATTAAGAATAGGGGATATAGTAAAAGCCTCATATCCATATTTAAAAAAGAATTATGGTGTAATTAATTTTTTCTCTAATTTAAAAAGAAAAATAAAAGGTAATTATAGGAGTGATTTAAGCAACATAATACGGAAAGATACTGATTTATATTTTTCTGAATGCTGTTATCCTGTAAAAGGAGAACAAGCAATTGAAATTTTGGATAAGGACAAAGGGCATTGTATTCATAGAATAAAGTGTAAAAAAGTTAAAAATTTTCACGAAAAAACTAACCAAGTAAATTTATTTAACTGGAAGAATTCTGATAATAAATTTTATCACTCTAAACTTATTTTACTTCTCTCAAATAAAGTAGGTAGCCTGAGATAAACTGTTAATTGTATGTTTAATTTTAGGATCAATATCGTAAATATTACAACTACAAATAAATTTGAGGATTTTTTTGAATGCTCATTCATTATCGAGGTAAAAGATATAAAACAACTTGAATATTTAATGGAAAAACTCAATGATTTAGAATTAGTATATTCATTTATAAGGCATATAGAGGATTAAAATATTTTATTATCTAGTTGCTATATTGAAAGAATGTTTCTATATTTAAAAAGAGAGGAATGATCAAGAAGATAAAAATGGTGAGTTATTAAAGTGAGTATAAATCAGGAGTTAAGTCTCGGATTTTACGTCTATAAAAAGAGTTTTTTTTTAAATTTTGCTTTATAATTTTGCCTTTGTTGTTGAATAAATTTTCTAATAATTGTATTTTATCATGAATATAGTTTTTTTAAATACATGGCTGGACATTCAAAATTCAAAAATATAATGCATAGAAAAGGAGCTCAAGATAAAAAAAGAGCTAAAGCATTTACTCGTGCAGTTAAGGAGATAATAGTAGCTGCTAAAACAGGCATGCCTGATCCAAATTTCAACCCAAGACTTCGCACAGCCATCATTACTGCTAAGCAGGCTAATCTACCTAAGGATAAAATTGATAATGCTATTAAAAAAGCAACTTCTGCAACTGATGGAGTAAATTATGAAGAAATTAGATATGAAGGTTACGGGCCTGGTGGAGTTGCAATTATTGTTGAAACTTTAACAGATAATAAAAATAGGACAGCAAGTGACGTTAGATCTACTTTTAGTAAAAATGAGGGGGCTTTAGGCGAACAAGGTAGCGTGGGGTACATGTTTAAGAAAGTTGGTTCTATTGTATATGAAGAAAAAAATATAGATAAAAATGAGATAATAGAAGTAGCAATAGAATTGGAAGTAGATGATTGTATAGATGATGATGGTATTATTGAAATTTTATGTAGCACTGAAAAATACTCTGAAATCAGTGAAAATCTAGAAAAAAAATTCGGGAATCCCTTTGAATTAGAGGTTAAATGGATTGCAGATACAATGATTGAATTAGATGAAGAAAAAAGTGAAAAAATTCTAAAGCTTCTAGATGCACTTGATAATTTAGATGATGTTCAGTCTGTGAATAGCAATTATAAATTAAGGCATAATGTCTGAAAAAATAATTGGTAGATTTTTAGGCATTGACCCAGGATTAAATTTTACAGGATGGGGTATTATTGATTATGTTAATGCTGATAAATTTATATATATTGCCTCCGGAGTTATAAAAACTATCCCCAAAATGGAATATTCTCAAAGACTAAATCATATTTTTAATCAGGTATTAAAAGTTATAGAAATTTATAATCCAAAGTATGCTGCTATTGAAGATACATATGTCAATGTTAATAATAAAAGTTCAATTATGCTTGCTCAAGCCAAGGCTGCATCAATGATTGCTATTTCTCAAAATGATATACCACTTGTAGAATATGCAGCAAAAAAGGTAAAAAAAACTATTTCTGGCACTGGTAATGCTGATAAATCACAAATTATAAAAATGATAGGTTATTGGTTACCCAATATTGTTGTAAAACTTTCTGATGAAGCTGATGCACTTGCGATAGCCTTATGTCATGCTAGTCATTATAAACACAGTGAAAAAATTTAAATGCAATTGTTTATAAATTTAAGAACATTTTCTGATTACTCTATTGGAAAAAGTGTAATTAAATTGCCAGATTTGGCTAAACATTGTCTTGATAAAATTATACCTGCTGTTGCTCTTACTGATTATAATAATCTATTTGGATCTTTGGAATTTTCTTTAGAATGCCAAAAAAAAGGAGTACAACCCATTTTTGGATCAGTTATTACTGTAAATTTCGGAACTAAGGAAGATGAAAATTTTGCAGATATCCTATTATTGGTCAAAAATCGACTTGGCTATGAAAATTTAATGAAATTAGTGAGTGATTGTTATTTAAATAATCCTCATATACCTCATGTTTTACTTGATAATTTATTTGATAATTTTGAAGGTTTAATGGTTTTATGTGGCAGTAATAATTCACCAATAGAAAAGCTCTTTTATTTAGATAAAAAAGAAAAGGCGGGACAATTTACAAATATATTATTAAGCAAGTTCAAAGGCAATTTATACTTAGAACTATCTAGATTAGATAGTAAATTTAATCATGAATTTGATGAATTTATAAAAAAACTTGCGATTGATAAAGATATACCAATTGTGGCAACAAACCCAACTCATTATATTAGTCAAACAATGCAAGATGCACTAGATGCATTAATTTGCATCACTGAAGGCAGATATTTAGTTGAAGAAGAGAGGAACAAGGCATGTTCAGATGGATATTTCAAGAGTATGCGTCAAATGCAAGAGCTATTTTCTGATATCCCTGAAGCAATAAATAATACAGAATTAATTGCAAAAAGGTGTACTTTTTTACTTAAAGAGAGCAAGCCACTATTACCTAAATTTTATCCAACAAAAGAACAAGAAGCTGATGAATTAATCAATCAGGCAAAAAAAGGCTTAAATGCTAGATTACATAATCAAAATTATGATGAGGAAAAGCAAAAATTATATTTTGAAAGACTAAAATATGAGCTTTCAGTAATAAATAAAATGGAGTTTGGTGGATATTTTTTAATTGTTGCAGATTTTATAAAATGGAGTAAAAGCCAACAAATTCCAGTGGGTCCTGGAAGGGGTTCTGGTGCTGGTTCTATAGTGGCATGGAGTTTACAAATTAGTGATGTTGATCCTATAAAATTTGGGCTTCTTTTTGAAAGATTTTTAAATCCAGATAGGGTATCTATGCCAGATTTTGATATAGATTTTTGCCAGGAAAGGAGGGATGAGGTTATAAATTATGTAAAGAAAAAGTTTGGAGAGGATAAAGTTGCGCATATCATAACATTTGGAAAGTTACAAGCAAGGGCAGTTTTAAGAGATGTAGGGAGAGTTTTGCAAATTCCATATGGCCAAGTTGACAGAATTTGTAAAATGGTGCCAAGTAATCCTGCAAACCCGATTACACTCAAAGAAGCTGTTGATATGGATAAAGAGTTAAAATTACAATGTAAAAGTGATCCTTCTATAGAAAAGCTTATTTCAACTAGTTTAAAATTAGAGGGTGTTAATAGGCATATTTCAACACATGCAGCAGGTATCGTAATAGGAGATAAAGAGCTAATTAGGGTGATTGCACTTTATAGAGATTCAAATGCAACAATGCCGATGGTACAATATTCATTGAAATATGCTGAAAAAATAGGACTGGTAAAATTTGATTTTCTAGGTTTAAAAACTTTAACCGTAATTTCCTGGACATGTAATTTAATCAAGAAAAGTGGCAAAAATTTAGATTTGCAAACAATTCCAATAGACGATAAAAAAACTTACGAAATGTTATCGCAAGGACATTGTGTCGGAGTTTTTCAATTTGAAAGTTCTGGCATGCGAGAGACAATTAAAAAAATTGGGCCAGATAACATTGGTGATTTAATAGCTCTCGGATCTCTTTACAGACCCGGTCCCATGGATAATATACCTAGTTATATAAATAGAAAGCATGGAAAAGAAGAAATTAATTATGTCCATCCATTATTGGAAGAAGTGCTGAAAGAAACATATGGCATTATTGTATATCAAGAACAGGTAATGGGGATAGCGCAAATCTTGGCAAATTATACTTTAGGAGAAGCTGATTTGTTAAGGCGTGCCATGGGGAAAAAGATCAAAGAAGAGATGGAGGCGCAAAGAAGTAAATTTATTACAGGCTGTGTAGATAATAATATCGATAGGGGAAAGGCTGAAGAAATATTTAACCTTGTAAATAAATTTGCCAGCTATGGTTTTAATAAATCTCATGCAGCTGCATATGCCTATATATCATTTCAAACAGCGTATTTAAAAGCAAATTATACCTTAGAGTTTATAACTTCATCAATTAATTTAGAGATTGATAACACAGATAAAATATATGTTTTTATCATTGAGGCAAAAAAATTCGACATAGATATTTTATTACCTGATGTTAATTACTCAAAATCTGAATTTACTATTGAAGACAAAAAAATACGATTTGGTTTAGCTGGGCTCAAAGGCGTTGGAAAAAAAGCAATTGATTTAATGGTTAAAGAGAGAGAAAAAAATGGAAAGTATAAAGATGTTTTTGATTTTGTTGAGAGGTTATCAGACATAGGCTTAAGTAAGAAAATTTTGGAAAATTTAATAAAATCTGGTGCTTTTGGTAATTTCGGCATTAACAGAAGCTCGTTGTTGTTAAATATGAATATATTGTTAAAACATGCTACCTCCAAAAATCATAACGAAGATCAACTTGATTTATTTTTTGATGCATCCAGTGATTCTAAATTCAGGCCAAAACTTGAAGAGTGTGAGGAATGGGATGAGAAAGAAAGGCTTAGCGCAGAATTTGAATCTTTTGGATATTACATATCAACTCATCCTATTGAGAAATATCAATGCTTTTTTGAAAAATTAAATATTTCTGAAGCAACTGACATTGATAAAATTGAAAGCTCTCTGTCAAAAATAAAATTAATAGGAGTATTAATTTCAAAAAAAATTAGATCAACACCAAGAGGGAAATATGCATTTTTACAAATTTCAGACTTAAAGGGCATTGTAGATTTAGCAATTTTTGATGAGGCATTACTTTATAACTCCAATGAACTTTTAGTGGAAGGAAATAGCTTGTATTTTTCGGTTGAAGTAAGAAAAGATAATGCGGGTGTAAGAATTATCGCTGAAAGCGTAGATGATATCGATCAAGTAATTATGAGATCGGGTGTTAATGTTAAGGTCGTTATAAATAGCATTGAACAATTAGAATGTCTAAAAGAAAAGGTTACTTACACTTCTGGAATAAAAATTCAATTAAGTACAAAGCTTGAAACAGGTGATGTCGTATATTTTAAACAAAAAAATCTATTTATCAATTTAAGTGAATTATCCTATTTGCAAAATCTAGGCATTGCAAATTTATAAAAAGCTAAATTAATATTTATATAGATTTAATTGCACTTTAAACTTTTGACCCTATAGCTCACTGCTTCAGCTATATGAAAATGATTAACGTAATTTGATTGTTCTAAATCTGCAATTGTTCTTGCAACTTTGAGAATTTTATTCATACCTCGCATAGAAAATTTAAATTTTTTCATGGCAGTATTTAAAATTTCTTTTGATTTTGAGTCTAAGACAATATGTTGATTTAATTCTTGTCCTTCTAATTCAGAATTATTTGATATGCTAGATTCACTATATCTTTTTAATTGAATTTCGTTAGCTACAACTACTCTTTTGAATACCATTTCTGAATCTTCTCCTTCTTTAATATTTTCCAATTCCATGGCATTAATTTCTGGTACTTCTATTTGAATATCGAATCTGTCAAATAGTGGACCAGAAATTTTATTCTTATAATCATCTACCCATTTTGGAGCTCTATTGCATTGTAAATTACCATCACCATAATACCCGCATTTACATGGATTTATTGCTGCTATTAGTTGGAAATTTGCAGGATAGGAAATATGATTGTTAACTCTTGAAATAGTTACATTTCTATCCTCTATAGGTTGCCTTAATGACTCTAGGACATTTTTTTGAAATTCTGGCAACTCATCTAAAAATACAGCAATAAAAATAGTAAAATTATCTCAAGATTTATCTGAGCAAGCTGATATACTTGATGAAATAAATACAGCTATTATACGTAATATTTATAGTAGTCAATATAATAAACAAGAATTCTCAAATGCAATAAATGATTGTGAAAAAGGTAGCCATAGTGAACTAATGTGCTCTCCTCTTTTTGAAGGTTCTGTAAATGAATACTTTGATTTGCCAAGTAACTAATGGGAGGATTTATTATGTTTGATGATTTTTACAATAATGTGGTAAATTATTACAATCAATTATATAATAATCCACTAGATACGGTCTTTTTAGGTGAGTTTTATAAAAATTTCAACAGTCTGCCTAATTTTTATAACCAAGTGTGCTTTAATATTTTAAGCACTATAGATAACACTATAGACAATAATCTCCCAATTCTTTCAGACTATGTTTCTTTCAAAAAATTTTATAATATTAAAAAACCTCTTATTTCAAGCTCAAAATTTAAGTATTTCAATGATGAATTTGGTGTGTTATTAAAATTAAGGAAATACGCTCATATTAATGATATTGATTCTAAATTCTTAAATATCAAAATCGGGGATAATGAAGTGACCCCCAAAAATCAGACCAATATAAGAGAGACATTTTTAATATAAAAATATATAAATAATGTAATAAAATATTGGTAAAAATTATGAGTAAACAAAAAAGTTACACAAAAAAGTTTAAATTCAGAGTTGCAAT
>JBGCDJ010000008.1:0-81072 GCA_045105275.1 Candidatus Midichloriaceae bacterium
AAAACGGATGTGATAGTTGCAGCGATACTGCATGATGTAGTAGAGGATTCAGAGTGTACAGTGGAGTTGATAGAGAAGGAGTTTAATGCTAGGATAGCTCAAATAGTGGATAGGCTGACAAATAAGAGATTTGAAAATGGAGAGCGAATAAAGCTAACACTTGAGGAAACATTAAATAGATTACAAGAAGTTGGAGACATGGAAACATTGTTGATAAAACAAATGGATAGAGTGCATAATTTGGAAACAATTGAAGGATTGAAGCCGGATAAACAGAAGAAGATGGCAGATGAGAGTAACAATTATTTTGTAAAACTTATTGCAATAATAGGAGATAAACTTGGTATACATGGCAAAGTCAATCTTGAAAATAAGATGTTTCAGCACTGTGATGATGTTTTGAAGAAGAAAATCAATAAAGATTGACTTATTTATTGACAAATAGATTTAGTTGCATACTATAGCTCGTTAGGTAAAAAATAAAACAGGTAACAAATGATAGCGAATCCATTAACGCCCTCGGGCTTCTATGATCAAACTGATCTAGTTGTATCAGCTTCAAGCTTTCAAAAGACCTTAAACTTATTAAGGTCTTTTTTTTTGGGCAAAAATTATATAGAAGCTCATACTCAAAGTAGGTTAAGTATTCTTGCAGCATGTGAGGATCCAACAACAATTCAAACTTTTCATTATCAAGGGCAGGATTGGCCATTGCCACAAACTGGTCAAATGTGGCTAGAATATGAGCTACTTAGCAAGCCAGATACGGCTGGTTATTTTTGTTTATCAACCTCCTACAGAAATGAGCAAAATCCAATGCCTGGTAGGCACAAAACAATTTTTCCAATGTTTGAATTTGAATCTCATGGCAATTTTGAAGATTTAAAAAAGATGCTAAGAGAGTTAGTTGCTTTTTTAGGGATTCAAGATATTGATAAAATTCCTGAAAAAAAGTATTTAGATATGGCGAAAAAATATGGAACAAATGAAATTGAAAATGAGCATGAAGCAAAAATGTTGGAAGAATTTGGCCCTGCTATTTTGCTTACAAATTTCCCACTTTCTACAAGTCCTTTTTGGAATATGCAAATGGTTGGAGATATTGCTAACAAAATTGATGTTATAATTGAAGGGCAAGAAACTATAGGTAGCGCTGAAAGATCAAATGATCCAGAAGATATGTATGAAAAATTTCACACTATAAGCAATGGTAAATATGCCAAATTATTATATAATAATTTTGGTGAAGAGAGGATAAAATACGAACTAGATAGCTTTTTAAAACTAAAATTTTTCCCAAGATTTGGTGGGGGAATTGGGATTACAAGATTAATAAGAGCTTTAGAAATTTATAATATTATATAAGGCATTTATTATGTCATTAATTTTATCACTTGATCTTAAAAATCTAACAAAAGCAAATGAAGTAATTAATAAAACTCACCAATATTTAAGCTTTATAAAAATTGGGCATGTAGCAATTTCAAATTTTGATATCAAACAATTAGAAACTTTTGGTATTCCTATTATGCTTGATTTGAAGTTTTTTGATATTGCTGTAACTATAAGAGAAGCGATATTTGGGTATGCAAAGAGTATCAATGATTTGCAAATTTTTACAATTTCATCGGCATGTCAGGATGAGACAATAAAAATATCATTAGAGCATTCTTGCAATCCATATTTTGTTATGCATTTATCGAGTGACACATTGGATATTAATAAGTCAGCGATAATAAAAAGAGTAGAGAAAATAATTAGTCTTGGAGGTCAAAATTTTATTTGTCCTCCTTTTTTAATTAAGGATTTTAGAGAAAATTTTAAAAATGCCATTAATATTGCAACCCCTGGTATAAGAAATGATTATGAGGATAATGATCACTCAATGACTATAAGTGCATCGGTCGCAAAAAAACTAAACACTAATTACATAATAGTGGGAAGACCGATATACAATTCAAACAAACCAAATAAAATTGCAAAGGAGTATTATGACCAATTTGTTTCAATATAAAAAATTTACACTTCATTCAGGTGGAATTTCTCATTTTAAAATTGAATGTGATGCAATTACGGAAGAGGACTACAAAACTCTTGCAAAAATTGTATCTAAAAAATTCAAATTTAAAGATGTTTATGGCGTACCAAGGGGAGGTATGCCCTTTGAAAAAGCATTAAAAGAATACGTCTCAGATGATAATAATAACCTATTAATTGCTGATGATGTATTAACAACAGGAGGTTCTATGGAAGAAGCAAAGCTAAGATTTCAGAATCAAAATTATGATCAAATTTTTGGAATTGTAGTATTTGCAAGAGGAGACTCACCAGCTTGGATTCAATCTGTATTTAAGATGCAGGAGTTTTTTAAGTAGATGTTTAGCCCTCTGATAATTTCTCCTCCATTTGGAAATATTATTAATTTAAATTACGCAACTTCTGTTTGTGGAACTTATACAGCACAAAAAAGAGAGGGTATGTATTTTAGATATCTAAAAACACTTAGACCAGTGTATAAAAATGGAAAAACTGGATGGAGAAACTCCATTGGATTAAGAAATCCTGGCATTGCAAATTTAAAGTTATCTAAAGTAAACGGTAAAATACTTTCAATTGCTTTAATGGATCAAAAAGATATGTCACTTTTTTTAGTCAAATTGGAAGACTATATTACAAATCAAAAATATAATATTAAAGCTATAGAAATTAATATCAGCTGCCCTAACGCAAAGGTAAATTTGATAACAAATTATGAAATCAACCTCTTGAAAAATTTTGGTTTAGAAATAATAATTAAAATACCACCTTCAAAAGCATATTTAGGTGTGATTAATTATTATTTTCAATGTGGAGTGCGGTATTATCACTTATTTAATTCCTTCCCAACTAAAAGAGGGGGAGTTTCAGGAAAATTAATTCAAAAATTTTATTTGAAATTAATAAAAAAAGCCAAAGATAAATTTGGGGATTCAATAAAAATCATTGGAGGAGGTGGAATTCAATCAATTGAGGATTTGCAAATGTATCGACAACAGGGAGCTGATCATTTTTCAATTTCAACATTATTCTTCCATCCATTAAAATTAAACAAGTTTTTAAACGAGTATAAAAAATGACTATGAATATATTACACTGCAATAATACATTAAAGTTATCTAAACAAATATCAGATCAAATTAATTTAAAAATTATAAATCGTGTAATTGATAAATTTTCTGATGGAGAGTTAAACATAAAAATAAATGATGATTTATATCAAAAAGATGTACTAATAACTCATGAATTATTTCCAAATATTAATGAAAATTTACTACAGTTATTATTTTTAATAAACGCTTCAAAGAAAAGAGGTGCCAAGCGAGTTCATGTTATTATTCCATATTTTGCATATAGCAGAATGGATCACAAAAAGAATGATCAAGATTTCATTTCTGCTTCATGTATAGCTTCACTACTAGAGGCTGCGGGTATTGATACATTGATTACTATTGATTTACATTCAAGCCAAATAGAAGGGTTTTTTAGGATACCTGTTAAAAACATAACTATGCTTGAACTATTTAAGCAAAATTTCAATAGTTATAATAGGGCAGAAACTGTGATAGTATCTCCAGATATTGGAGGGAAAATTAGAAGTACAGGCATCAGTAGATTTTTAAATGTCCCTCTTGCAGTGATATATAAACAAAGAGATGAGAAAAATAATGTAATGATGAACGGGATAATGGGAAATGTTAAAAATAAGCATTGTATACTAGTTGATGATATTATTGGAAGTGGGCAGACCGTCATAAATGCAATAGATATTTTGAAATCCTCAGATGCAAAAAGCATAGAAGTAATTGCTAGTCATAATTTAATTGGGAAAGAAAATCCTAATCTAGATAAAATTTTATCAAAAATTAATAAACTTAGCATATCAAATAGTATACAAACAGATTACAAACAACTATATTTATCTGAAATGCAAATAGTTGATATTAGCACACCAATAATTAACTGTATAAAATCGTATTTTTAATTTAGCCACTGATGGAAAAAAACATTATTCAACAAGATTTACACAATCAACTAGCAACGGCTCTTAGAATTCTTGCAATTGAAATGGTAGAAGAAGCTAAATCTGGCCATCCAGGAATGCCAATGGGATTTGCAGATGTTGCTACAATTTTATTTCAACATTTTTTGCGATTTAATCCGCATGATCCAACATGGTCAAATAGAGATAGGTTTATATTATCTGCAGGTCATGGATCAGCTTTGCTTTATAGTTTACTATTTTTAGCAGGATATGAAAAATATAAACTTTCAGATTTGAAAAAATTTAGAAAACTTGGCTCTATAACTCCAGGGCATCCAGAATTTGATCCTGAATTAGGTATTGAAACTACAACAGGACCTTTAGGGCAAGGTTTGGCAAATGCTGTAGGAATGGCGATATCTGAAAAAAAATTACAAAATTCTTTAAAAGATGTAATAGACCATAAAATATATGTGGTTGTTGGGGACGGTTGTTTAATGGAGGGTATTTCTCATGAAGCAATGTCTCTTGCTGGTCATTTAGGGTTAAATAATTTGGTAGTATTATTTGATGATAATAAAATATCAATTGATGGTCCAACATCTCTTGCAACTTCAGACATGACGCTTGCTAGAGTTTCTTCTTACAACTGGAATGTAATTTCAATTGATGGGCATAGTCCAAATACAATATGGAAAGCTTTAAATTCTGCACAAAAAAGTGATAAGCCAATGTTTATTGCCTGTCGGACAAAAATTGGTTATGGGTCACCTAGTTTTGAAAATTCAGAAGAGGCACATGGTAAATGCTTAGGTAGTAAGGAAATTGATTTAATTAAAAAGAAATTTAACTGGCAACATGATAAATTTATAATTCCTACTCCAATTTTAAAAATATGGAGAGATTTTTATAAAAGAAATTTATCTGATTATTCGAATTGGGAAAAGGTTCACAAAAAGACATACCTAGAAAATCAAGCCAAAAGTAGAAATTTGGACAGTTTTTTGAACGAAATTAATGAATTCAAAAAAGAATTAGTGACTTTTAACAATCCTGAGGCAACCAGAAAAAGTTCAAATAAGGTAATAAATATAATTTGCTCAAATACAGATAATTACATTGGTGGTTCAGCTGATTTATCAGGTTCAAATGGAACAAAATCTGTTAGTCAAAAAATTTTTTCAAAAAGCGATTATTCAGGTAACTATATCCATTATGGAGTTAGAGAGCATGCAATGGTTGCGATAATGAATGGTATAAATATACACAGTGAGTATATAGTGTATGGTGGGACTTTTTTAGTATTTTCGGATTATTGTAGACCATCTATTAGGCTAGCGTCTTTAATGAAGTTGCCAATAATTTTAGTATTCACACACGATTCAATTGGTATTGGAGAAGATGGGCCAACTCATCAACCTATTGAGCACCTATCGGCTTTGAGAGTGATTCCAAATTTGAATATTTATAGACCGGCTGATGCCATTGAAACAACTGAATGCTGGGAAGTAATTTTAAAACAAACCAATGTTCCTTCTGCGCTGTGCTTGAGTAGACAAAATTTGCCTCAGTTAAGAAACAACATTAACATTAATAATACTAAGAATTTAGTTGCATTTGGAGCGTATATTTTATATCAATCAAAAGAAGCACACTCCATATCTATTTTTGCTAGTGGTTCTGAATTATCTATTGCTCTAAATGTGGCAAAAAATTTGGAAAAAAATGGTATTGGAAGCAAGGTTATTTCTGTACCTTGCCAAGAATTGTTTTGGCAACAAACCCTTGAATATCAAATGGCTATACTTTGTAATAATACTTTGAAAGTTGCAATAGAAGCAGGTAATGAGCAATCATGGTCTAAAATTATAGGTCCACATGGTGCATTTTTTGGAATGGATGATTTTGGTAAATCAGCTCCAATTGATGATCTATATAAATATTTTCAATTAACTGTGGAAAAAATTTTAGGTAAGATTTTGAAAATTGTTAATCCTGCTAATTAGAACTATTCATGCAAAATAATATATCTTTAAAACCAGATTTTTCACATGAGAAAAAAATTGGAGGGATAATCCTGGGCATAGATGAAGTTGGCAGAGGGTGTGTTGCTGGACCTGTAGTCGTTGCAGGAGTAATTTTAAATGACAATATTGATACTGCTCAGATAAATGATTCAAAAAAACTTAGCTCAAGCAAGAGAGAAAAAATTTTTTATGATTTAAAAGATCATTGTCACTATTTGATAGAATCCAGCAGTGTTGAAGAAATAGAGGAAATAAATATCTTGCAAGCTTCATTATTGGCAATGAGAAGAGTTATATATAGTATAGAATATAAATTTGATCATATTTTTGTTGATGGTAATATTAGTCCAGATAAGTCAATGAACAATATACTCACCATTGTAGGTGGAGACAATAAATCATTATCAATAGCGGCAGCATCAATATTTGCAAAAGTAGCTCGGGATAAGCTTATGGATAAGTTGGATGAGGATTATCCAGAGTATCTCTGGAAACAAAATAAAGGATATTGTACAAAGCAACATATTGATGCAATTAAAAAGTTTGGTATAACTCCTTACCATAGAAAAAGTTTTTTAAAAAAAATAATTAGCTGATAAATGATAAAAATTTCCAAAAAAATCTACTTATTAGGAGTGTTGGTTATATTATTTAAGATTTTTATTGCTTCATATCTATACATAAATCTTTTTAGTAAAAAGAATATAGAAGATAAGGTTGTAATAATTCCAAAAGCTTGCACTATAAAATGTACCTCAAGTATCCTTTTAAACGCAAATATCATACAAAAAAAAATCTTTTTTGTCTTATATGCTAGAGTTTTTGAGTTATTCGGAAAAAAGATTGTTGCGGGAGAATATATGGTGCCAAAGGGTATAAATTTTGTAGAAATATTTGATAAAATTACAATGGGTAAAGTAATAACTCATCAAGTAACGCTCCCTGAAGGATTAACAAATTTTCAAATTGTTGAAATTTTAAAAAATCAATATGGTATTATTGATGATAATATTCAATTAAAACTATACGAGGAGGGAGAGCTTTATCCTAATACATATCATTATTTTCATGGCACAAAAATAAGTGATTTATTGCATATAATGCATTTAAAGATGAAGGCTATCATTGTAGATGAGTGGGAAAAAAGAGATGTTGAAAATACAAAAAATTTAAAAACTTCACATGATGCTTTAACTTTAGCTTCAATAGTTGAAAAAGAAGCAAAATTTGATGATGAAAAACCACATATTGCCAGTGTGTATTTAAATAGGTTAAAGAGAAGGATTCCTTTGCAGGCTGATCCAACAGTTGTATACGGTATTTCAAAATGGGATAATTTTAATAGAAAAGTGACATATGACGATTTAAAATTTGAGTCTCCTTACAATACTTATTTACACTCAGGATTACCTCCAACACCAATATGCAATCCTAGTAAATCTTCAATATTAGCTGTGCTTCACCCAATTAAAACAAGTGATATATATTTTGTTGCTGATGGTTCTGGTAAACATATATTTACCAATAGCTATAAACAACACTTAAAAAACATTAAAAAAATTAGGGGCTAATATTAACATATGAGAATAATTGCTGGAAAATATAAAAATAAAAAAATTGTTAGTAATATAAAGGGTACATCTTCAACTATTAAACCCACAACTTCTAAGATTAGAGAATCTGTATTCAATATAATAAATAACTATTTTGCGAAATATGACCTTATAACTGAGGAATCATTATTTTTAGATCTATGTTGTGGAACAGGAGCTATAGGTATTGAAGCAATTTCTAGGGGATTCAAGCAGGTGTATTTTTTGGATAATAATTATGAGAGCTTAGCTATTACAAAATGCAATTTAACAAGTTTAGAAAAAGATGATCCTAATTGGAGAGTAATCAGATCAAGTATTGCAAATTTACAAATAACTGAGAAAATATTATTTGATGTGGTATACTTAGATCCTCCATATAATGTGCGCATTACAAATGAGAAATTAGACGCTATTAGTGATTTTATACATCCAAATTCATTATTAATAATAGAAACACCCAGAGAAATTTCTTCATCCGTATTGGTTAACTATGAAGTAATTTCTATTAAGCATTATGGAAATTGTATTATTTCTGTTCTCAAGCTGATGAATAATTTATAGCTTAAAAAGCTGATTTTAGAAAAATCAAAATAATCCTTATATTATATGGTGATTGTATTACAGATAAATTATCTGACATAAACGGAATTTACTGCATCTACCTCATGTTTATTTTTATAGTCTAGATCAAAATTTATCATGAAAAAAATTCATTTGAATATACTTTTTACTTATATACTTCACATCCGATTTTTAATAATAAACGAATAACACTTGCAGCTCGATGAATTGGGAGATCTAATATTTTGCGCACCATCTTATCTTGATAAATATTGCTCGAACCAGTTTCATTGCTCATTACCCTGAAATCATGCATAGCTTGTATTTTATCAATTTTAATTTCTGGTCTATTTTCAGATAATATTTCTAACATTATTTCTGTACCTTTTAATTTATTATCTTCTCTTACTTGATCGGAAATACTGTTATTATTTTTATACTTCTTCAAATTAAAAGAATATTTATAAAATTCTAATAAAAGTTCATCAGAGGCATTAGGTATTTTCATACATACCACTTTATACACAGTCTTATTTTTTAACAGATTATTACTATCTGTATCAAATATTCCATTTTTCGTAACATTTGTATTGCAGCCTATTAAACAAACGCATATTAGTGCAAATAAAATTCTTGTCATAATTGTTAGTTATATAAAATTTTCTGCGATCATTGTATCATAAACAATTGTTGATTAAATATTAAATAAAAATTCAGTGCAAAACTTGGTATTTTAAGGCTTAGAGCCATTAAAATATTTCTTTAATAAAGCCCTATTTTATAATAAAAAGTGAAAATTTTAAATTCTAAAAAGTTTATAATATTTTTTAGAAAGTTCAAAAACTTAACTCGCAATAAGTTCTTCAGCTAAAAATTATAACCTACCGATTTGCTAGGGGTGGGGAGAATAATTTGTCAAAATTTAAGTTTAAGCATAGATAACTTGATTGTGAAAAAAATATATGTTCTAATTTTTTCATTAGGTAAGCAAGAGCATAAACTGAATTTAAGTTACTATAAGGTAAAGCTTACTTATATAATAATATAATTGATTAATGGGAGAGGGTGTTATGGTAAAAGTAGGTGTCTTACAATATAATGTGAAAGGTGACTCTAGAGATTCACATGATAAAGGAGTTTGGAGTAGAATTGAAAGAAGAGAAAAACAGGTTGATGCGATAAAAGAAGTAATAAAGAACAAAGGAGTAGATTTTGTTGCGATGCAGCAAGTTGAACCAGGAGAGGATAAAAACACTTTAGATTACTATCTAAATAATCAAAATAGTGATAAAGAGTGGAAAACTTTACAACCAGATCCTGACTCATATTGGAATACTGTTAAAAAGGAATTTGACATAGCGCAAATAACTTTTAATCAAAAAGCGTGGGGATTGATTAAAGACCCAATTGCAGGCTTTTGGAAAGGTAATGGTGATGATGATGTTAGGCCTTTTGTTGCTGGCTATTTTAAAAATGTGTGGAATCCAGAATTAAAATTGCTTTTAGTTTCAGTTCATTTTCCGCATGCAGATCCTAGTAAACCTGATAGCTGTAATGCATGGGTAGGTGTCACAAAATTTAAAGAAATGGTTAATACATTAATTGATAATAGTGATTTAAGTAAACTACAAGTAATTTTTGCTGGAGATATGAATGAAATAGGCAATAATAGCTTGAACCTTGATAATCCTACGCAAATCAATAAATGCCTTGAAGAATTTGGAGAATTTAATTTTACTAAATATTCTGTTGGACAGTATGGTGAAGGAACTGGAACTTGTTGTAGCAATAGTAAATATATTTATAAATATGATCATATTGTCGCGAAAGGTGAAATGGTAGACCAGGGTATATTACCAAATACTGGTTATATTAGTGGCAATATTCCAAGCTCCACTGAGGAGCATAAAGCTTTATATGCTGTAGTTGAGTTGAGTGATAGCCAAGCTGAGGTTCATAGTCATGAAGAGTTATAAAAAATAAGGCTCTGTTGCAAAGAGGAATTAAGCCTAAAATTTAGTGCAAAATTTGTGATTTTAGGCTTAAAGCCATTAGAAGTATCTCTATAAAGCTCTTGTGGAATAAATCCAGTATATGTTAAACGTGGTAAATTGAGCTCCTTGACCTGTGTTAAAGATATTTGATTTACCATATAAACATATCAGTCTTCTAACACCTATCCAGTTTTTAGGCCGCTTCTCAATATAGTGAAGTGGTGGTTACCCTGCAAGTACAAAGAGTGTATCTTGATGTTAATCCCCCAGCCAAGCTATTTTCATTATAACCTTTAAGGATGATACTAGGTTATTATAAAATGCTAATTCAATCAGTTAATTCAATAGATATATAAAAATTACTACTTTTTCTTGAAATCAGGATAACAGCTGTTGCTTCATCTTTTTTTGAGTTTAATTTAATATTTGTGAGCAAGGTTCTAAATTGCTTAGCGGATGTAACTTCATCTTGATTAATGCTACTTATAACATCCCCAACTTTTAATCCTTTCCTATGTGCATCACAATTTTTGTCAACCTTGGTTACTAAAACCCCGTTAACATCATCACTTACTGCATAACTATTCCGTATATCCTTAGTAATATTTACCACACCAATTCCATGATAAGTTGTTTCCACTGCAACATCTTCCGCATCTTTATTAAAAGGGTCGTTTTTAGGAATTTCTAATGTTACATTCAGATTTATTGTTTTACCCTTCCGAATAATTTCAACTGGTATTTTGGTATTCAGTGGAGCGTCTGCAACAGTTCTAGGGAATTGATTAATATTATTAAGCAATTTACCATTAAACTTAACTATTATGTCTCCAATATTAACACCTGCTTTTTCCGCAGGACTATCTTTCATTACGTTTGACACAATAGCTCCGTTAGAATTATCAAGGTTAAATCCTTTGGCCATATCCTCTGTTACAGGTTGAAACGTGATGCCCAACCAAGGACGTTCAATTTTACCGTCTTTTAATAATTTATTAATAATTGATTTTGCAGTGTTAGATGGTATTGCAAAACCGATGCCAACATTTCCTCCGCTAGGTGAAACAATCGCACTATTTACTCCTATTACCTCTCCATTCATATTAAACATTGGACCGCCTGAATTACCTTTGTTGATGGATGCGTCTGTTTGAATAAATTCTTCATAAAATTGACCACCTAAATACCTCCCTTTAGCTGATATTATCCCAGATGTTACAGTTCCTCCAAATCCAAATGCATTACCAATGGCGATAACATGTTCCCCTACTCTAATTTTATCTGAATCTCCAAATTTAACAAAAGGGATTGAACTTTTTATATCAATTTTTAATACTGCTAAATCAGTTTTCTTATCTTTTCCAATAACCTTGGCTTTGTAAATTTTCTTCTCATTATCTCCAATTGTAATATTTATTTCTTGTGCGTTTTCAATAACATGATTATTTGTAACGACATGTCCTTTATCATCAATTAAAAACCCAGATCCTAATGAAACAATTTTTGATGGTTTGTTTGAGCCTGAATTTTTATTAAATTCTTCAAAAAATTTAAAAAATTCTTCCGGCATTTCTGAAAAAGGGAGATTTTTATTACCATTTTCAACTAATTGAGTAGTAGATATATTCACAATAGCTGGGCTTAATTTCTCAACTACATCCGCAATTGAAGAGTCATTATTGCACTGATTAGCGAATGTAGAAATATTAAAGCACAGAAAAATACCAATGATTAGCTTAACAATTACTCTGCTTGTACCAAATAAAAACATAACTTTATACTCAAACAATGATTATTTACTTTAATAATTTAATTAATAATATATTTTTACTAACATAGAACTTAATTAAGTTAATATGCAATCAATTTCAAGCTTAAAATTTCTAAAGCCATATTTAAATCAGCAAAAGTTGAAGTTAATAATTATGTTTTTAGCACTAATTGTCACCTCTTCCTCCGTTTTAATTTTCAGTAAGTACCTTAGTTATATAATTGATCACTTTTTTTCTAACTCGATGAATCCAGATTTTTTAAATTTTTTCTTATATCAAAATTTACTGATATTAATTTTAGCAATTGGAACAGCAATGAGGTATTATTTTACAACTTCCATTGGAGAAAACATTGTGCTTAACATAAAAAAAGACTTATTTAATCACTTATTAAGTTTGTCACCAAGTTTTTTTGAAACTGAAAAAACAGGAAGTATAATATCTCAAATTCAAAATGATACTCAGATAATTCAAAATTTAATCGGGAGCAATGTTTCAGTTGCACTGAGAAATTTAATTATGTTTTTGGGTGGAATTATAATGTTACTATTAATGAGTTCAAAATTAACTCTTTTTATCACAATTTTAATTCCAATTATTATTATACCGATTATCATATTTGGGAAAAAAATCAAAAAACTATCTAAGGAAAGCCAAAAGCAACAAGGGATATTAACCTCATTATCTGAAGAATCCATAAATTCAATTAAAACAATACAATCATATTCTGCTGAAGAATACGAAAAAAAAAGATTTCACTCTTCTCTAAAATCTAATTTACAAACATCATTGAGCTTAGCTAGGTCTAAATCAATGCTAATTTTCATAGTGATTTTTTTGATATTTTGCGGAGTTGGTTTAATATTATGGTATGGAGGTTATGACGTTGTTAGTGGTGAAATGACAATAGGAGAATTATCATCATTTATATTTCTTGCGGTTATTTGCGCTGGATCAATCGGAGGTCTTTCTGAAACTTTTGGTGAAATTATAAAATCTGCTGCAGCTTGTGAAAGGGCTGCTGAATTTTTAAATTTAAAATCTGAAATTAAGGATTTAGTAAATTCAATAAATATTGATAAGGAACAACTAAAATTTCTTCGTTTCAAAGATGTCAATTTTTCATATCCATCTAAGAAAAATTCTTTAGTATTAAATAACTTAAATTTTAAAATAAATATAAATGAAAAAATTGCAATTGTTGGAAAATCTGGAGCAGGTAAGTCAACAATATTAGAATCAATTATAAGGTTTTATGATATTAATTCTGGTGATATTTTATTAAACGATCATTCTATCAAAAACATAAACATAAAAGATTTGAGAAACAAAATAGCATATATTCCACAAGATCCAGTGATTTTTTCATCCACTATTTATGAAAATATTCTGTTTGGAAATTTTAAATCAAACTATGATCAAGTGCTTCAAGCAGCAAAATTAGCTGCAGTTGATGAATTTACAAACAATCTACCTGAAGGGTACAATACGTTTATTGGTCAAAAGGGCGTGAGACTTTCTGGGGGTCAAAAACAAAGGATTGCACTTGCCAGAGCAATCTTGAAAAATCCAGAAATTTTACTATTAGATGAGGCAACATCGGCGCTTGATTATAAAAATGAAAAGCTTATTCAAGAAGCAATAAATAACGTATCAAAAGGTAAAATAACCATTACGATTGCTCACAGATTATCAACTGTTGTTAATTCAGATAGAATATTAGTTTTAGATAAGGGTGCATTAATAGAGCAAGGAACACATCAAGAATTAATGGATAAGCAGGGTTTTTACTGCACTCTGGTCAATAGCCAAGTTGATTTGATGAGTTAGGTCGTTATCATTATACTCTATATGCTATAGAGCTAATAAGTCATTACAAATTAACAAGTAATATTATCCTATAATATTACTTGCCAAAGCTATAGTAAATATATCGATATTTTAATATCTATTCATAAAGCTGTCTATACTTTTAGGGCTATTCTTTTGTTTGTCGACATGTGTACGCTTGTTTGATTCTTGCATCTCACCAGAAAAAAATCGTTTTCTATCGTTATTTTTATTCATATTGGATGATTGCTCCACTTCTTCAACCTTATTCACCTTCTTGGCAACTTCATAAATAAGCTCATTTATATTATCTTTTTTAGAGCATAAAGCTTCTTGTAAAAACCTTTTTAAATGTTCTTTATTTAGCCCATCTACTCTTTGTAATCCAAATCCATCTTTATTTTTATCAAAATTACTCATAACCTGTTCTTCTATGTTTCTGTATATCTCTAGTTCACTTTTCCTGACTTCAACGTTTTTTAAAAATCCTTATCCTTATCAATAACAATTCTCATTCCATCGTGATATTTAGGAAGGGTGTCTCCATCCATAAGCTTTTTTCTAGCTAGTTATGACACTATGTAATATATGGAATCATCCTTTGATTTAACTATATTGATTTGTTCGTTATCTGCTACTTTAATCGCAGCATGTTTAAATCTTGTTACTGATGTTTCTGTGGCAAACTGAAGCACTTCGTTTTTTACCGCAGCAATCTTTTCTTGAAGGTCATTTTCATTTAAATTTGGGTGCACATGTTTACAATAATTTACAATGTACTCATTAAAATTTTTACCATCTTTTTGAACTTTGATATAATACTTTGGAGCTCCAAAAGCTGAATATAAATCCGCATTTCTTGATGTGTCATGAGTTCCTTTGCCAGGGCCAAATCCTTCTAAACCAATACCAAAAGCTGAATAGTTATCTGTATATGTAGAATTTATATACACATGGCCACGATTTCCATCAGATACTAACTTATTATTTTCATCATAGCTAGCAAAATCAACACCAAAGTGCCTTGAGGCTTCAGAATAACCAAATTTTTTTGCCATATTAATTCCTTCTTTAGCACTACTTACCTTTATTTATGATGCTCTATCATCTATTTCTTGCACACCATGTGTTGCTGCTATACGTGAATAAAGACCATTCAGTCTTACTTCCTTTGCTCCATATGTATAGTGAGAAGCAAGTGAAGCAAGCTTTACAAGGCCCCCAATTATAACTCCAGTTTGTTTATTAATATTTCCTAAGTTGCTAAATTGATTTTTAGCATTTTTAGTATTTATAACAATATCTAATAACAAATCATTATATTTTTCCATTTCATTTTTTGTACTAAAATATGCGTCTTCACGTTTTTTAGCAACATTAGAGTTTTTTGGTATTGAGAAATAAATTCTACCTGAATGTCCATCTAATATATTGTTAACTCCAATGCTTGTGTCTTTAATTTGTGATGCAGATTCAACAATTTTATTAGTATTTTATCCCATTTTATTCCTGAAAAAATACCGTTGGTATCTATTCATCTTGAACAATATTTCGTATTCTTAAGAGAGTGAAAACTTGATGCCTAACATTGTCGTCTAAACTCTTATCAAAAGCAATTTTTATAACATTATCCCACTCTTTATTGTCGTTTTTAAAATTATACTCAAAACCTATATTATTTTTTTTCATGATTTGTACCCCACTTATAATTATTTTAATAGTTTTATATTGATTATATCTATCGTATGTTACAATTAGGTTGACAAATTATACTTTTTACAAAAAAGTGAATTTTATTGTGATATAGAGAATTTAGTTATATTTTGATATGCTTTTAAAGCTAAGTTTCTGGATTCTTTTAGATCAACGATTGGATATGGATAATTTATTCCAAGCATCACTCCAGCCTCGTCTAAAATTGATTTAGGCGCTTTCCAAGGACAAAATAAATACTTATTTGGCAAATTTTCTAATTCAGGCAAATATCTTTTTGTATATTTTCCATCTGTATCGAATTTTTCTCCTTGTATAATGGGGTTGAAAATTCTGAAATATGGAGCTGCATCTGTTCCACATCCTGCAACCCATTGCCATCCAAAACTATTGCTTGCAAGATCTGCATCAATTAAACAATCCCAAAACCATTCTGCGCCATAATGCCAGTGTAGTAATAAGTTTTTTACTAAAAATGAGCCAACTATCATTCTGACTCTATTGTGAATATAACCAGTTTCCCAAAGCTGTCTCATACCAGCATCAACAATTGGATATCCTGTTTTTGCATTTTTCCAAGCTTCGAAATACGATTTATTATTTTGCCAAGAAAATTTATCAAATTTTTTCTGCAAGTTTTTTTCAGGCATATGTGGAAAATGATACAGCAAGTAATATGAAAATTCCCTCCATCCCAATTCAGATAAAAAATGATTAGTATTTTCATTGCTATGTAAGGAAGAAATTTTTTCCCAAATTAGATTTGGGGATATTTCACCAAAATGAATATGTGGAGAAAGTGTTGAAACAAAATTTTTTCCTGGAAAATTTCTTCCCTCTTTATAGGTTTTTATGCCACTTTCAATAAATGATTTTAATTTATCTAGTGCATTTTTTTCTCCTATTTTCCAATATTTTTCTAATTTTTCACCCCAATTGTTTTTGGGAAGCAGATTTAGAATAGATACAGAGTTATCATTAGATTGCTGAAAAATAAGTTGGAGATTTTTAGGTATTGATAATGATTTTCTTGGGCTAATACCTCCTACTAAACATCCATTTTTATAAAAAGGTGTAAATACCTTATATGGTGTGTCATCTTTTTTTAATATATCCCAAGGTTCCCATAGTAATGTGGAATTATATGTATTAACTTTTACTCCTCTTTCCAAAAGAATTTTTCTTAAATTTTCATCTCTTTTGATTTGCCATGGTTCATAGCATCGATTCCAATTAACCGCAGTTACCTTATACTTATTAATTAATTTAATTAAAATTTCTTTAGGATTTCCAATAAAATAATTTAGCTTGTCACCCAAAGATTTTTGCAATGACAATAATGAGTGATATAGCCACCATTTACTAGCAGGTCCCAGTTGATATTTTTGGGTACTTACATTGTCTAATATAAAAATAGGAATAACCTCTCCTTCTTCGGAAGCACTATAAAGCGAGAGGTTGTCATGCAACCTTAAATCTTGTCTGAACCAATGTATTGTTATTTTTTTGCTCATATATAAGTGACATATATTATTTATCAATTTGGCAGATAGATATATAATTGACGCCCATTTTTTTTCAACCACAATCTGGATTCTTTATAATTTGGATCGACTTTTTCAACTAAATTCCAAAATTTATTACTGTGATTCATTACTTTTAGATGACAAAGTTCATGAATAACTAAATATTGCAGAACATTTTTTGGTGCAAATATAATTCTCCAATTGAAGTTTAAATTTTTTAATGAGGAACAACTTCCCCATTTGGTTCGTAGTTCTTTTATTAAGATTTTATTATATTTAAAATGGTGTTGCTCAGCATAGAAAGTACATAAAGCATTTATTTCAGCTGACAAAATATTCTTAAGAAATAATTTTAATGTATTTTTTAAATCACATTTTTTCGAGTGAACAATAAGCTGCTTATTTTTTATAAACACACTGGTGTACATAGTAGTTTCAGTATGAATAAGTTCATGAGGTTGACCAAAGATTGGATATTTGGAGTGAATAAATTTAGGATCAATAAAATTGGTAGATATGTTTTTTAATTTATCCTTAATCCATTTTTCCTTATTTATCAAAAATTTATAACCAAATTTTTCTGAAATTCTCAAAGGCAAAACCAACTCCACGTGTTGGTTTATTATTCTTATAGCCATATTTTTCGCCTTGGTGCTTTTTCTGATTTTTATATTATATTGTTCTCTCAGATTGGTGATTTTATTCATTAAGCAAAACAACTTTCTTTAAGTAATGCATCTTATCATACTTCCTCAAAAATCAAAACCTAAGTAGATTATCAAGTATAAAATTGCAGTAAAAAAATATGTCATTTGAAATTTTTGGTAATTCATTAAGTTTTAAAATTGGTAAATTATTTGGAAGTATTTTAAATAAGAAATTTTCAAAAAATAAAATTTTTTTAAGCACTGAAGGCAGAAGGCTAGAAGGAATCAATGTACAAACAGTAAAATATGGGAAGGAGATACCCATTGTCTATGGAAGTGTGAAATTAGCGGGGAATATAATATGGGATTCCTGTTTGAAGGAATTAAAAAATATCATTACCAAAAGTCATAATACCTCAGGTCAAAGCTCTGAGTATTCCTACACCAAATATGAATATAAAATTTCACTCGCAATAGCTCTATGCGAAGGTGAAATTAATGATGTCTCGAGAATTTGGATAAATAATATCGTCATAGATAAAAATCAGTATAACATTCGAACTTATAATGGTTCAAACGAACAATTGCCTGATCATCATATTGAGGAAGTTGAAGGCAAGGGTAGGGCGTGTGCATTTAGAGGGATTGCATACGTTGTGTTTGAGGACTTTCCAATTAGCAAATTTAAAAATAAAATGCCAAAATTTAGTTTTGAAGTAATAAGAAATAATAATACCCATAATCCAAATAGTCTGCAAAACTTGATAAATTCGGTGGTTATAATACCAGGAAGCGGTGAGTATGTCTATGATACACAAATACAAAAAAAAGGGTGTTACAAAAACGAACCGCATGAATATATAGAAAGCAACATCAATCACAATACAGATCATGAACAAAGTGATGCTGTAGTTTCGTTAAATCAATTAAAATCAACCCTGCCAAATGTAAAATGGGTTTATCCTGTTATAAATTGGTATGCAACTGATTTAAATGCAGGGCTTTGCAAAATATTGCCAGGTGTTGAGTATCAAGATGGTAAAATAAAAGTTACACCAGATGAGTGGCAAGTCTCAAGTTATAATCGAAATAATGCGTATTTAATTTCTCAAAAAAACAACCAACTAATTTATGGTGGCACAATCAATGATATGAGCATTGTGAGATTTTTGGAGGAATTAAAGGGAAGGGGGTATTTGGTTATGTTTTATCCAATGCTATTGGTAGATAATTATAATAAGCCATGGAGAGGGAGGATATATGCGAACAATGAAAGTGATATAAATAATTTTTTTAATGGAGAGGCGGGTTATAATCAATTCATTTTGTATTATGCAAAACTAGTTAAGGGTAAGGTTGATGCTTTTTTGATTGGCTCTGAAATGATAGGGATTACAAAATTTAAATCTGGTGATGGCAAATTTCCAGCAGTAGAAAAATTAGTCGAATTGGCTAAGCAGGTAAAAGGGATTTTGGGTAAAGATGTCAAAATATCATATGGTGCGGATTGGAGTGAATATCATCACACAGATGGTGGGTGGTATCATTTAGATAAATTATGGGCATCGGAACATATTGATTTCATAGGGATTGACGCATACTTTCCCCTAACTAATAATAACAAAACAACTTATGACCCCCAAGAGGTAGTAGATGGTTGGGAATCTGGAGAGGGATATGACTACTATCTTGATGGTAATGGAAAAAAGCAACCGCTTGGCATAGAATATGCATGGAAAAATATTAAGTGGTGGTGGGAGAATAAGTATATAAATCCAGATGGCAATCAAACGGATTGGTCTCCTAAGTCCAAGAAAATATGGTTTACTGAAATAGGATTTCCATCGATAGATTGTGCCACTAATCAACCCAATGTTTTTTATGATCCAAGTACAGTTGAATCTAATATTCCAAAATACTCAAAGGAGAAGGTTGATTTTCAGGCACAAACAATAGGCTTACTTGGAACGGAGATGAAGTGGAAAGATTCCACTATGATTGAAAATAAATTTGTTTGGGCTTGGGATGCAAGACCTTATCCATATTTTCCTGATAAACTTGATGTTTGGGCTGATGGCGATTGCTGGATTAAAGGACATTGGATACAAGGTAAATTTTTTCAATCCAATTTGAATGCGGTACTTTTTGATATATGCAAAAAAGCAAATTTTGCGCCAAATCAAATTGATGTTGGCAAAATAAACAATGACATTATAGGCTTTTGCATCTTTGATAGCTCAACTGCAAAAGACAGCACTCAAGACTTAAGCAAATTATACCATTTTAGCCTATGTGAGGTTGAGCAAAAAATAGATTTTGTTCCCAAACAGAGTAGGGAGGTCAATCAGATTGATAGTGGAGATATCGTAATTAAGTAAGATGATATGCAAAGCACATTTTTAATTTTTAAACTGGGTAGTGAGGAGCTCATCTCTGAAGTAAAACTAAACTATATCCTTTACGATCAACAATATATTTTAACCAATACAAATGCCAAAAATTATCAACTAAATAATAATAACGATTTTTGCATAGATGCCTCAATCATCTTAACCGAATCTGAGGCAGATAAAATAGTACAAAAATTACTGAACGATTTTAGTACCCAAGACACAATTATCTCTTTCACACTCCCAATCTATAAATCCATGGAAAGATTACATAGATCATAATAAACAAAATAATCCAATTTTTGCAAAAGCAATGGATAATTTAGATATACTTTCTAATAATAAGGAATTGTCCATTGATGAAGTTAGATTAGGAAGTGATGGTAATATAGAAGAAAATTATAGTCGAAATAATATATTAGATATATACAATGAAAAATTATGGGCAGGGGGAAGGGTTTTACTTAGGTTTGACACTCCAGATGGAGCAGATAAGTTTTTAACATCTATTGATACAAGTGCACTTTATAGAAGAGAAGCGGCAACTCATGGCTCTGAATATGATGGAAAATTTCTTATTGAAAAGAAAGAATCAGGAATTTCAGCATTATTTAAGGGATTATTTTATGGAACTCATTATGGTGTGAATATTGAAAATCCAAACTCAGGTGATGATCAAAGTCCTGGGCATTTATATATTAATAAGGAAAATCATACTTTACAATATTGGTGGTAACAAAAGTTTTAACTCAAGCCCAATATGTTCTATTGGTTTTGGATATAAAATAAATGATAAATTTAGATCAGAAATAGCCTATAGTTACACAGATTTGAAATATGAAAGAACTACTCCTGACCGAACGAATCCAAACAAAGTAACTGAATTTAAGCAAAAAGTTAATATTCAAACAGGTATGCTTAATCTTTTTTATGATGTTGTAACTTATCAAAAATTAACACCTTATTTAGGTGTGGGGATTGGTTATGCTAAAATAAATCTTAAAGAGACCAGTATGTTTACCAAACCTCTAAAAACAACGTTACGGTCAAATAAATCAGAAAATTTATCTTATGCTTTGATGGGTGGATTATCGATTGATATGACTGATAGAATAAATTTTGATATTGGGTATAAATTTCAAGATTTTGGTAAAGCCAAGGGATTTAATAAATACAAAACACCTCATGGGAAAGAAGGGAAAATGGATCCAAAAAGTTTTAAAATAAAAGCTCACATTGCAAGGGCTGGTATTAGATACAGTTTTTGAGCATAATTTTTTAATGAAATTTCAATACCCAGTTTCTCAATGCAATTGATTTAGTACTAGGGGGGCTGGGTTATTTTAATTGATTGCCGGTGGTTATGCTCTGATTTGATTAAGGACGTAATATTCCTTGAGCTAGTTGATGCTTAATTTATAGGGGTTTTAAAATAAAAGTGTTTATAATAAAATTGTTGAACAATAGAGTGTAGTGCTTAATAGATATTTTGATTAAGTTCTAAATTTATGCTACTATTCTCTGATTAAATTTTATTCGCGTTTAAATGTCAAAAGAAGGTCAAAATTACGGTGCAGATTCGATAAAAGTTTTAAAAGGACTTGAAGCGGTTAAGAAGCGTCCAGGAATGTATATTGGCGATACGGAAGATGGTTCTGGGTTGCATCATATGGTATATGAAGTTACCGATAATGCGATTGATGAAGCTTTGGCAGGGCACTGTGATAAAGTAATAATAGTACTTAATTCAGACGGTTCTGTTACGGTTATTGATAATGGTAGAGGAATACCAACGGGGATACACAAAGGTGAAGGAGTTTCTGCTGCAGAATTAATTATGACTCAATTGCATGCAGGTGGGAAATTTGATGACAATTCCTATAAAGTATCTGGTGGTTTGCACGGAGTAGGGGTTTCTGTGGTGAATGCACTTTCAGAGTGGTTGGAATTGACTATTTGGAGAGAGGGAAAAGAATTTTTAATGCGTTTTGAGCATGGGCATAAGGTTAAAGAATTAGAATCAAAAGAAAGTACTGATTCAGGTAAAACAGGGACGCAAGTTAGGTTTTTTCCATCGGATAAAACATTTTCTCATATAGATTTTAATTTCGCTACTCTTGAACATAGATATAAGGAATTGGCATTTCTTAATCCAGAAATTTCAATAGAGTTGCGTGATAAAAGAGGTGAAGAAGAAAAAGTAGCTAATTTGCACTTTGAAGGAGGGATTTTAAATTTTGTTAAATATCTTGATAGAGCAAAGCATGCAATTAATAAGACTATCAGGATTACAGGAGAATTAAATGACATAGTCGCAGATGTAGCATTTCAGTGGAATAATAGCTTTCATGAAAACACTTTAACGTTTACTAATAATATTCGTCAAAAAGATGGTGGTGCACATTTAACAGGTTTTAGAGGGGCATTAACAAGGGTTATCAATAGTTACATAGATACCAATCAACTACAAAAGAAGCAAAAAATAAAAATTTCGCCTGAAGATATGAGAGAGGGACTGACTTCAATTGTCTCAGTGCGTGTTCCTGATCCAAAATTTTCATCTCAAACAAAAGATAAATTGATTAGTGCTGAGGTTCGTACTGTTGTGGAATCTATTGTTTCAGAAGAATTCTCCAAGTGGCTTGAGATGAATCCTAAGGATGCTAAAATAATTATTGGTAGAATGGTAGAATCTGCCATTGCAAGAGAAGCTGCAAGAAAGGCAAGAGATTTATCTAGAAAACAAGTTGGTCCACATATATCAACCCTTCCGGGTAAATTAGCTAATTGCCAAGAAAAAGACCCTGCTAAATCAGAACTGTTTTTGGTAGAGGGAGATTCAGCTGGAGGTTCTGCAAAACAAGGACGTGATAGAAAAACCCAAGCAATTTTACCACTAAAGGGTAAGATACTGAATGTTGAAAGAGCAAGATTTGATAAAATGCTTAACTCAGCTGAGATTGGAACTTTGATTACTGCCCTTTGTGTGAGTCTTGAGGATAAAGAATTTGATCTTACAAAAATTCGCTATCATAAAATAATCATTATGACTGATGCTGATGTTGATGGTGCGCATATCAGAACTTTACTTTTAACTTTTTTCTTTAGGTACATGCCATCTTTAATTGAAAAAGGATATTTATATATAGCGCAACCTCCTTTGTATAAAGTAAAAAGAGGGCAAACAGATACCTATTTAAAGGATGAGGTGGCTCTTCATAATTATCTTAAGCACCTTATTTTTAAAAATAGTGTTGTTAAATATAGTGATAAGCAATTAAATGAAGATGATGTGAGTAAGCTTTTAAATAAACTAATTAAGTTTTCAAATATTATTAAGAATTATAGCAATCAAATTCCTGTATATATTATAGAAGAACTTCTATTTTTAGGATTTTTTAGTGAAAATTCTAGCAGTGAATTTCAAGCTGATAAACTAATTATAAAACTTAATAAGTTATTTATGGATAGTGCTATAGAATGGGAAATTACAAAAACTGAATTAGGAATTCAAATTAGCAAGTTAGAAAAAAGTGTGAAAGAAGTGTATGAAGTAAGCAAAAATCTCTTTTCAGAAAAAAACAAGGATATAATAGTTGATTTAGTTACAATACTAAGTGAATTTAAGCAAAAGGGTAAATTTGTTTATAAAGATGAAACAGTAAAAATAAATTCTACTATCATTGAATTAGTTGATAAGCTTTTTGGATATGCTAAAAAAGGACTTTATATTCAAAGATTTAAAGGATTAGGTGAAATGAATCCTGAGCAATTATGGGATACCACTCTTGATCCAAATAATAGAACTTTATTACAAGTTAAAGTAAATGATGCGAGTGATGCAGAAGAGGTTTTTTCGACCTTAATGGGAGATGTGGTTGAGCCAAGAAGAGATTTTATTAAAAGCAATGCATTAAAAGTCTCTAATTTAGATTATTAATTGATTTTAATGGTTGCAAATAATTATGTATGTGTAATTTAGATGGCATGGGTATATCTTGTTTTAGCAGGATTTTTTGAGCTAGCATTTGCTGTATCACTAAAACTATCAGAAGGTTTTACAAAAACAAAATGGATAATTACGTTTATAGTATGTAGTGTATGTAGTTTTTATTTTTTATCAAAATCCTTGGGGAAAATACCAATTGGAACCGCATATTTAGTTTGGACTGGAATTGGCGGAATTGGAACCGTAATTATAGGTATTCTATTTTTTAATGAGCCTTCAACATTTTTAAGATTGTTTTTTATCACTTTAATAATTATTGCAATGATAGGATTAAAACTAGCGTAAAGCTTCCAAGTTACAAGTAAAAATTTCTCACAATGGTGAAAGTAATCTAATTTTATTCATTATAATAGAGGGTATATATATTGTAGATTTTTATATAAATTAAATTCTATACAAAATCTATAGTAGTAATGATTTATATTTAAATTCTAAGGACTTTGATATTGTTCAAGAGGTTAAAATAGATGGGACTCTACTAGGAAATTGTTTCCCTATTTGAGTTGTTTTGCTCTAAGACATTGGGGTACTTCAGCTTTTTATTCTTTATTATCTATTTGTTTTTTTAGGACCACCTCTATATTTACAATGACGTGCCCTATATACTACTTGAAGAATTAAAATTTTTATCATAGAGTCTTTTTTAATGATATATTAATTACGTTCCATCTTATGAAAAAATTTAGAATTGAATACGATACAATGGGGATGATGAAAATACTCAGTGATAAATATTGGGGAGCGCAAGCTGAAAGATCTTTAAAAAATTTCAAAATTGGTAATGAGAAAATGCCGAAAGCATTGATATATGCTTTAGCCAAACAAAAAAAGGCTGCTGCACTTTCTAATCAAGAAATTGGAAAACTTGAAACCAAGATTACAAAAGCCATTTCTTCGGCTACTGATAAAGTGTTATCAGGAAAATTTGATGATAATTTTCCTTTATCAGTTTGGCAAACGGGCTCAGGTACTCAGACAAATATGAATATGAATGAGGTTTTGTCTAACTTAGCTATTGAAGAATTAGGTGGAGAGGTTGGAAGTAAAGAACCTGTTCATCCAAATGACCATGTAAATATGAGTCAATCATCAAATGACACTTTTCCAACTGCAATGCATATAGCTGCTGTAACTGAAATTAATGATAAGCTACTTCCATCTATGAGACATTTTAAAAATGCATTGCATATGAAGATGCAAGAATTTAAAGGAATAGTGAAAATTGGTAGGACTCACCTGCAAGATGCAACTCCTATTACTCTATCGCAAGAATTTTCAGGTTATCTAACTCAAATCAATAATAATATTGAAAGAGTTGAAAAGAGTTTGCCAAATTTATTACAGCTCGCACAAGGTGGAACAGCTGTTGGAACTGGGATTAATTGTAGCCAAGGCTTCATTGACAGTTTTATAAAAAATATAAATGAAATAACGGGATTTAAATTTATCACTTCAGAAAATAAGTTTGAGGCGCTTGCTAGTTGTGATGCACTTGTTGAAGTAAGCGGGGTATTGAATACCTTAGCAGTTAGCTTAATGAAAATTGCGAATGACATAAGATTTTTAGCATCTGGACCAAGATGTGGTTTTGGAGAAATAACATTGCCTGCAAATGAACCAGGTTCTTCAATTATGCCAGGTAAGGTGAATCCAACGCAATGTGAAGCAATGACAATGGTAGCGGCACAAGTGATGGGAAATCATACTACCATCACAATTGCAGGGTCCAATGGACATTTTGAATTAAATGTATTTAGGCCAGTTATAATTTATAATTTTTTGCAATCTGTACAGTTATTATCTAATGTATTAACTAGCTTTACTAGTAATTGCTTAATGGGGTTAGAAGTTAATCATGAAAAAATTGATAAGTTACTACATGAATCATTAATGTTAGTTACTGCGCTTAATCCTTATATAGGATATGATAATGCTGCAAAAATAGCTAAAAATGCGTATGAAAAGAACATAACTCTTAAAGAATCTGGAGTATCACTTAGATTAATATCTGAAGAAGATTTTGATAAGTGGGTTAAACCTGAGGAAATGGTTAGGTTAAAAGATTAGTATGTGTGTATGCAAAGAAAAAATGTTGATAAAATTTTTGAAAAGCTAAGTGAACAAAGGCCGACTCCAAGAATTGAATTAGAGTATCATAACAATTTTACATTATTTGTTGCAGTAGTTCTATCAGCTCAATCAACAGATAAAGGAGTGAATAAGGCAACTCCAGCATTGTTTGAAATTGCAGATAATCCATATAAAATGCTTTTGCTAGGGGAGGGCAAGTTAAAAGAATACATCAAAAGTATTGGGCTGTACAATTCAAAAGCAAAAAATATTATACATGCTTGCCAAATTATGGTTGATGAATATAACAATCAACTTCCAGACAATTTTGAAGACCTTTTAAAATTACCTGGAGTTGGTAGGAAAAGTGCCAACGTATTACTTAATTCGCTTTTTAATGAGTCAACTATTGCTGTAGATACACATGTTTTTAGAGTTAGTAATAGATTAGGATTATGCAAAACTAAAACACCTGATGCTACAGAATTTGCATTAAATAAAAAAATATCTAATAAGTGGAAAAAATATGCGCATCACTGGTTAGTTTTGCATGGTAGATATATTTGCAAGGCAAGAAAGCCTTTGTGTGCGGAATGTATAATATATCATTTATGTGAATTTAAAGATAAAAGATAATTTGCAATTTTTGAAAAATGAGGGTTTATTTATACTGGAAAGGTATTAATGAGGTGAAATTGGTTATTAACTTTATAGATATAGCTTGCTTTAAAATCCTCAATTTAATATTTTAAGTATTATTAAAGCTATAGATTATATTGTGCTAATAAAAATAAAAATTCATGCAATTGGTGTTAACAGAGCTGATATATTGCAATTAGAAGGTAAATATCCTTCACCAGATGGCAATAAAATTCCAGGTCTTGAAGTTTCAGGTATTAGAATGGATACAGGTGAAAGGGTGTTTGCTTTGTTGACATCTGGTGGTTATAGTAATGAAGTTGAGGTTGATGAAGGTTTGGTATGCACAATACCAGGTGAAATTGATTATACGCATGCTGCTGCAATTCCTGAGGCGATAGTTACTACATGGTTAAATCTATATAAATTAGGTAATATTCACAATAGTTCTAATATTTTAATTCATGGTGGTGCCAGTGGCATTTGTTCGATGATGATACAATTTGCATTAAATGAGAGTAAGAGAGTTTTTACTACCTCAAGAAATATTAAAAAATTAGAATATTTAAAGAATTTTAAGAATTGTGAAAGGCTAACTTTTGAACAATTTAAATATGATATTGATACTAGCGGTTTGAAAATGGATTTAATAATAGATATTTTAGGTGGAAAATATCTAGAACAAAATTTAAGCATATTAGATAAGTATGGCAAACTTATCTTATTTGCTATTATGGACGGTAAAATATCGGAAATAAACATTGCAAGAATTTTGATGAAAAATTTGAACATTATTGGTTCTACTTTGCGCAGTAAAGCAACTGAGGAAAAAGTATCATTATTTAAAGAAGCATGTGAAAATTTACTTCCAAGCATTACAGAAGGAATAGTGAAGCCAATAATTAGCAAAGTATATAAATTTAGTGAATTTGAAAAAGCACATCAATTATTAAAATCTGGTAATAATATTGGTAAAATAATCTTAGTGATGGATTAATGGCCAGTTAGATGTTAATTATTCCACCAAAGGTAGTGGAGATTTAAAAAAAGACAACCAAATAAATTTAAAAAATTTACTTTGAAAATTAAAAATGTTATATTATCTGTACAAAAACTTATAGGTTAGCTAATATGTCTAAACAATATAGTTTTCAAGTTGGAGACTCTGTGGTATATCCTACTCATGGAGTTGGTAAAATTTCTGCTGAAGAAAATGATATTTATGGTGATGTTGAAGTAAAAGTTTATGTGATTATTTTTGAGAGTAATGATATGACTTTACGAATACCTAAATTAAGAGCTAGTAAAGCTGGTCTTAGGCCACTTTGTTCAAGCGAATTTCTAGATAAAGCTTTAGATGTGCTCTCAGGAAAGAAAATTAAGCTTCATAAGGGTATGTGGAGTAAAAGAGTTCAGCAATATGAAAGTAAAATAAATTCCGGTGATATTATTGCTATTGCGGAAGTCATTAAAGAACTGCATAGCAATGTAGAAAAATCGGAAAGATCCTACAGTGAAAAAATTATTTACAATGATGCACTAGGAAGGCTCGCTGGTGAATATGCTGCTACTTGCAAGGTTCAAATCAATGAAGCTCTCACCAAAATAAATGACAAGTTGAATTAATAATCTATTTTTATTTAATTATTTAACGAAGGTAAAAGTAGAAAAATATTTCAGGAATATTTGTGTGAGAAGTACAATGTAAAGGGCTCAAAATTCAATAACTGAGTATATAAATGATATTGCAACTCTACTAAAACAACATATTAATTTTCAATAATGAATTACCACTTTTTTTCGATGCAAAGGAAAAGCTTCTAAAGAAAGTACATAAGGTAATTAGTAGTCAATCAGAGGAGGATTTCCAAGGATTTAATGCTCAATTTCCAATATATGATTATTTATATGGTGATTGTACGCATGAAAAATTTACAGTAGTTGAGAGTATAAATCTTAAAGTATATGGAGCAAAGTCAGCATTGAGCTCGGATGAACTGTTTGTACGCTTGCATCACGAAGTATTTTATTATATGCATTATAGTAGTGCAGATGGACATTCATAATTGTATACTTTTTAACATGGATGAAAAAGGGGTAGTTTAAAGATTAGAATTAGGCATAACTTGTTTAACCAATCATTGACAGTAGGGCAATTAATAGTGTTTTTATAGGATAAATGATGCAGTTATATGTATATATGGTGTGTAATTTTTTTATGTATCGTAACTAATGAAAAAACTGTTAATCGCATTATAATTTAAAAAATAGCGATAGATTTGAGAATAATATATTGGGATTTGAATTTTTTGGTGGAAATCTGGTTTTATAATATCCTATAATTTCAGATATATGCAAACACTGTTGAAAAATACGAAGCAAAATTTTAATTTCTTTTTTCTGCTACTTCGAATTGATATAATATTTTTTAAACAACAATAATAATGGATTGAATATACTCTTCTTTTTACCTTGAGGATTTATAAAATAAACATCATACTTCTTGTTTTTCTATACAATCTAAATTCTCTTGCACATCTTTCTTAATCAAAAAATTTTTTCTTTAAATTTTTAATACTATCTTTTGATAAATGCTTTTTCTTAATTTCTTTGTATTTTTTCTCAGTTTTGGTCCCTAAATCCTCTTTGAAACTATCAAATTCTTTTTGTACTACGGAATGCAGTAGAAACTTAATTATAACTAAGCATACTATTGCTGAAATAAATATATTCCACAAAGTAGAAAACAAAAATTTAAACATTACGAGTTACGATATCATTCTATAATAAAAACTAATGTATTACTTACTATCTCTCTCCTTTTTTTCAATTGCTGCGCCTAATATATCTCCAAGGCTAGCACCACTATCAACAGAGCCATATTCTGCAATTGCTTTTTTCTCTTCAGCAATTTCTAAAATTTTGACTGAGAAATTTAATATTCTCTTGCTCTTATCATATGAAATAATTTTTGCATCAATCCTATCACCAATAGTAAATCTTTCAGGCTTTTGTTGGTCCTTATGTTTAGATAAATCATATTTTTTAACAAAACCTTTTACACCCTCTGGTGCTTCAACATATAGTCCATCCTTTGTTACTTCCAAAACCTTGCATGTCACAACTTCTGCTTTAACTAATTTATCCGTAATGTCTTTATAGTTACTTTCTTCAAGTTGTTTGATACTTATGGTAACTCTTTCTCTCTCTAAATCAGAGCTTAGTACTACACCTTCTATATTCTCTCCCGCTTTATAATTTTTCAAAGCATTTCTTGGATTATCATCCCAATTAATCTCAACCGCAGGAACTAATACATCTAAATCATTTTCTTTTTCACCTTCCATGACATTAACAAATAATCCAAAATCAACTATTTTTTTAATTTTTGCTTTAACTTTTGTTCCAACAGGATATTTATTAACAAAACTTTTCCACGGATTTTCTGTACATTGTTTAATACTTAAGCTGATTCTATGTTTATCAATATCTAAGTCTAACACTACAGTTTCTACATCATCTCCAACATTAACAAGCTTAGTTGGATGGGTATTCTTAGTATTCCAATCAATTTCATTCAAATAAACTAATCCTTCTATTGATTTTTCAAGTTCAACAAACACACCATAATCTGAAATACCAATAACCTTGCCTTTATGTTTTGTACCAGCGGTATATTTTTTCTCTAGACCTTTCCAAGGATTATCACTAAGTTGCTTTAACCCCAAAGAAACTCTTTGTACTTCAGAGTTATATTTTGTTACAACAACCTTGATTTCTTGACCTAAAGTTATCTTTTCTGAAGGATGTGATATTTTTTCCCATGAAATATCTGTTATGTGTAACAATCCATCAATATCACCCAAGTCTATAAAAGCACCATAATTAGTAATATTTTTTACCACTCCATCAAAAGTCATGCCTTCTTTAATACCTGCAAGAAGTTCACTTTTAGCTTCTTTTCTTGAATCCTCAAGTATTGCTCTTCTAGATACAACTACGTTACCTTGCTCTCTATCTATTTTTAAAATTTTAAACGGTTGCTCAATATTCATTAATATTGAGGGATCTTTTACAGGTCTAATATCTAGTTGACTACCTGGTAAAAATGCTAAAATACCTTCAATATCAACAGCAAATCCACCTTTGTTTACTTTACCAATTATTTTTCCACTAATACTGCTATCACTTGCACTTAATTCCTCAAACTTATTCCAAGCCATCTCCTTTGCTACTTTATCTCTGCTTAATTGGGTGCACCCGTTCCTTCCTTCTAATCTATCAATATAGACATCAAATTTGTCTCCTACTTTCAGTTCTTCTTTATTAGAAAATTCGTTAATTGATACTCTTCCCTCACTCTTCAGACCTACGTCGATAAAAATTATATCACCTGAAATATTTACTATTTCGCCTTCAACAATAGAACCTTCTTTTGGTTGATTTTTTAAACTTTCTTCTAATAATTGAGAAAATTTTTCTTGTGAGAAATTTAGTATGTTTTCTATGTTCATGTTTTTTTATTGTTAATATTTAGTTATTTTCAATCTTTTTTAATACTATATTTAATACTTCATCAATATTTAGCTTACTCGTATCAACTAAAAATGAATCTTCAGCTTTAAGCAAAGGTGCTATATTACGCCCCCGATCCCTTTTATCTCTAACTCTAAGATACTCAAGTACTAATGGTAGTTTAATACTTTTTCCCATTTTTTGCAACTGTTTATACCTTCTATTAGCTCTTTCTTCAATAGAAGCATCAAAAAAAAATTTATAATCTGCATTTGGAAAAACAACAGTACCAATATCTCGCCCATCAATTACAACACCTTTTTTATTTTCTGCAAACTTTCTTTGTGTATCTAGCAGCACATTCCTTACATTTTTTTGCATTGCTATTTTAGATGCAATATCGCTAATATTATCAGAATAAAGCTCTTTTAAATCTACTGGCTTATAAAAATTAATTTCTTTGATTTTTTTTATTAAATTTTGATCTTCCTCCAAATTCAAATCATGTACATAGCAATAATATGCCACTTTTCTAAACATTACACCTGTATCTAAATAGTCATATCCAAGCTTATTCGCTAATAACTTTGCGATCGTACCTTTGCCAGATGCTGCTGTACCATCAAATGCAATTACAACTGTTTTAGAATTGTCAACCATACTGCGTTATTTTATATACTGTACTAATTTCTCAACACTAGAAATCTTCATACCATGTTTTTTAGAAAATTTTAGCAAATCATTTCTTCTAGCCATAGTACCATCATCATTGATAATTTCGCAAATAACCATTGCTGGCTTTAATTTTGCAAGCTTTGCTATGTCAATTGCAGCCTCAGTATGTCCTCTTCTTTCAAGAACACCCTTTTCTCTAGCAATTACTGGGAATATATGTCCAGGAACTTTAAAATCATCAATTGTTGAATTTTCATTAATCAATTGTTGAATGGTATGAACTTTATCAATAGCTGACATTCCAGTTGAGACTCCTTCTTTAGAATCTATAGAATAAGCGAATGCTGTTTCAAATTCATCAACATTTCTTCTTGGATGCAATTTTAAATCAAATTTATCAGCTATGTTATGATCAATGGAAACGCATATTAATCCTCTTGCAAACATTATCATTAAATTAATAATTTCAACTGTAATGAATTGAGCGGGTATAATTATATCGCCTTCATTTTCCCTATCTTCATCATCGGTTATAATAAAAGGCCTACCTAATTTAGCTTCTTCAATTATATCTTCAATTGGATCAAACATATTTTAAACTCCGTATATAAAAATTTTATTTTCATTAGCAAGCTTTATAGTATCTTTACTTGCAAGAATGATGGATTTTTTTGCTTCAACGACTATACCTTTATAAGCGTTTTTTGCAATATTTTTTATTGTATCTGGACCAATGCAAGGTAAATCTACTCTTTTATCTTGGTGAGGTTTACATAATTTTATCAACACACCACTGTTATTTTTGTTTTTATACTTAGTACATCTACTAATCAATTCATTTGTTCCCTCTGCTGCTTCAACACCAAGAACTAAACTATTATCAATTATAAGTGCCTGACCTATGTCATAACCTATAATTCCTTTTAAAATAGCAACACCTTTCTTTATATCGGCATCTACCTCTTCATCAATTAAGGTGTTTGTAATATTCCCTTTTTGCGCTAAAATATCCTCTATAATTTCATTCGGAGATATAATTTCAAATCCATTTTCTTCTATAACTTTTATTATTGCTGAATAAATATTATTATCGTTAAATCCAATTTTAACTATTTCTGCAAATATTTTTACCCCAATTTTGTCAAAAATTAATTTTGATAAATTGCCTCTATTTACTTTACCTACAATAACAATCTTAGTTAAATTATTTTTTTTTAGATAATTAAAAATATGACTTATATCATAAGGTTTAAATAGGTCGTATTTAATATCTTGAAAAAAGTTTTCATTTATTTCACCTTTTAAACCAATCAATTTTGATCTTATGCCTTTTTTGAGACATTCATCATGCACTATCTTTGGCAATAATCCCTGACCTGCAATTATTCCAACTCCATCAAAATCCTTATTGGTCATTCAATTCCCATTTGTGACTAGGCATACAAAATCCTCTTTTGCCATCCATTTCTAAAAATTTTATTATCTCTTTAGATTCATCATTAATATAACTACTTTTAATCACCTTAATCTTTTCGTTGAATCCTTTGTTGCTATTTTTGCTAAAAATTTCTCTAAAAATATTCTTAACAATATTTATAGAATTTTTACTATAGTTATTTCTTTTCATTCCAACTATATTAATTCCAATAATTTTAGCCCTATCTCCTGCAACACTTGCAAATGGAGCCACATCTTCAACAACAGCACTGACCCCACCAATAATTGCAAATTTTCCAATTCTAACAAATTGATGAATCGCTGCGAGTCCACCAATAATGACATTGTTATCCAGAACCACATGTCCTCCAAGAGTTGCATTATTTGCAAGGATGACATTATCTCCCACAACACAATCATGCGCAACGTGAGAGCTAATCATAAACAAGCAATTATCACCTATCACTGTTTCCATATTTCCATGTATTGTACCTGTATTAACCGTACAATACTCTCGGATAACGTTATTTTTTCCTATTATTACTCTGGATTCTTCACCATTATATTTTAGGTCCTGGGGAGGATATCCAATAGAAGAGAATGGGAATATCTCTGTATTTTCACCAATATATGAAAAACCCTCAATGCAAACATGAGAATGCAATTTTACACCTTTATCTAATTTAACATTTTTTCCTATAGTGCAGTACGGACCTATGATAGCTTCTGGATGTACTTTTGCGCCTTTTTGAATAATGGCTGTTTTATGAATCATATTTAATCTACTTTATTCTTTAACTAACATCGCAGAAAAAATGGCATCTGCTACCTTAACATTATCAACTTTTGCCTCACCACTCATTTTCCAAACATTTCTTCTTGCTTGAACTTGCTCCACGCAAATATGCAAACTATCACCAGGCACTACAGGCTTTCTAAAATGCGCTTTTTCAATTGACATAAAATATATAATTTGATTTTCATCTTTGGTATTTTCATCATTTACACTTTTTGATGCAAAAACTGCTGCTGCCTGCGCCATAGCTTCAATAATTAATACCCCCGGCATTACAGGTTTTTGAGGAAAATGTCCGTTAAAAAAATCTTCATTAATTGTCACGTTTTTCAGCGCAACAATATTTTTATTTAAATTTAATTCTAATATCCTATCCAGTAATAAGAACGGGTATCTATGGGGAATTATTTTTTTTATCTCAGAAATGTCCAATATACTTTTCATATTCCTATTTAATTATTTGTTTTTTTAAAAATATATTTTGTCTATGCCAATTACTTATTTTAATTGCAGGGTAGCCACCTATTACCTCTCCTTCTTGAATGTCATTCACAATTCCAGATTTTCCTGCAACCATAACCTTGTTGCTAATATTTAGATGGCCAGCTATCCCTACTTGCCCTCCAATCAAAACATTTTTGCCAATTTTAGTGCTGCCCGAAACTCCAGTTTGTGCAGCAATTATAGTATTTTCATCAATAATAACATTGTGACCAATTTGAACAAGATTATCAATTTTGCAATTATTTTTAATTATAGTATTTTCCAAAGTTCCTCTATCTATGCAACTATTTGCACCAATTTCAACGTTATCACCAATCTCTACAATACCCACTTGCCTAATTTTAGGGCCACCAGGAATAAAACCAAAGCCATCTTGCCCAATTCTAACGCCACTATATATATAGCAATTTTTGCCAATTACGGCAAATACTATTGTCACATTAGATTCAATACGGGTATTGTCACCAATTACGACATTGTCACCAATTACAGTATTGTGACCGATATATGAATTTTCACCAATTACAGCATTTTCACCAATCACAACTCCTTCACTAATACAGCAATTTTTATTAATTTTAGCAGATGGGTCAATGAAAGCCGACTTTGAAATATTATGCTTTATTATGTTTTTAGGATAAAACTTATCAATAAGGTTTGCAAAAATAAATTGCGGATTTTTTGTTATAACCAAAGTAATTCCTTCTGGAGCATAAGGCTTATCCTCTTGTTTTAAAATGCATACTCCAGCTTTGGTATTTTTTAAATTTTCAATATATTTTGGGTTATGAAAAAAAGTAATGTCATGCTTCGATGCATTATCAAGAGTTGAAATATTAAAAATTAATGCCCCGTTATCCTCTATTATTTCTTCAATATTCTCAACATCTCTTATTAAATCCTTTAATAAAAAGGGGCCAGCTTTTTTGTGAAAAACCCTTGCACTCATCTTTTGACTATCTAAAAAAAGGTTTAAATTATCATTCAAACCCATTTTTTATATTTATAAAACCTATTTGTCTATAAAAAGCTTGTAAATTTCTTAAAAAAATACTATTTATCTATCTAGAAATTTAAAATTTAACAAATGTAATGAAAGTATTGTCGTCATTAAAATCTGCTAAAAAAAGAGATTTAAATTGCAAACTTATAAAAAGAAAAGGTAAGTTATACGTAATTAATAAGAAGAATCCTAAATTTAAAGCAAGACAAGGATAAGAATGCAATATGATTATAAATATCATATAGACGATATCCCTGGTAATTTAAATTTGAAAGGAGATCTTGCCATAGACACTGAGGCAATGGGCTTAAATAACCATAGGGATAGATTATGCCTATTACAATTGGCTGATGAATTAAATGACATTCATTTAGTGCATTTTAAAAATAGAAATTATAACGCTCCCAATTTAAAGAAGCTTCTTATTGATAAATCAAGGGTTAAAATTTTTCATTACGCCAGATTCGATGTTGCAATTATTCAAAAATATTTAGAAATTGATATTGAAAATATTTTTTGCACAAAAATTGCATCAAAACTTTGTAGAACTTATACACATCATCATAGTCTATTGGAACTTTGCAATGGGTTACTTGATGTTAAAATTTCCAAACAACAGCAATCATCAGATTGGGGTGCTTTATCGCTAAATAAAAAGCAATTAAATTATGCGGCTCAAGATGTAAAATATTTGCATCAGTTATATGATAAAATGTCTGCTTTATTAATAAGAGAAAATAAAATGGAAATTGCAGAAGCATGTTTTAAATTTTTACCAACAAAAACAAAACTTGATTTACTTGGTTGGTTAGAGCACGACATATTTTCTCATCAATAACAAATTCACAAAGATTCAAGGAAATATAAATGTTTTGCTATTAACAAAAATAAATAATAAGAAATTTTTTGTTGTAGCCGTAAATAATAAATTTAACTAAATCTCAAGTTAATTAACTATAGATTTTAACAACAAAGTTCTTTTTGCATAATGCAATTTATAAATATAAAACACAATATTGAGCGATTAGCATCAGGTGTTTGCTGTTATTGCGCGTTATGAATGATTTATAAATAGTAAAAAGATTTAAATATCAACATACTCAAATTTTGTAATTATACAAAATAAATTAGTCTGCTATATAATAAAATTCTTCTAATTTTCGTGATGTTTAATATAAAAAGTTTAATAAAATAAAAAAAAATGAGGCAATCTCATAAATATGTGATAGAGTATGAAAAATAATAGGTTGTTATTTGATACGGTAGTTGAAACTGACAATCTATTATTAAATTATAAACTAATAAAATATAAAATAACATGAAAGTAACAGGCACAGTAAAATGGTTTAACTCTACCAAAGGATATGGGTTTATAGCTCCAGACAATGGATCAAAAGATGTATTTGTACATAGGTCAGCAGTAGAAGCAGCAGGGCTTGATGATTTGCAAGATAATCAAAAAATAGAATTTCAGATTGTTGCAAACCAAGGAAAAGAATCAGCTGAGAACATAGTATTAATCTAATTATAAATAAAAAGAATAGTATAATGAACAAAACTGAATTTATAGAAAAGCTATCAAGCGAATTGGGTACAAGTAAGGTAGAAACAGGGAGATATTTAGATAAAATATTTAAATGTATAGCGACATCTATGAAAGATAATGATGAATTAAGATTTGTAGGATTTGGAAGCTTCAAGGCAAAGAATACAGAAGCAAAAGAAGTTAGAACACCAAAAGGAACAATGGCGAAAGTGCCTGCACAAAGAAGGGTAAGCTTTTCTACAGGTTCCGAGTTTAAATCTACAGTGAATGATAAGTAGCCATTTTATAGCTAATATTATAATAGTATTTATATGATAGCAGCGGTAGTATATGGCGCAATAATAGCTTTAATATGTTTTGCCTTTGGTATTTATGTTGGGAAAAGGTAAAACATATGCGAGTGGGCTAGCAGGCTTTGCATATGCGTTAGTTAGATAATAATCATAAATAGCATGATATAAAAACTATAATAAAGATATTTTTTTGCTTGAAAAGCATTATTAACAGACGAGTGAAAATTTAAGAAAGCCTTAGGGAAGATAAAAAAGGATATGAATCAATAGACAAAAGATAAATTATACATAGACCTTTTTTAGAGATATTTAATTAAATAAGGATAGAAAATGAATATAAAACAGAATGATTGGTATCTGCTATCTCCTGAAGATTATAATAAGGTATTTGATGCACTATCTCAAAAATATCCAAAATTATTTATTAAAGATAAGAGTTTTATATTTAAAAAAGGAATACATAGAGATATTTTTAATAACGGTGGATTTGACTTTAATAAAACTGTAATTAGAAAATTTTTACAATTATGTATTGAAAAAAAAGAATACAGAGAACTTCATATTGAGAATACTTCCAGGTATGATTTAAAAGGTAATAAAGCTGGTATCGTTACAAAAGAGGATGTTGAATTATATGCCAAAACACAAGAGGAAATAAAAAAAAGGATTGAGCAAAAACGAAGTAACAAGCTTGCAAGAGAAAAGAATTTGGTTAAAATTAGTGATCAAGGTGTTAAATTAAAATCAACTAATAGGAATTGTAGCAAACCAAAGCTAGGCCTGAAAATTTAAAATGTTAAAGCAATGGCAAGGACATATATCTCAAGATAACAAAAAAAAGTATTTGCATGGAAGGCATTGCAACAAAATTACACTTCTTGATTTATTTAAGGGCACCTCATATTTAGTCTTTATTAATTTTAAGTTTTTTGTGAATTAGACTCATAGGTTTTAATATCAAGAAAATTTGACATTTCAACTGAGTAATTAATCACAACTTTTTTATTAATTTATATCTTACTTCATATGATTTATAAATTTCTGTAGTATATACACAAGCACTATACGTAAAATTTACAATTACAATTATATTTTTTTGTCAAATTTTGAGTTATACCTAAAGTAAAATGATTTATTTTTCTCATCAGTTATTGGTTTAAGTTGTTATCTACCTATATCAAATTTATATATTTTATATCATATTCATATCCATTTCTTGTTCCACATGGCCTAGGCAATAACAATTTTTTTTACCATCAAATATCTATATCTACGATACTTAATGGTTGGATTGCAAACTCTAATTATACTCGTTTTTATTGAATAAGTTCAAATTTTATCATATTTTAAAATTATATTTTTTCTAATTATGTATATCTCATTTTTTTTATTTGATAGTATTTTTTCATACATACTTAAATCTATAAAACTTACATCTTTTAAATGAAATTTAAAAAATTTTCCATCAGATAGTTTAGTAAAGGTTAAACTAACTTCTCCTCTAAGATACTTTTACAATTCCATTCTTTAAAAGTTTTATATATTCACCATCTTCCATTAAATTGGATATTAACTTTCAACTCATTGCGAGTTAAGCTTTTGAATTTAATAAAAACCATGGATTGTATGTGTTAGATACGTTATCCATGGTTAATAGAATAATATTAATAATAATATAAAATTTATCTTATGTCGTCTTATTTGCGTCTTGTTGTGCACAAACGTCGGTTACTGATCCACCACCACCTGTTGTGTTAGAAAGAAAGCCAACCAGTGTATTTACTCCAAACAATACACCCATACCAACAGCAACTGCTATGGCTACACCCCAGGTAATTTTTCCCAAAAATAAGCCAATTGCCATAGATATAATTACTAGTGTAGCTATTGTTTTGCCTGTAGCTCCTTGCGCAACATGAATTACATTACAAAGTACATTGGCAATTCCAGCTCCCGCATCAGTAGAATCTTGAGGTTTGCTAGGATCTGCATAAGATTTGGTACAAAATAAAAGGTTTGTAGAAAAAACTAGTATAGAAATAATCAATATTTTTTTAAAATTTAATAACATCTTGCCCACTACGTTAAAGTTATATTAAATGAATAGTAACACAACTGTTACAGTTGGCAATATTTTTTTGAAAATTAATTAGAAGAATTGAAATTGGTTGGGATGGGAGGATTCGAACCTCCGCATGACGGTATCAAAAACCGTTGCCTTACCGCTTGGCTACATCCCAATAAAGTATGTAGGTGATATTATATATGAAATTATTTTTTTCAAGTCTTTATTAGTAATTTTATGCTATAAAAGCATTTTGAATGCATAAGACACTACTTTATGAATAAAAAAGTAATAAATTATACCCTAGATGAAGCAAAAAAAGTATCTAATGAAATTGCTACAATGTTAATAAAACACAAAATTTTATTATTATATGGAGATTTAGGTGCTGGTAAAACTACCCTTACCAAAAGTATTGTTGAAAGTTTAGGAGGTGATCCAAAAAATGTAACAAGCCCAACATTTAATTTAGTTCATATATACGATACTAAAAAATTTAAGATTTGGCATTTTGATTTATATAGAATTAAATCTGAAAAAGAGTTATTTAACATTGGGATTGAAGATGCCATGACAGATGGAGTTTTAATTATTGAGTGGGGTGAAATAGCAGAAAATCTCTTTAGTCAAAATTACCTAAAAGCTTATATAGAATTCACAGATGATGAATCTAAGAGAAGATTGCTATTAAGTTTATTTTTATAAGTTGTTTTGGGAGATTCAATAATAAAAAACTTGACTAAGCAAAAAGTAGTAGTAAACTTAAACGATTAAATTATTAATGGGATGTTTGCAGTTATGACTAAAAAGCTCACAAGACAACAAAAAGATGCGATTGCGCTGCTTTCCTTCGGTACATTACTTGAGTGCTTTGATCTAATGTTATACGTGCATCTTTCGGTACTCCTAAATGATTTATTCTTTCCAAAAACAGACCCTATGATGGCTAAGTTACTTGCTGCAACTGCTTTTTGCATGACATTTGTACTTAGACCTGTTGGAGGTTATGTTATTGGAAGAATTGGAGACACCATTGGGAGAAAGGCTACGATAATTATTACGACCTTCATGATGGCGATAGCTTGTTTAACAATGGCATTGTTCCCTACATATCAAGAAATAGGGATATGGGCAACAGTTGCGATACTTTTATGCAGAATGTTGCAAGGCCTTTCATCTCTAGGTGAGTCATTGGGTGCAGGGGTTTACTTAGCTGAAACTTTAAAATCACCACATAAGTACATAGCAAGTGGTATAATAGATACTGCAGCAAGTTCAGCAGGCTTTTTTGCCTTGGGTGTAGCGTCACTTGTTCTTAATTCTAATTTTAATTGGAGAGTGGCATTTTTTATTGGTGCAGGAGTAGCATTGATTGGAATAGTTGCAAGAACAAATTTAAGGGAAACACCTGAATTTGCTAATTATAAATTCAGAATGAATGTACAAAAAAAACTAGACCAAAGATACGTCGTAAATGAAAGAGTCGATAAAAAAGCATTGTTGGGGTTGTTTTTTAACATAATAATAACCCCTATTTGTTTTTACTGCACCTATATCTATTTGGGTGATTTTATGAAAAGCAATTTGGGTATGACGCCTGAAGCGGTAGTAAATCATAATTTTAAAGTTTCTATATATTCAGTTTTAGGTTCTGCTTTGGTTGCATATTTATGCAGTAAATTTCACCCAATCAAAATTGTAAAAGTAAGCATTTTTATAAGTGTATTTGTGTTATTATATTCACCTTATTATCTAAATAAAGTGATCCCAATGGGTGGGGATATAGCAGTATATTTTTTACAATGCAGCATTTATATACCAGCTTTATCTAATCTTATTAATATGATTGTTTGGTTAAAATATTTTCCTGTTTCTAAGAGATTCACAACAATTGCAACCACTTTTGGATGTGCTACCGCTTCAGGATATGCAATTTCATCTTATGGATTAATTCCACTGACAGAATGGCTGGGATATTATGGAATATGGATATTATATATCCCAGTTGTAATTGGTTTTATCTGGGCATTGAGTTACTTAACTAAATTAGAAAAAGACAATGGTGCTTACGATAACTATCCTTATGAAAAACCACCACATAAAGATACTGCTTTAAATGAGGGAGATTTTAGTTATGAACTAGATGAGGAATATGAACAATATAGTAATAAATGTGTATATAGCACAGATTTGCTGAGCAAATTAGAGGTTATTAGCAAAGAAGATAATGTTAAGCTGAACATGAAGCTGATAGAGAAGGCGATTATATTTGCTAAGAAGTGGCATGAGGGGCAGATGAGGAAGACAGGAGATCATCCTTTTTACTTCCATCCTTTGACGGTGGCTGAGATGGTGGCAGAGCATTATCCCAAATCTGATATTATTATTGCAGCAATTCTTCATGATGTAGTGGAGGATTCAGAATGTACAGTGGAGACAGTGGAAAAAGAATTTAACCAAAGAATAGCTGAAATGGTGTATAGGTTAACAAAAATAAGATTTGAAGATGGTAAACGCGTTAAGCTCACACTTGAGCAAACGTTAGAAAGACTCATTAAGCTAGGTGATCACGAAGCACTGTTTATAAAACAAATGGATAGGCAACACAATTTAGAAACGATAGAAGGATTAAAGCCATATAAACAACAAAAGATGGCGAAAGAAACTAATAGCCATTTTATAAAATGGATTGCTGTAATAGGAGATAAATTAGGAATTAAAAGTAGATTATTACTTGAAGATAAGATGTATAATATGGATGAGAAAATTTTAAAAAATAAAGCTGAAGACAAGGATTAATTGTTTTTCATACTGACAATATATTTTTTAATTGGCATTAATGAAGAGATTTATAGTTTTGAAAAAGAAATGATGCAAAGATTAGATAAGGCATATAGCGTACTTGCTGATGAGTATTAAGTGAATCCCAAAACATCAAATATAAAAGCAACTTTTTTACAGTATATAATTTCAAAATTATTGTATGAATAATACTTTTAAAAAAATGTTTTCTATAAGAGTTATAAGAAGATTCAATGAACTTTTAATATGGTATCAAAGTTTATTAAAAGTAATATTATAAATCCTTGTTGATTTTATTTTTTGATAATATGAAAAATTTTATTTGCTAAAAACTAAATAAATAAGTGCACTATTAACTTTTTACAAAATCCTTTTTTCTAATGAATTAAGGTCTCTAAAGCTTCAGTTAAGAAGTCTTCATATTCAGCATAAGCATGTAACTTGTCATTATTCTCATATAAAAAGTGTAGATAATGATAAATTTTACATTAAAAGTTTCAATGCTCTAACATTATTTATCATCCAATTCTTTTTTTCTTTACGTCCTTCTGAGAGATAGAATTAATACCCTTACCTTTAGGCAAAAACTTTAGTATTATCTTTCAATGGAATATAGAAAAGGCTCATATAGCACATATGATTTAAAATATTATATTATCTGGTGCACAAAGTATAGATATAGGGTAATTACAGGAGAAGTGGCAGAAAAAGTGAGAGAGTTAATCAGAGAGGTACCTATGGCCAATTACATAGATATCATAACTGGATCATTAAGCCCTAGCCATGTACATATGTTGGTTTAGGTTACACCTAGTATTTCAATCTCTAAATTAGTCCAATATATGGAGGGTAAAGTAGTAGCAAAGTGATGATGGAGTTTGCGCATCTGAAAAAAAGATATTGGGACAGCATATGTGGACTAAAGGTTATTTTATTGTAACAGTGGAAAATCTAAATGAGCAACAAGTGCAAAAATATAGTGAAGAATAAGAAATGCACCATAAACGAGATAATTTTGAGATTATATCTCATTAATCCGCTTTGTAAGCGTAATTAAAGCTATCGTATTGAGGTGGTAGTTATTCATTTGCAGTAGCTATAATATATTTTTCCTACACGCTTTTTTTAAGCTCTTATATCTCTTCAATAGATAAGTTTTAATTTTTTTATTCATAAAATTACCTGATTGTTGAGCATGTAAATTGTACATCCTTAACTAAATAATTACGAATTAATCTTCGCCTGTAGATTAATTATTAAGCAACTAATTTTATGGCAGGTATCGTTAGGTTCACTTATCTTTCTAGTTATAGCTAACAAACTATTCGATTATATACTGTGTAGAGATTTAAAAATTACAAAATTTTATTTTTTCAATTAACTTGACGGTACCTGTCCCATCTCTAATTTTTTGGTAATGAATTTTAATGCTTATTTAGTTTTATATAATGTTCTTTGTACTATAATTCTTTGTACTTCTTTATACATATTTGTAGAGGTATTCTTGCTAGCATTTTTCTTTCTGATATATTAGTTCTATATATATAGACTATTTTTTATCATTAAGTGGTTCTCTAATATCAAAAAATAAAGTAGTTAGGAGTTAAAATAACCGCATTTATCACCATATTTTATTTGTAAACCAACTATGATAGAGGATTATAAATTTATTATTCTTAAACAGCCTAGTTAAAACTTAAAAACTAATTTTAGTTCCAGCTAATATTACAGTGCCCTTATTAAATTTAGCTTTATCAGTGCCCGTCCCATAGTTATCATTTTCTTTGAATTTGAATTTAGTAACTTCTACATAAGGCATGAAGCCAGGCATTACTAAATAATCAGCACCAATTGATAACGCCTCAAATTTGTTATATTCCGTTTCTCTAAATTTAACAAACTTATCCTCATCTTTCTTGTTTTTAACAGTAGATAAGCATCCAGCTCTTTTGCTTTGCATATAGTTTATACTAATTCCATATTTTTCTGTCGAATATGCAGAACCAAGGGACCAATACTTACCCCCTCTTTTAACATCAGCATCAACAGAAGAATCAAGAGCGCCTGATTTTCCAATGTCACCATAAGCTCCTGCGAAAGCAAAACCTTTGTAATCAACACCAGCTCCAATTTGCCATGCTTTTAAATTTTTTCTATCCACATCTGGGATTTTTTTACTATCTATATCTATATCTGCAATATCATCATAATAGGAAACTTTTTTTGCTTTACCAAATTCACCAAGTGCGGCTGTTGTAAATTTTACACCATTTTCAAAAGTGGTTTCATATCTAATAGCTGGCTGCCATATATTTTTGTATCCACCATCAGCATTTTTTAACACGTCTTTGGTTTGATTTACAGTTCCTTTTGCTTTTGAATCAGGAGTGTAACTAACGCCGAATGTAAAGCCATTTACATTTGGAGAAAAGTAGTTAATTTTTCCAGCTTTTGTAGTTTCATCAAAACCTATTGGTAATTGAGGGGCTATTAGGTAAGTTCCACTAATTGCATTCTTGCTACTGTTATTTGTAATGCCACCGTTTTTAAGCCAATCATTCCAATCTCCATCTAATCCACCTGTTGCACGTGCTAACGAATATGAATTCACTTCCATAGCGCTTCCTACTGGGGACGTGCTACCTAATTCTATTTTACCAAATTTATCCTCAATATATAATTTGACCTCACTAGCAATATTCTTACTTCCTGAAAGAGATTCTGAGGTGTTTGCATTCAATTTAATATAAGCTCCATATCCCAATCCACTATTGCTTTTTTTATCATAATTAAATTTTAATGAACCACTATTAGCTAATGTATTTTTGTTATAATATTGTTTTGTTTCAAGGTTTCTTCTAAAATCATTTTGTTGATTTATGATACCAAATTGAGAGTTAACCTCTCCACCTATTTTGATTGATGAATCTTTTATTGCGTCAGTTGCTTGTGCAACAGAAGGGATAGTGCCTAATGCTAATATTAAATAGATGAAATTTTTATTTCTCATAATTCAGATGTCCATATATTGAAATTTTATAGCTGTTATTCTAGCTACTTATCCAGGTGTTTGTCAATTACTTTTACAAAATCATCATAATTCTGTACATTGTTGAGGGGGTTTTTGTTGATATATATTGTTGGTGTTTGATTAATATTTAATGTCGTCATGTCGTCATAAGCTTTTTTTTGCAATGTATCAGCAAACTTTTTATCTTCAAAGCAACTGTTAATCTTGTCTGTGCTATAACCAGAAAGCCGGGCAATATTTTTTAGCATTTGTTTGAAATCTTTCCTAAATGCCCACTTAGTTTGTGATTTGAATAAAATGTCAATAATGTCAAAATAATTATCATTAAAACAATTAGCAAAAATTGCACCATATAGTGCTGGCTCATTGACTGGATAATCTCGAAAGATGTATAAAATTTTATTAGTGTTGATGTAATTTTTTTTAATTTTAGCAAATACACCTACATGAAATGACGAACAACCAGGACAAGATAATGAGGAATACTCAATGATGATGACTTTTGCTTGTGTATTTCCTAGATGATGATCTCCATCAACCAATTTCAAAATTGAAGAATTATCCTTAATATCATTTGCGAATAAAGTGTCTACACTACAAATAAAAAGGTATATAAAAAGAATATAAACTTTAGTCATCATTTTTAATTTTTTTAATCATTTTTTTCATTGCTATGCTTCTATGGCTTATAGAATTTTTTTCTTTTGGAGACATCTTAGCAAAAGTTTTATTAGAGCCATCTGGTATAAAAATAGGATCATAACCAAATCCACCATTAGCGTCAATAGTACTAAAATTCAATTTACCATTAATTTTTCCACTTGTTGTTATAAACTTGTTTTTATCAAAAAGTAAAACTAAATAACAAATGAAATAGGCATTTATCCCATCATATTGCTTAATCCCTTTTTGCTGTAGTAACAACTCAATTTTTTTAAAAGCTTTTGAATAGTTTTTATCAGGTTCCGCAAATCTTGCTGAGAGGATACCTGGCTGATTATTTAATACTGGTATGCAAAATCCTGAATCATCTGCAATAGCTGGCATATTAGATAATTTAAAATAGTATCGAGCTTTTATTAAGGCATTTTCCTCAAAGGTCTTGCCATTTTCTTCAGGGTAAGAATTAATATTTAAGCTTTGTAAATCATAGAATTTTAAGTCCAACTGATCTAGCATAGCAGACATCTCATTGAATTTATTCATGTTGGACGTTGCAATGCACAATTTATTGTTTGGGTAATTAATGTTCATTGAGGCCACTTAAATATAATGAGTTGCTATAATATCATATTATAATTTTGTATTAACTAAAAGGCGTTCATCAGCATCAACTGCAATCAGCTCCTCTTTGAATAAGCTATTATTATGCTTGATCCATTTTACTATTTTAGCTAACTGCTTTTTCTTTTCAATAACAACTATTTTTCCACCATCCACTAAGATATCTTTAATATATTCCGGAATTTCGTTCATAATTCCATTAATAAAAACTATATCAAATTTAAAACTTTTTGAATTTTTTTCAAAATGTTCAAGTAACTGAAACATAATGTTATCTTTAGCTTGAGATAGTAGTTCTTGGCTCATGCCGATTTTTAACAATTTTCTATCTGTGTCGACTGCAGTCACTTTTTTTGCCATACCTGAGATTATCATAGAGGAATAGCCCGTACTGCAGTTAAAATCAAGTACTGATGAATTTGAATTAATTTCAGCATCTTGAAGAATTTTTGCCAGCACAAAAGGGGGCATGATAAACCTATTGTCATTCACGAACAAGTCGGTATTCCATAGTGGTAAAATTGAATCTGAATAAGCTACATTTTTCCACTTACTTATAATGAATTTATGACGAGGAATCTTTAGTAGCAAATTTATAATCCTTTCATCGTTAATGCCATTAGGTACTAACTGATTATAAACCATATTATGCCTTGCTTTTGCAAAATACTCCTCGTTATATAGCTCGTTAATTTCTGTAGACAAAATCCGATGTAAAATAGTTTATTAATTAATATTAACTATTATAGCAAATTTAAATTAATTGCAGTACTTTTTTAATCAATTTTAAAATTGATTATGCATGTATCACGCTTAATAAAACATCTTCCATACTATTCATCATGCCGTATGATTTTGCATTGTATGAATAAAATCTTTGTTGCTTCATTAGCTCTGTCATAGATGTTGTTTCATCCACATTAGAACCCTCCAAATTACCACTGGTAAGTTTTCCTGCTCCATTCATATCAGAAATTTCTAATATGGCTTTTCCTGAATCTGCTGTATCAGAAAAAATAGTGCCAAATTCATTTTCAAGTTTTAATGGATCTTTAAATAGTGCAATAGGAATTGCTGCCAGTAATTTTTGATCGCCATTAGTATAATGACCTGTTAAATTTCCTTTTTTATCAATACTCGTATTCAATAGCGTGCCACCTTTTTTACCATCAGATTCAATATCAACTAGCTGATTATTTGCATACTCAGATAACTTTTTCCAATTTAAATTTACACTATTAGGGTTACCAACATCTCTTCCTTGTGGATCCCAATTAAATGTCAATTCATCTCCAAGATTTGAAATATTCGTCAAAGAACTATAGTCCTTAATGTCTCCACCTCCATTTCTATTAAATTCAATCTTTCCTGCTGCAACTAATTGGTCATCTCTTGTTGTTAAAATAGAACCCTTTGCAGTATATACTTCTACTGCATATACTCGATTTGCTATTTTCTTGAATGCTACAAAAGCTTCATGTTCATCACCTAAGCTATCTATTATGCTAAACTCGCCTTTTATGTCAGCTCTATAATGGCCTCCAGCCATGTTTAATTTTGAATTTGAAGGGTCGTAATCTGGATTAACAAAACCACTAGGTAAATAACTTGTCAAACCCAATTTGCCCATTATAGGTATAATATTAACGCCGGCATCAAACTGAGCTCTAACATTGTTTCCTGCTGAGCTTAGGACCTCGAAATTTATATTAGTTGGTTTGCTGGTATCTTTAGTGCATTTGATATAATGACCAGCATTGTCATTAATACTTTTAATTAATTGATCTATATTTGTACCAAAAGTTATTGTATTAGTATTACCATCAAAGCTAGGGGTTATTTTGGTATCATCATAGACAAATTTATACTGTGTTTCGACAACGGGGTTATCACCCTTTTTGTCATAAAAATTCATATAAAAAGTATCATTATTTGCTAAATTTTCAATCTTGAAGCTACCTTTTCCGCCCCCTAGAGGTGTTTGTACAGCGCTTAAATCAATGCTTATGTCTGCGCTTGTTGTTACTTTACCTTTAATGGGGGATGTGTCTAATTGGATTACCTCTAAATCGTCTTTTTGAATGCCTGTTTTTTGTGTTTGATCATCTTCGGTATATAACTCACCAAGTAAATTGCATCCGCCTACAGATTTTATGTAATTCTGATTATCAGTTTCGAAACGTCCAGACCTTGTGTATTTCTGTTGTTCACCGCACTTTACGACAAAAAAACCATCGCCTTCAATTGCATAATCAAATTCGTTTTTTGTCTCGGTAATTTCTCCTTGAATATCTGCTTTAATACGAGATGTAGCTGTAACACCACCGTTATATTTGCTGGTTTCACTTAAAAGGTAATTTCCAAAGGCTTTATAGCCAGGGGTATTTGCATTACTTAAATTTATACCAATTTTACCTGTGACTGACTCTGCTGCTGCCATACCTTGAGTTACTGCTGCTATACCTGCTGAAGACATTTTAATAATACCAAATAAAGTTACGTTGATTGATATTAAGCAATTACTATGCCAAATTTAATTATTGATGGTTGTCAGTTTTTAATAAAGTTAAGATTCCTTGCATACCAATATCAATAGGTATTTCAAATTCTAAAGGTTTGAGGGATTTGGGATGGGTGAAAGAAATTTTATAAGCATGGAGTGCTTGCCTACTAAAACGTTTAATTTTATCAACTAGTTCTTTTGATACAAATTCTGGATTGAAATTATAGTACAAAGCATATTTTTTGTCTCCCACGATAGGGGTGTTTTTGTATTTCATATGGACTCTTATTTGGTGTGTTCTGCCAGTTTCTAATTCACATTCTACTAAGCTGAACATCCTATTTTCATAAACATCCATTACTCTGTAATTCGTGATTGCTATTTTGCCAGTTTCATCACTGACTACTCGCATTTTAGTATGATCCTTTTTGCATGGAGCGATATTAGTTATGATGCGTCCAATAATAGGATTTGGCACTCCATATGTTATTGCTAAGTATTTTCTTTTTACTTTTCTTTCCATAATTTGACCGCATAAATAAAGATGAGTATCATTATTTTTAGCTATCAACATTAGCCCGGATGTATCTTTATCAAGTCTGTGGACTATTCCCGGTCTATCCTCTCCACTTGCTGAGGATAAATTTTTAGAGTATGAAACGAGAGCATTTGCTAATGTTTGGTTATTTGTGTTTGTTCCAGGATGCACGGTAAGATTTGGTGGTTTATTTATCACCATTAAATCTTCATCTTCATATACGACGTTTAATTTTAAATCATATGGCTCTATGCTAGATTCTTTTTTGATAATTGATATTGAAATTAAATCTCCAATCTTGATCTTTTTCCCGCAATTTCTTTCTATAGCATTATTGAGGCGAACTCCTGAATTAAGGATTAAAAATTGAATTTGTGATCTTGTTTGTTCACCAATTTTTGAAGTAATGTATTTATCTAATCTTTCTTTTTCTTCTCCCTCTATTACCTCAAAATCATGATCTATTTCATCTGATTTTATTAATTTCATGAAAATATCTTTGTATATAAATACATTGTTAGCAAAAAGCTTTAAGTACTAAGTATACGAAAATACTTTATATTTACTATATAATTCGCTATTTTGGAGTTATTAATCTAACAAATATATAAATTTAATCATTATGAAATGTCCTTTTTGTGAATTTTTGAATACTCAAGTAAAAGATTCGAGATCCTCAGATGATAATTCTAGTATCAAACGTAGGAGGATTTGTAATAATTGCGGGGCGAAATTTACCACATATGAAATGTTAGAGGTGCAAGAAATAATGGTTGTTAAAAGAAATGGTTCAAAGAAATCATTTGATATACAAAAAATATTAAGATCATTAGAAATAGCAACTAGAAAAAGGAACATAGAAAATGAATTGTTAAATAAAATTGCTTCAAATATTGTAAAAAAGCTTCAAAAATTTGGAGAAGGCGAAGTAGAATCCAAAATTATAGGTGAATTGGTGATGAGTGAATTGATTAAAGTGGACCAAGTTGCATATGTTAGGTATGCATCAGTTTATATGGATTTTAAGGAAGTTAAAGATTTTAAAGGATTGATACAAATATTAGATCATAAAACTAGTGACAATGAAGGCAACTAACAATAAAACAATTATAATTTCTGCAGGTGGTACAGGTGGGCATGTGTTTCCAGCACAAGCTGTTGCTGAAAAATTATATAAAGAAGGATATCAACTGCATTTTGTGTGTGATAAAAGAGCTTTGAAATATTGCGATGGAATACTTCGGGATATCAAAAAAACTGTTATTTTATCTTTACCTCTAAAGCAAAATTTAAGTAGTAAAGTGCTGAATTTATCTCTTTTACTTGTTAGTACATTAAAAATAATGGGTAAATTTTGTTTTAAAAGACCAAAATTAATAATTTCATTTGGTGGATATCCATCCTTTCCAGCATCTTTATGTGCAATAATTTTTCGCATCCCCCTTTTTTTGCATGAACAAAATTCGGTTCTTGGGCAGATTAATAGAATTTTTTTACCATTTGCAGATAAATTGTTAACCTCATTTCTAGATACACAAAAGATTAAGAGTAAGTATAAAGAAAAAGTTATCTTAATAGGGTTGCCAGTTAGAGAAAATTTGATAAAATTTTTGCAAGAGCATAACGCTAAAGCAAGATCAAAAATAAAAAATTTAAGAATATTGGTAATAGGTGGTAGTCAGGGAGCAAAGCTTTTTAGTGATATTGTACCCAAAGCAATTTTAAATTTGGAAAAATCTTTCCAGAAAAAAATATCTATCACTCATCAAGTCAGAAAAGAGTATTTGGACGATACAATTGATATTTATTCTAAAACAAGTTGCAAATTTAGTGCTAAAGTTTTCTTTGATAATATAGAGGAATTGTATAATAGGCATGATTTAGTCATTTCTAGAGCTGGAGCATCATCAGTTGTGGAGGTATTGTTATTTCAAAAGGCAGTGATATTGGTTCCATTTGCCAGAGCGAAAGACAACCACCAATTATATAATGCAAAATATTTAAGTAAAAATTCAAAAATCGTTGTGAAAGAAGAGTGGCAATTATCAGAAAAATGGCTAGCTTCATATATAAAAGATTGTTTGGAAAACCCTGAAAGAATAAATGAGATGGAGAAATCTTATAAAAAGCAACTGAGAGAACTTCATATTAACTCAGTAAATAAATTTTTTAATGAGATAGATAAAATTATCTAGTATTGCTAAATGGTTTAAAATTTGTAGAATGATTGGAAATCAATGTTCGGAATTTTAATGAAATCAGTAGATTGTTTAGTAAGGCAAAATGGATTAACTATTGCAACAGATACAGTAAATGAATTTGAATCTGCAACAATTAGTTTGTTGGTTAAGAACGGTAGTAGAAATGAAGATCAACAAAATAATGGGATATCTCATTTCTTGGAGCATATGGCTTTTAAAGGCACATCAACAAGAACAGCGAGGGATATTGCTGAAGAATTTGACATGATAGGGGGGTATTTTAACGCTTATACATCAAGAACCTCAACTGTTTATTACGCAAAAGTACTAAAGGGTGATTTAGAAAAAGCAACTGATATACTTACTGATATAATATTAAATTCCACTTTTGCTAAAGAAGAATTAGAGAGGGAGAGGGAGGTTATTCTTCAAGAATTGTGTATGACAAGAGATACTCCTGATGATATAGTTTTTGATTATTTTCAGGGAACTGCTTTTAAAAATCAACCTCTAGGTCGTTCAATTTTGGGGACAGAGGAGTTTATAAAAAACTTGAGTAGAGAAGAATTGTATAATTATTTTAAAAATCGATACTCTACTAAAAATACAATTATATCAGCTGCTGGAAATCTTGATGCAGACAAATTTAATAATTTAATTGATGAGAAATTCAAAAATTTTCAAACCGACGATGTTTCCAAATATGGAAAAGCTAGTTATTCTGGAGGTGAATTGCATGTTAATAAAGATCTTGAGCAAAGTCAGTTTTTAATGGGATTTGAAGGGTTGTCATATTTGGATGAGTGTTTTTATGATTTGCAAATTTTAGCAATTATTCTCGGTGGCGGCATGTCATCAAGGTTATTTCAAGAGATTCGTGAAAAAAGAGGCTTGGTATATAATATTTCAGCATTTTCAAGTAGTTACAGTGATTGTGGGATATTTGGGGTATACTCGGCTCTTGATTCAAAAAATATAAATTTACTTATAGATTTAACTATACAGGAATTATTAAACGTTACTGAGGAAATTGATGACATGGAGATTGAACGTGCTAAAGCACAAGTCAGGTCAAATTTACTTATGTCAATGGAAAGTACAACGTCTAGAGCGAAAAAATTATGCAATAATTTTGCAATGTTTGGTAGGTATATAAGTAATGATGAGATATTAAAAAAGGTGAACGATGTTACTGTTAAATCACTGAAAAAAATAGCCAAACAAATATTGTCAAATAAAAATATCACTATTACTACGCTAGGAAATGTTGCAAATATTTATAGTTACAATAAGATTATAGATAAGCTAAAATTATAAAATTGAATTATGCCAAAATCTGTTAAGTTAATTAAATCTGGGGATAATCAACAGTTACAAATAGAAAATATAGAAAGTCAAAATCCTGGAGAGGGGCAGGTATTGGTTAAAAACATGGTAGCTGGAATTAATGAAAATGATGTTTTTGCCAATGTTCCAAGTGACAAGCAGTTTATTGTTCCAGGTTATAGTGCAAGTGGTGATATATTAGAGGTTGGTTCTAATGTAACAGGCTTTAAACCAGGAGATTCTGTTGTATATTTTTCTAAAAACATGGGTTGTTATCAAGAAAATACAATTGTCAGTGCAGAAGATCTTATTGCAATTCCTGAAGAGATTTATAAAAAAACAGCTGCTGCAGCGTATTTTTCTGGTATGATGGTGCATTCTCTTTTAAAGAGAGTCTATATAGTTGATTCAAAATCGATAGTTTTGATACATAACGTGTCTTCCAGTATTGGTTATATATTGGCTCAGTGGGCAAATGATTTAGGAGCTATTGTTATTGGTAGCGTTGATAGTGATAGCAAAACAACTTTTGCACTAGAATGTGGTTGCAGAAAAGTGGTTAATTACCAATCAGAAAATTGGGAGCAAGAAATTATAGAATTTACTAAAGGGTATGGTGTAAATATTATCTATGATTCATTAGGTGGTATAATTCACGACAAAAATATAGCATGTTTAACTAAAATGGGAATTTTGGTTTACTATGGTGCAAAGCTAAATCAGATGTCTAGTATTGATATCGCTAAAATTTCTGCCAAATCTTTATACATCACTTTTCCATCTATTTTTGATTATAAAAGTAATAAGATGGAGAGAGTGCTGTGTGCGGATGAAGTTTTTGGAATGATTATACATGATAGGATCAAAATTACTATTTGTGATGAATTTAGCTTGGATGATATAACTCAAGCCTATGAAAAAGTAAGAAGTAATAATATTATGGGTTCGGCAATAATAAAGATTTAGGTGGTATTAAAAAGAAGTTGAAAAAATGAAGTGGTGTTATGGTAAAGAGGCAAATGATGATATAGGAAGGAAAGAGGGCGTTGTGTTGTAGCCAGATTCAACAGAATAACTAAACGTTATTCCAAAATTTTGGATATGATTATTTCATTTTTTACTTTTGTTATTCAATAAAATTTTGAGTCTATCTATTTTTTTTAGCAAGGCCTATTAGCTTAATTAATAAAACACTATAAAAAAAAATATTTAATGATATAATCCAGTTCTTATTTTTTAAACAATTATGCGATTATGCAGAGTAAATTGCTAAAGAAAAACAATATACAAGTTAAAGTATCGGAAAATGAAGCGAAGCATGCTATAGAGACAATATTGAGATGGATTGGTGAAGATCCTAGCAGAGAGGGTTTGATTGATACTCCTAAAAGAGTGGTTGAAAGTTTTAAGGAATATTTTTCAGGTTATCTAGAAGACCCAAGTCAAGTTTTGCAAAGAACTTTTACAGAGACGTCAGGCTATCAAGACATGGTTCTTTTAAAAGATATAAAATTATATTCTCATTGTGAGCATCATATGGCTCCAATTCAGGGTGTTGCTCATATAGCGTACTATCCTAACACTAAAGTTGTCGGTATAAGCAAATTGGCGAGAGTGGTTGAAATTTATTCTAAGCGTCTTCAAATTCAAGAAAGGCTTACATCTGAAATTGCTAATACTATCAATTTTACGCTAAAGCCTAAGGGTGTTGCTGTTATGATAGAAGCTAATCATAGCTGTATAAATAATAGAGGCATTAATCAAAAAGATGCAAAAATGAAGACCCATGCATTAATGGGGTGTTTTAGAAATGACTCCGAAATTAGTAGAAGATTTTTTCAATTGATAATTTAATTCTATAAAAATAGTTTTAGTTTTTATTATTTACAATATATTGACTCACGATAACGATCTGCTAGAGTAAAATGTATATTATATACATTTGCTATCTGATTTTAATGATTTTTTACTAAAAAATGGTTTAGAGTCTAGCGTCACTCCTCAAGTTCTTAATGAAATTGAAAAATACGCGAAGTTAGCGGATAGACGTGAAGTAATAGCAGATATGTATAAAAGTTCAGTTGAAAGGATATTTAAAGATAATGAACATTTATTACCATATGCTCAAGATATTTTTGAAAATGTATTTGATAAATATACTGGGAAATACCAAATTGAATGCAGTAAAAGATAGTGTTCTTGATATGGCATCAGGTGATAAAGCTACTGAGAGATCAGGATCATTTATAAATGAATTAAAAGATGCTATTTTAGCAAATGATTTTCCTGCTGGTGAAAAGCCTGTGTTTGAATCTTTTATGGAAAGTGCCAGTACACTTGTTGAAGAAGGTCATATTACTTTAGATGATTTAATTGATATAATAGATTTTGCATTAAAGAATGATGTTAAAGTAGGTAAAGATAATATACCTGCAATAGTGCTCATTAACGAATGGGAAAAAAGTAATGGAAGAGAAGGTGAGTTTGCAAAGCATGCAATATCAAATGGTTATAAGGTAGATGGAGTGCCAGCAATAAAATGGGCAATAAAGAATGATATTGAAATTGATGGTAAACCTGCATTTTTATATGCTGTTGAAGATTTAGGAAAAAATCAGGATAAGATATTTGAATGGGCGGTAAAGAATGATATCAATATAGGTGGGCAACCTGCTATAAAGATAGCAGTAAAGAGTGATGTAGAAATTAGTGGTAAACCTGCATTTTTATATGCTGTTGAAGATTTGGGTAAAAATGAGGAAAAGATTTTAAAATATGCTATTAAAAATGATGTAAATATAGCTGGTAAACCTGCGCTGGAATGGGCGTTTCTAAATGATAAAACTATAGCTGGCAAAGCACCAATGGAATATGCAACTAATATAAATGCAAAGGTAGGTGGAATGGACTTAATGGATTGGGTTGATAAAAATGCAGATAGATTATTGAGTGAAAAAGCGCCTAAGGAAACAGTGGTTGGTAAGCATACTGAAAAGGTGTATAAAGATAGTAATTTAGCAGCGAGTCAATCAGTTAAGGTTAGATAATAAACAGTGAATTTTGATTAAGTCTTTACTACTTTAAGATTTAAATAGCTAATGACAACAAGGGGTATATGATGTTAATAAAACAAAAAATGCAATATAAATTCAAAAACATAAGTGATGAAAATTGCTGTGTTATATTGTTTTTTATATTATTCTAAATCAAGTAATAGTTTAGAGTTTATTAGAATATAATTTGTGCTATCATTTAACAAATATAAGGTTCAATAGTGATCATGGAAAAAGGGCATATAAATCAAAATCAAAAAAAAGTTCAAGAAATAATTGGTTTGATAAAAAATCAATACATGGTAAGTTTTGCTACAAAATTTTTGGAAGAGCTTTCTGAAGATAATTTATCAACATTAAGTTCAAAGGTTATAAGCAGAGGATGTGAAAATGCTTATAATATTATAAAAAAGAAATTCAAAGGAAATTTTATAATAGATATAGATATTGAAAATGAAAGTGCTGATTATGCCATTTTAACTATCGTTTGTTTTGATACACCTTTTATAATTGATTCCATAAACAATGAATTGCAATCTCGAGACATTGATATAAGTCTCTTTTCTCATAAGGCGTTTAATCCTAAGGATTACGAAAATTATCAATTTACAAACATAGGTAATAACAAAATTACCGTTCTACAATTTTACATTTCAAATTGGTTTGATAATAATTTTTATAATAAGTTAATTGCAAAAATTTCTGAAATACTTGAATGCACTAAAGTTGCAGTAGATGATTGGAAGGATATGAAAAATTCTTTATCAGTTTGTATTGATAATTTAACTAAGAGCTTAGAGTTGAAGAATAATCTTGAAATTAATCAAGAGTATCTAAATTTCTTAAAATTTCTTTCAGAAGATAATTTTATTTTTTTAGGTTATACCTATGCAAAATCAAGTAATGGAAATGATTTTAAAATAGATGAAAATAAGAATTTAGGTTTATTAAAGCGTCCAAAATTCAAAAATGAAATAGAATTATTAAATAATTATCAATTTAATAATGGCGCGATAATTATTCGTAAATCTGAAACTAAAACAAAAGTACACAGAAAATCATATATGCTGTGCATATCTGTTGAAAATTATGATTCAGATGGAAGATGCATTTCTATTGATACGTTTTTTGGCTTTCTAATTACAAAAGTCTATTATATGAGTGTGTTGAACATTCCTCTTATTAGAGATAAAATTCATTATGTTATTAAGAAATATGGCTATCCAAAAGATAGTTATAACGCCAAGGAATTGGTTTCTGCTTTAGAAGATTTTCCTAGAAGTGAATTACTACAAATAAGTCAAAATGATTTATATAAAATTGCTTCTGGAATCGTATCACTGACAATTAATCCTAGAATAAAATTATTTATTAGAGAAGATAAAGCAAAGAAATATATTAGTTCATTAATTTTTGTTCCTAAAACCAAATTTAATACCCAGGTGAGACAAAGAATTGAGCATATATTATGTAGTCAATTTGGGGGTTTCATCGCAAAGCATTATGTTAAAATTGGAGAGGGGCAGCTTACCAGATTACAGTTGATAATAAATTTACCTGATAAAATAATTCCTAATTATGATATTAATAGAGTTGAAAAGCTAATAGCTAGTACTATAAATGCTTGGGATGATAATTTAAAAGAGGTATTAAATAATAATTTCAATAAAAAAGAAGCAGATAAATTATTTAAAAAATATCAAGATGTACTCAACGTACAATATACTACCAGTTTTTCACCGGAACAATCAATTCATGATATAAATGCAATAGAGGAAGCTTTAGCAAAGAATAAAGTTGTTTTTAAAATATATAACTCTGCTAAAAGTAGTAAAAGTTTAATTCAGTTAAAGATATTTTCCTTAAAAAACGAGTTGCATCTATCAACTATATTTCCAATAATCGATAATTTAGGTTTATTTATAATTGATGTAGCTACCTTTGAAACTAAAATTAATCATTCAGGAGCAGAGGTAAAGGTCTTTATTCACTATTTTAGAACAAAATCTAAATCTGGAGAATTTACCTTTAATAATACGTTGCAACTCAATTTAGAAGAAGGTTTAGAAAAAATTTGGAATAATACAGTTGAAAATGATGTTTTTAATAACTTAATTTTTTATGCTGGAATTAATTATAGAGAAGCTAATCTTTTAAGGGCGTATGCAAAATATTTAAAACAAATTAGATTTGAATTTAGTATTGAATATATATTAAATACATTAGTGAAAAATTCAATTCTTACTAAGAGCTTGATAAATTTGTTTAGGTTGAGATTTAATCCAGATTTAAAGTATACAAGTTCCGCTGAAAAGGAGATTTTGAATAATGTTCATGAAATGCTTTCAAAAATATCAGTATTTGTGGAAGATAAAATTTTAAGTACTTTTTTATGCTTAATTTTAGCAACAAAGAGAACAAATTTCTTTCTTATAGATAAAGCCACAGATTATTATAAAAATTATATATCATTAAAAATTCATTCAAGAGAGATTGAAGATATGCCTCTTCCAAAGCCTGAAGTTGATACCTTTGTCTATTCTTCTGTGTTTGAGGCGATACATTTAAGAGGTGCTAAAATTGCAAGAGGAGGGATTAGGTGGACTGATAGAACAGAAGATTTTAGAAAAGTTGTTTTAGATTTAATGAAAGCACAAATGACTAAAAATTCATTGATAGTACCTTCTGGTTGTAAAGGAGCATTTGTTCTTAAATATCATTCAAGCAATAGTGAGGATTTTTTAAAATTTGGTATAGCTTGCTATAAAAATTTTCTTAGAGGGATTTTAGATATAACAGATAACATTGTTAATAAGAAAATTACTAACCCAAAAAATATCATCAGACATGATGAAGATGATCCATATTTTGTTGTCGCTGCAGATAAAGGAACTGCAACTTTTTCTGACTATGCCAATGGAGTATCTAAAGAATATAATTTTTGGCTTGATGATGCATTTGCATCAGGAGGTTCTGCTGGGTATGATCATAAGCAAATTGGAATAACAGCAAAGGGTGCTTGGATATGTGCGAAATATCATTTTAGCTCTCTAAATATTGATTTAGATAAAGATAATATTACAGCTGTAGGAGTTGGTGACATGTCTGGGGATGTATTTGGTAATGGCATGTTATTATCTAAAAAAATGAAGCTTTTGGCAGCCTTTAATCATTTGCATATATTTCTTGATCCAAATCCAAATTCAGAGGTAAGTTTTAAAGAAAGACAAAGATTATTTAATAATACACGTTTAAAATGGACAGACTATAATTCAAAGTTAATATCTAAAGGCGGAGGAGTTTATGAGAGGACAGTTAAAGAAATTTGTATTTCACCTGAAGTTAAAGTTGCATTGGGAATAAGCGCCGATAAATTATCTCCATCTCAATTAATAAGTGCCATTTTAAAAGCGCCTGTTGATTTATTATGGAATGGAGGAATTGGTACATATGTTAAAGGTGAATTTGAGGATAATAATGAGATTGGTGATAAAGCTAATGATAATTTAAGAATTTTAGGAAAAAATTTAAGATGTAAAGTAGTAGGTGAGGGTGGCAATTTAGGATTTACACAAAAAGGAAGAGTAGAATTTGCTAAGAAAGGTGGGCTAATTAATACAGATTTTATTGATAATTCTGGAGGTGTTGATTGTTCTGATCATGAAGTAAATATAAAAATCGCTTTGCAACACGAAATAGAGCAAAAAAACATTAATCTTGCAGAAAGAAATAAGATTTTAAATAAATTATCATCTGATATAGAAACTTTAGTTTTAGAAGATAATCATAATCAATCCATTTTATTAAATATGGAAAGTTATTCTGATATTAACAATTTGAAGGATTATAGTTGGTTAATAAATTGTCTTGAAGAAAAAGGAGAATTGCTAAGAGAGGTTGAAAGTTTACCAAGTCAGGAAGAGATCACTAAGCTTGAACTTGAAAAAAAGTCTCTCACTAGGCCGGAAATTGCAGTATTAGTTGCGTATGCAAAAAATTCTATTGCTAAAATATTGAATTCATTTGATTTTACAAAAGAAGATTTTTTTCAAAAAATATTGCTTTCATATTTTCCAAAATATTTGCAACAGAATTTTAAACAATCTATAATGTTGCATAAGCTTAGTAATGAGATAATTATTACGGTCATTTCAAATGAATTTGTGAATACATTAGGCTGCACAACGTTCCACCTTCTAAAAGAGGAAAAAGGTTTTGATGTTGTAGCTATAATGAAAGCATTTTATGTTATAATGCAGAGCATGGATGTGAAAAATATTTTGAAAGAGATAAATGGTACTTCTCTTAATATTTCATCAAATTCAAGATACAAATTATTAAATAAATTACAGACTATTATAAAGGCAGGAATAAACTGTATTTTAATGCATTATTCTGAAATAAATGACATTGACCCTATTGTTTTAAAGCAGAAGAATGGGTTTGTTGAATTATGTAATTTATTTAGTAAAGGTAAATATTTTGATATGATAATTAAAAAGCAAACCAAAAAGATTAATGGATATATTAAGGAAGATGAAAATTCAAAAAAGCTAATTTTAAATATTGTATATTTTAGTTTAATTAATTCATTTTTTGATATAATCACAATTAAGCAGTCTTCTAAAATCAATATAGATGATATAGCTAAGGTATACTTTAAGATTAGAGATAGATTATATATTGAGCAAATATTAGAGTTGATTAATAACAATAATGATGCAGATCATACAGAGAAATTAGCATATGATTATATTGAAAATGAATTGAGAAAAATCACTGTTGATATTGTTAATAAACAATTAAAAGATCATAAAAATATTGATAGTTTTAGTTTTATTAAAGATGAAGCTAAATTAAAAAGTTTTGATGATTTTATAGCTAAGGTATTATTAGAGAACAATGAAAACAGTTTTGTATTAATTCAAGTAATAATTAACAAATTAAAAGAATTAATAAGGTCAAAGCACATATAAATGAAGAATTTAACACTTTATCAGATTCAAAAATCTCTTTATAAAGTAACTTTTCCTAAAATCATTATGAAAATATTAGATGCTGGAGGAAAAGTGAATTTATTATGCGAAAATAAAGATGAAATGGAGTATCTAGATAATTTGATGTGGACTTTTTCTCAATTGTCTTTTATACCTCATTCAACGGAAAATGATAAATTTAATGAAGAATTACAGGATTTAATAATAGCAATAAACTCTGATTCTTTAGTGCTTCACAATAAATGTTTAATAATCTCATCAATTGATCTACTCACAAAATTCAATGTTGATTTAGTAAATGATATATTTATTATTACTATGGATAGTATAAATACGGAATATTTGTTTACTAAATTGGATGACAAATTATCTAATAATAAAATGAAATTTTTTGTACAAAATTTTGATAATACATGGAAAATAGATTATAATCAGGTTGTAGAATGAGTTTGGTAAAGATAACTTTATCCAAGCATTTTTTTACCAAAATATAATAAATTTTATATAAATTGAAAATACTTGTTGCATATATTGTAATTTTATAGGTAGATAGTGTTTATAATTATATTTATATATTTAACATTTATAATGGAGTTAAGATGAATAAAAATGAATTTTTAGATATTTTATCAAAAGATTTAGAGTGTACAAAAACTAAAGCTAATACTATTTTAAATTCTGTTTTTAAGTGTATTGCACATTCATTAAAGGATTCAAATGAATTAAGGTTTATTGGATTTGGTTCATTTAAAGCAAAACATACAGCTGCAAAGGAAGTTAAAACACCAAGAGGTACTATAGCTAAAGTTCCGGCTCAAAAAAGAGTTAGCTTTTCTGTTGGGTCTGAATTTAAAGCAATTGTAAATAATAAATAATATTTAATAATCACCATATATAGTGTGCTAATTGTGCACTTGTGTGCTTTTTTTGTCAGGGTACTAAAAGATAATGTCAGGTAGCGTTAATAAAGTCATATTAGTTGGAAATGTTGGTAATCAACCAGAGATCAGGATTTCTCAGACAGGTGGTAATGAGATTGCTAATTTTTCAATTGCTACAAGTGAGAGATGGAAGGATAAAAATTCTGGAGAACAAAAAGAAAAAACAGATTGGCATAGAGTGGTGGTTTTCGCTCCAGGGCTTGTAAATATTATTAAAAATTATGTAAAAAAGGGAAGTAAGGTATACATTGAAGGTAAGTTACAGACTAGAGAATATCAAGATAAAGAGGGCGTAAAAAAATATACTACCGAGGTAATATTAACTCAGTATAATAGCACGCTTACATTACTTGACTCTAGAAATAACGATGCACAGTCAGGTGTGGGCAATTTTGAAAATAATCACCAAGAATCAAAAAAAGATCAATTTGATTCAGACGATGTAAAAGATGAAATTCCTTTTTAAAATTATATAAATGAAACAACTAGGCCGCAAGCGACCATCGGATGTTTAACCTCCTCTGCACTGCTTCACGCTTATCCATTTGTTGCAATTGATTTTTTATATATCGCCTGATCGTTTCTTCATTTACATTACCTATACTTTCTACAAAATAACTTTGAGTCCAAAGCTTGCCTCCCCAAAAATACTTGTTTTTGATATTTGGATAAAATTCAAAAAATTTTCTTGCTGAGATACTTTTTATTACTTGCATAATGTATGATGGAGATATTTTGGATTCATATTTCACTATCACATGTATATGATCTAATGGTACTTCTAGCTCTATTATATTAATATCGTAGTCGTATCCTACCTTTTTAATTATATCCTTGAGCACTTCTCTGTACGGGCTTTTGAAAACTTTATGCCTATATTTTGGTATCCATACAAAATGATACATAAGGCGATACACATGGTGTGCATTTTTATCTAATTTCATGAAGCAAGATCTTTTGTAATACTCTTTGAGTATTACACGCTATTCAGCGCGGGCTGCAAGCGACCGAGATTTTCGCTAGGCAGGTTAAACTTTAATAGTATCCAAAAAGCGTATTATCGACTTCTTATTACGGCGTTTTTATGATAATTTATCTAGCTCATGTCATTTTAATCAACAACTCTCCATAATATATTATTAATTTACTTTAATTGTCATTTATTGGCTTTGTTGCAAACTGAAATGGAGGTTAAAATAGTTTTAGGATAAGAAGTATTTTAGATAGCAAAATCCAGTGAGTGAAGATTGAAAAGTTTATTAATGAAGATGATTTAATTTTTTAAATTATTGGTTATCCAGAAAGATTGATTTTTAGCAAATATGATCATAGTCTCAACGCCTTTGATACATCGATAGGCTGAGGTGAAAGATTTAAATCCTAGCATGGGTCGTAGTCGTCGTTTAACTCTCCCATGATCCGATTCAATAATATTATTTAAATACTTAACTTGTTAATGCTCTGTTTTGTCACCTATTATTCCTTCTTTTCTAAGTTCGTTAAGTGCTGATTGATATGGAGCATGCTTACCGGTATTAATTCTATAAGGATGAGATTTGTGGACTTTAAGTGCTTCCCTTAATTGTTTGCAACAGACCCAATTTTATTGCATAATCTATTTTCACTGGATTCTTATTTCTGCAATAAAGTTTTATAAAGGCATTTTTAAGATATCTAAATAAGAAGAGACGATTTTATCTCTGACTGTAACGATTTCCTGTAAAGCAATTTCTGAATTATTTATTGCTTCCATCACTTCAATCATACCTGTTTTTCCTTTAATTGCATCTAAGGATACCTTATCAGCCTTCTTAACTTTTTGTACTCTTACTTTGATTAACTCTTGAACAATGCTTGAAAATTGAGAAGTTTTTGCAACACCCTGAGATAAAATATCCATTTTATCTCCTGCATACAAAACTCCCTGACCAGAATTTGTATTTATTTTATTATTTTGCGTTGTTGAACCAAGATTTTTTACATTTTTATTTGCTTTTTGATATGCTTCTACTGCGTTGCTAAAATTTGGTTTTATAGGTGATGAAGTTGTCATAATATTATCTCATTAATTCAAGAATTTTATTTTGATTTGATTTTGCTATTTCCAAAGAATTTACATTAGCATCAAATGTTCTTTGCGCCTCTTTAGAATCAACAGTCTCAATTATTATATTCACATTTGGATATTTTACCATACCTCTATTATCTGCTGCTGGATGATTTGGCTCATATTTAAGCGTAAACTCAGATTGATCTTCCTGTATAGAATTGACCTTTAGAATCTTGGCATCTAATTTTGGATCATAAACATTTTTAAAGAAAATGATTTTTCTCCTATATGGATTTTCATTGGGAGTTTTGCCTGTAACATTAGAATTTGCAATGTTTTGAGAGATAACTTTAAGCCTTTGACTTTGAGCCTGCATGCCCGATGATGATATCTTAATAGATGCTTCAAGAGAATCGGCTGCTATTTTCTCTTCAGCAAAAGAAATATTATTAAAATTGTTAAATAATAAAGTAAATATCATTGTTAATAGAATGTTATAAATCATTTTACATGTCCTGTTATTGCATATTTCATCATATTTTTTGATTTGCTATACATATTTGAAATTTGGTGTAATTTAATGGAATTTTGATTCTTTTTTAATAATTCATCCTCAAGAGTTACGGCGTTTCCGTCAGGCTTAATTTCAAGTATCTTTGCAGTAGACAATTTATATTTGGAGTTTTTTTCCTCAGCATGGATGTGCATAGGATTTGTTGTATCTAATTTAATATCATAACCAAAGGGATTTTTTTTATCTTCTAATTTTTTTGGCAAATACTTTGGAGTGTCTGCGTTTGCAATATTTTGTGAAATTACGGCATCGTTTTTAGTCAAAAAATCCATATAATTTTTGTATATCTCAAAAGTGTTTTCTTGCGCGTTAGCGCATACAAAAGACGTGCAAATCAGTAACCCCACTACTATTTTGATCATTTTTAAAACTATTTTTCTATATTATTCCAGTCATTTAAAAAAATTTCAATACCTTTATCAGTTAAAGGATTATTAATCATAACCCCAATTAATTTTGGAGGCAATGTTATTACGTCAACACCAAGCTTAGCAGCTTGGATTATATGAATGGGATGCCTTATTGAAGCTGCCAAAATTTGAGTTGATATATCTGAGTAATTTTCAAATATAGAGCAAATATCAGCAATTAAATCAATTCCGTCCCTACCCATATCATCAAGCCTTCCAATGAAAGGGGAGACATAAGTGGCTCCTGCCTTTGCTGCCAATAATGCTTGTAATGGTGAAAAACATAAAGTCATGTTAATCTTAAAAGCTTTTTCAGATAGTATTTTGCATGCCATTAAACCATCTTCTGTAATTGGTAACTTTATAGTAATTTGTGGTGCGATTTTAGAAAATTCTTCAGCTTCTTTAAGCATGTTTTTATAATCGGTTGATATAACTTCAACGCTTATAGATGTATCAATTACATTACAAATCTCAGTAATAACTTTTTTAAAATCTCTGCCAGATTTTGCAATAATTGAAGGGTTAGTTGTCACTCCATCAACAAATCCCAAATCTTTATATTTTTTAATCTGATCTATATCACAACTATCAATATATATTTTCATATTTTAAAAACGATTATTTATTTGACTATAAGACAATTTTAAGATAGCTGTTTTTAAGTTTTATGCAACAATAAATATGACATGTTTAGTGGTATTATAGCTGATATTGGTACAATATTTGCCATTGATAAGGATGGTGATGATTGGAAAGTTGAAATTCAAACTGCACTGGATACAAATAAAATTGCTATTGGAGATTCAATTTCTTGTGATGGAATTTGCCTTACAGTAACAGAAATTAGTGATAATAGTTTTGTTGTACAGGTTTCATCAGAAACAAGAAAAGTTACCAATGTTAACTATTGGATTCTAGGTTATAAAGTAAATTTAGAAAAATCCTTGAGGGTAGGGGATTTATTGAATGGACATTTTGTTCAGGGTCATGTTGATTGCTATACTAAAATGTACGAAATAGAAAAAACCGGAGTTTCTCATAAAATAAAATTTATTTTACCAGAACAATTGGATAAATATATTACTTATAAATGTTCAATTACAATTAATGGTATATCTCTTACAATTAATAAAGTTACTAAAATTTTTTTTGAAGTTAATATTGTGCCACATACTTGGAATAACACAAATTTATCTCAGCTTAATGATGCATCAATAGTGAATATTGAAGCTGATTTAATAGCTAGATATTTAGAGAAGCTATATTGATTTATTATAAATTTGATAAGAGTATCATAATATAATAAAGATAGGTGATGCATAATATTATTATATAAGTATTTTTTATATCCTCACCAATTGATATGTATTTAATTTTTAGACAATGATAAGATTCACTTATAATACAATTAAAATATTAATATTTTTAATAATGCTTTGTTGTATGCAGAATGTATTTGATAATAAATGCTATGCTGATGACGGCAGTCATGCCGAAATTTTTTCTCCCCCCACTTTAAGCAAAGCCCTTAGTACTTTTATTAATTTTGAAGATGGTGAATTTAGTTATAAGTTTTTAAAATCTAAAAAATCAGAATTTAATAATGTGTCAATAAATACGTATATAATGACTTCACAAAAGTGGCCTATTTCTGAGTATAGTGATATACCAAGTACTATTTGGAGTCATGAATTACTTATTTATTTGCCTAACAATGTTTCATATAATCAGGCACTATTGTATGTAACTGCAGGATACAATAAAGATGAAAAAGGCAATGCCAATTTCTTGGAGCCAAAAGAAAAAATAGATTTTGCTAAAATTGCATTTACAAATAAAGCTCCTGTTATAGAGATCCGTGACGTTCCAAATCAGTATTTATTTATGGGAGGTAAATTTAGAAAGGAAGATCAAGTATTGGCGTATACATATAAAAAAGTAATGGAGTCACCATTGCAAAATGCTTATTTAGCTGGGCATTTGCCTATGGTAAAATCTGTTATAAAAGCAATGGATGCTGTGCAAGAAATTTTAACAATAGAAAATGATGTAATAATAGATAATTTCGTTCTTTCTGGTGCTTCTAAAAGAGGTTGGGCCATTTGGTTGGTAGCACTTGAGGATTCAAGAGTTTCTGCTATTTCTCCAATAGTAATTGATATTTTAAATGTGCAAAAATCAATTAATCACATTTGTCAATCGTATAAAGATGGATGCCCACCCGCATTGAGAGATTATAAAAACGAAGGAGTAACTAACAGAATTAGTAGTAAAGCATTTGTTGATTTAATGAAAATAGAAGATCCTATAAGTTATTTAACTGATGATTATGATCCAAAATATCAAGAAAGGATGAAATTACCCAAATATATAATTAATGCTAGTGGTGATGACTTTTTTGTCCCAGATTCATCAAAATTTTATTTCAAAAATTTACCAGGTAACAATAATTACATCAGATATCTTCCTAATGCCTTGCACTATTTTTCTGGAAATCCTATAAGCGATGCTACTGAAAATAGGTTGAAAATAAGTGAAGGAGTTAATTCATTTTTTTATTTCATTCTTAATAATATTGCACTGCCAAAAGTTGAATTTGAATTTAATAAAAATAAAATAAATATTAATTCTTCTCAAAAGCCCCATAAAGTAAAACTTTGGAATGCAGTTAATGAGGAGGACAGGGATTTTAGATTCTTAAACTCCTATGATAAGTGGCATTTATTAGTCAAAAAAATCTCATCATATTTTTCCAAAAATTTATGTGATAATTGCTATACTGAACTAAAAGTTGAGTTTTTTTGCGAGCAAGGGTATCAGTGTAAAATTGAGGTGCCACTCTCAAGTGCACAAAAAGGATGGCAAGCATCTTTTGTTGAGCTAGAGTACTTAATAAATGATGTAAGCTTTATTATAACAAGTGAAGTTCAAATTTCTCCAGATACATATTAAAATGCACAATTATTTAACTTTCCTATGTGTTAATATTACCTATGAATAACTAAATTTTAATCTATATCTGTGTTGTGTGTATTTCCCTGTTTACTTTCATGTCTGTTTATTATATAACGTATGTAATAATATAACAAAAAAAATAGCATTTTGGTAGAAGTTCAAGTCAGATTCAACAACGTTGATTACTCTTTAAAAATTCTTAAGAAGAAATTGCAAAGAGAAGGTGTGTTTAAAGTGATGAGAGAAAAAAGACATCATGAAAAGCCTTCTGAGAAAAAACTTAGAAAAAGTATTGAAGCAAGAAAAAGGAAACATAAATCTTTTAGAAAGGCTCCAGGCGCTAGCTATTAAAAATCTTTTTTATTATCTTCTATCTATAAAGTGTTGCAATATTGAATGAGCTATTATTTCATAACATTTTCTGCAATACTTCTTTTTATCTTCGTATATATCGGATATAAATCCTCGAAGGGAATCAATACTAACGATAATTATTTTTTAGCTGGTAGGAGTTTAGGAGTTATTTCTGTTAGTATGTCGTTATTAGCCACGCAATTAGGAGGTGCTGTAATATTAGGCACAGCCGATTCTTCTTATAAATATGGTATTTATGGTATATTTTACTCTCTTGGTTTATCTTTAGGTTTAGTTACAATTGCTATATTTGGTGCAAAACAGCTAAGGGAAAAAAATATTTCTACTATTGCTGAGTTATTTGAGAAAGAATATAAATCAAAATTTCTTAGAAAATTAGCTTCAGTTATATCTATAATTTCCCTTTATGGAATTTTAATTTCATTGATAGTAGGGACAAGAAAGCTTTTGTTTGCGTTTGGAATTGAAAATGAATTTATTGTCTATATATTTTGGACGGTACTAATATTATATACCGTGTTAGGTGGCTTGAAAGCTGTGGTTTATACTGATGTAGTACAGATAATATTTGTGTTTATTACTTTTGCAATCATTACTGCATACTATATTTTTAATAAATATGAATATATTCAATTTTCACTAGATAACCTATTTAATAGTATTAGTAATAAGGATAAATCACTTTTAACCCCCTATATAATAGTTCCATTTTTATATGTCTTTATTGAACAAGATATGGCGCAAAGATTTTTTTCTGCTAAAAATTCAAAAACTGCATATATATCCGCTTTCATAGCAGGCCTTCTATTGCTTGGATTTTCTTTTTTACCACTTATTTTTGGAATAGCTGCAAGGAGCATTGAGAATATCCCGGTTGGAAGTAGCGAGATGATATTCTTTTTTATTAGTACCTCTAACAGATTTATTACGTCTATAGCAGCGCTTGCAGTTCTGTGTGCAATTATCTCAACAGGTGATTCATTGCTGTGTGCAATTAGCTCAAATTTAACATTAGATTTTAAACAAAATTCACTTTCTGATAACCTGCTTAAAACAAGAATTATCACCATATTGCTTGGGTTTTTGGGAATTGTAATAGCAAAATATTTTGATAACATAATAGAAACAATGTTGCTAAGTTATGAAATAATGGTCTGCACACTATTTTTCCCAATAGTAATTTCCTATTTTAATTTTACAAAAAGCACTGCCTTTGCATATATTTCAATTTGCTTGGGGATAATAGGGTTTTTTATTCATCCAAAGATTGTCGCTAATTTATATTTGAGTATTTCAAAAGAGCTATTTTGTATATTTTTATCATTTCTATCTTTCCCCTTAGCTTCAATTTATAACAGGCTAAAGACGAGTTAGAACTTTGGAAATATATGGTTCACCTCTAAAATTCAACGCATTATTAAATTTAGTAATACACGATAAAAAATTTTTATAACATCCAGCTATAATGGAGTATTGGTCATTAATTTCAAACTTATTAATATAAGGTGAAATTAATTCTATCTTATTATCTTTAAAATTATGTATTTGAAAACATAATCCACTATTACTTCCTGATAAAAAAGTTATTTCTCCAAAATTAAAATAAAAGTTTTCTTCATTCCTTTCAAAATCATAAAATATATTGTTCGATATTATTTTTGTTATCCTTCCATTAAATGTATAATTTTCCTCATGTAGGGCGCATTTATTATCACAGAATTTTGCTCTATAACGTTGAGAGAAGGAGTGTGTAATTTTTTTGTTTAATTTATTTTGTATTGAAGAAATATTTGCAACAAATTTATTATCGGTAACTTTTATATTATTTATATACCCTTGATTTATGATTAATTTATCACTATCCAAATCAGACGTGTTTATCAAGAAGATCTCAATATATACGTTATCTAATTTACCTTTTATAATATCTTCTTGTTTAAAATAGTTATCATTAATTATTCCGCAAATTTCATTGTCTTCTTTTAATAATTCAGAATTTTCTCTATACTTTTATAAGTAAGGATAGTATCGGCAATATACGTTTGCCCTTTGATAATAATATTACTATCATAATTAGCAAATCTCAATTGATCACCATTGAGGAACTGTATATACCAATAAATAGCGTAATTACTGACTGAATTAAATGATTAGTTTGTAGTTGATTCATTTATTTTTATCATAATTTTATTTCAACAAGGTTAATTTCTTTGCATGAATAAAGATCTTTTTCGTCAATTGATATTGAAAGATAATCCATGTCAAATCTCACTGGAACATCAAACTCAAAATTAGCAAAAATATTTGTTTTAGCATTTACTGGTGAAGTAAATATTATATTTGCTGTTGTATAATCAATAGTATAATGTTCCTGTTTTACTTTGATATCATCGAAGTATATTTCAACACTGCTAGATATAGGTTTTTCAATAATTCTAATGAATTCAGATTTACCACTTTTATAAATCTTCTTTAACTGAAGTTTTGTTGTATTTCCGTCACCAATTCCAATTAATTGATTTTTGGCACTAAAATCAGTCCAATCTTTATATCTAAAACCAATTACCCGTCCCTTTCTTGCCCTAAAAAACAACAATAATTTATCTATCTGTTCTTTGATTTTAACACAATAAGCCACGTTGCATTTCATTCTTGAACTAGAATAATTGATGTTTCTATATTCATTTCCTGACGATGTGAGTACTATATTTGTGAAATATTGAGGCCCACCAATTGCACCATAAGATATATCTTCTGGAAATCTTATTTCATCAAATCTACTCATAAAAATTTTATAATATTTATTTATTATAATGATAGATTTTTAATATCAGGAAGCGCTCAAGGTGTGTTTATTTCATATTATAACTGCTATTCTCTCTTCTTTTTCAACATCCATTGTTGAAATTACTGAAAAAATTTTTAGATGTGCGGTTGTTATTTACCTTTGCCATGACTGATTGATGATCTAGCTTCAGTTTGTAAGCGCCCCCTAACTTCATCTAAAAAAGGTTTATCTACTAATTTACTATCACTTATTTGAATACCTCCGCTTAACATACCAACGGTAGTATAAGAAGAATTATCATAAAAAATTTGTGATAAACTGATTGGCTCAGTAACTTTTCTTCCCCAAATGCCACTCGGTTTACAATCTCCCACTAATGAATTAATGGTTTGATCAGATGCTTTTAAAAAATTTTCTTTTTCTTGCCCATCCCTTAAGCCATCTATAACACTTGGTAGAAGTACTTTATTTAGAGTATTGATGATTTTTTGAATATCTGCCTTCCTAGAACTAGACGCATCCTCTCCAAATAATTTTTCTCCAAGCTTATTTCCAATTTTTTCTGCTAGCTCCTCAATTTTTGATAAATCTGATTTGCACTTACCCATAACGCAATCTTTTACTGAATCAAAAAAATCTTGTGATTTTAATTTTGTAGTGTTTAATTGAATGCCACCAGCAACATTTCCTAGCTTAGTGTATGAGGTACTATTATAGAAAATTTGTGATAAACTATTCTCATTAACTCTACTCATACCTAATATATTAACTTTATTAAAGTCTCCAACTAATTTATCCACCAATTCTCCCAATGCAGACGGATTAAAGTCTATAGTATCTAATAGAGCTTTTTTTTCTTCTTCTGATAATTCGCATAAAATACGTGGAAAAATTTGATCATTTAAGTAAGTAATAATTTTTTGAGTATCTGCTCTTCTAGAGCCTGACATGCTGTCTCCAAATAATTTCTCTCCTATTTTTTCACCAACTGCTTCTGATAGTTTTTTTATTTTCCCTAAATCAGAAATGACTTTTATAGTACTTAAATTACTAGGTAGAAATTCATCAAGTGCACTGCTTGTTGGTAAATATACTCCACTTGTTACTATCCCGGCATTGGTGTATTTTGTTTTGTTAAAATATTGATTTTTTAATGAGTTTATTAAGATCTCACATTCAGGACCTGTATTTAATACTATTTTATCATGATTGATAGTACAAACTTCAGTAAATAAATTTTGTTTTTCTTCAGGAGATAACTGATTAAAAATTTTTGTTAAATGTTCTCTGATAATTATAAAATCTTTTCCTCTATTTTGGCCATCTCCAAATAATTTTTTGCCAATTTCATCTGCAATTAGATTTTTCATATGCTCATATTTTAAAGCATCTGCTAAATTTAAATCTGATAATTTAGTACCAGAAAAAGCATTGGTATAAAGAGCATTTAATATAGCTTGTGGAGTTTGTTTTAAATCTGAATAATGTTTAATTGCATTTGGGTCTATTGTAAATTGGTCTAAATTGGTATAATTTTCCTCAAAAAGATTAATTAAATAATCTTTCTCAGGATCAGCCAATGCTCTAATTTCACGTAATAATTTAGTATTGAGTTGTTCAATTAATAAAGTAGTTTGAATAGCATCCTTAACAACCAATTTACCATCATTAATTAATTTATTAACAATAAGTTTAGATATTTTTCCAATAAAAATTAATTCCTTGTTTTGTTTTTGCGCTGCTTTAATTTCATCTAATTTTTCTGATGTAAAATCTGTTTCTATAGTTTCAAGCTGCAAAGCTTCTTTTAATAATTCTGGATTAATATTTGTACCTTTTAAGTTAGCGCCTTTAACAATGGTGCCTTTTAAACTACTTACACCTGAAAGATCAGCTCCTTCTAGATTTATTCCTGATAAATCTAGCTCACTTAAATCACCAATAATTTTAGCTCCTCTCAAATTCATACTATGTTCCAGAGATGGATTTTTTTTAATAGCACTCACCAAAGAATTAAATGTAGAGCGATCGATCACGGCACCTTCAAAATCAATCTTTGGATTTTTAGAATAATATGCGGACTTTATTAAGCTTATACCACTAAAATCAACATTTTTCAGTGTCGCATTTTTAAAACTAATTTTTGCATTTTGTTCAATTTTACCTGTAGTTTCAGTTCTCCTTGGGAGGTATAGCTCTACTATTTCATAGCAACTGAATTTAGCATTACTAAAATTAACATTTTTCAGTGTTGCATTTTCAAAATTTACTCCTTTTTGAAAGGTAGTATTGCTAAAAGATGAATTTTGAACTTCAACATCTGAGAAATTAGATTTAGCAAAATTTGAATTTATAAAATTAAATCCCTGGATATTTTTAATTTTAGAAAAATCAATATCATCAAGCGTTATACCAGTTAGGTCCTTTTTATTGCCAAAATTAATCAGGTCCGTATTACTACTGCCTTGTAATAACTCACTTAAAGAATTATGAGAAGTATTAGAGTTAACTTGATCTTTGATGAGATCGGATAGATTACCTTCTATACTTGGAGAAGATAAATAACTCATTATTGGGGCAGCTATTAGTAGATTTTTAATAACTGAAGAGCCACGATAAATATAAGTAGCTAAAGTAACAGCTTTATATCCATCTCCCATATAGCGATCTAATGCAACATTTACATTATCTCTATTTTTTAAAATACCTGATTCAATTAGAGTCATTACTAATTTATCAATCTCTACATTTCCTAACCATTCAATTTTTTTAGCTTTTAACAAAGGTACTTTTTCTACTAATAATTTTACAAAATTTCCTAAGGCTATTTTATTTGTCTCTAAAAGATCAAATAAATCTTCATTTTGTAATATAATCTTTGTCAATTTGACATAATCCTCTTGTTGCAAATTGGAAAATTCACCTAACCCATTATCAGTTATATATTGATTTATAGTATCAAAAATTTGATTAGATATATCAATGAGCTCTGCGAATTTAGTTGGATTATCTAAAACAGCAAGCCCTGAATCTAAAATTATTTCAAATGCTTCGTCAGTAATTCCATTATTGTCCTTGAGATCTCTCATCAAATCTATTTCCTTAAATAAGGATGAAACTAATTGTTTATACACACTTTTATGAGTAGTTAGGTAATTCCGTAATTCCACATTTGAATTAGCAACTTCAATAAATTTTTGCGCAAGCTCCACATATTTTCCTTCATTTAGGTATCCTAAGATTTTTTGAGTATCCTCAGGAGTTTTAATTAATATTGAAATAATATCAAACACTTGATCCGTACACCCTAAATCTTGGCATAAATTTTTAAGAAATGGAATATTGTTGACAATGCCTTTTGTTAATTTTGCAGCCATCTCAGGGTTTTTAATAAATTCATCCCTTAGTTCAGGGCTTGAGTTTAAGAAATTTAATAAGTCTTCTGCCCAATTAAAAACTAACTTCGTTCTAATTGACTCAGTAATATTAGCGATATCAGCAATACCGTCTGGTTTTTCTAATGCTAATGGAACTAAATCTAAAACAGCATCATCAATACCAAAATTATTTAACATATCAAGCATAGTTTGTGTTTCAGGTGAGTTGATAATTTCTTGCAGATTTTTTGGTATATCTCTCTCTAATTTTGCTGTAAATATGTGCTCAACAATTTCTTGTATAGTTTTATCATTTGATTGGTCAAACTCTTTTATCCATGATGATAATTCAGTTAATTCTTTACCCTCTACCTCAAGTGCATTTAAGACACTTGTTATTTTTTGTTTCTTAGTAAAATCCTTTACATAACTTACTAAATCTTTCCCTCTTGTTCTTAAAACACCTTTTAAATTATCACCAATATCACCTTTTTGGGTATCCACAATTCTTAACACGTTTTGTGCTAATCTCATGTAATCAGGAAAAATATTGTAAGAATGTTGAAGTGCTTCGTCTCTTAATTCTGCTCTGCTTTTGCTAGAATCATTTTTTTCATGAAATCTTACATAGTCATCAATATAATATTGTTGATATAATGGTTCTTGAACATCAACTATGTATTTCGCATGTTCTTCTAAAATATCAGAAACATAACTATCAAAACTATTTACTGCACCATTTTGTCTTATTTCTTCTACGATTCTACTGTGTATACCATTTATTTTTTGCTCTAATATCTCATTGTATCTATCTTGGAGAATTTTTTGTGCATCCTGAAGAGACAATGTTAATGCTTCAGGTAGTAGTGTATTAATTTTATCTGTGCTAAGCCCTAAAACTTCTAATTCTTTACGTAATTGAGCTTTCATTGCAGTTGAAATTTCTGCTTTAGTAGCTCCGTCATCAAGTGATTTTACAACTTTTTGTAAATTGTAGTTTGAGTCACCAAATCTTATATCTGACTTCTTTTTTAATAATTTTGCCAAATCTTTTTCATCTTTGATTTTATCTGTTATTTGGCTTTTTTCATATTTAATAAAATTGTTAATAAAGCCTTTTCTATCAAAGGAATTTAGACTGAATTTAAAATAATTATTAACTAACTCGGTTTTTAATTCATCTCTTGCATCTTTGTCACTTAATAAGTCAATCGTTGCGCCTGTTACTTGTTTTAAAAGCTTAGTCTGCTCATTATCTTGGGTAAATACTAAATCACTCAAAAGTTCTTTTGTAATCTCAGGATTTGTTCCTATCTGTTCTAATAAACTAGTTTCTTCAACTAGCAGTTTTTGCATTTCTGGTTTATCAGAATTTTGAAATATTTTGTAAATAGAAGGTGCCTTGAAAGCAATTTTCCAAAAATCACCAGAGAATAAATTTTTAGCAATTAATTTAATAGTCCCCCAAATATAACTACCATTTGTTATTTCTTGTATATTTTTTTTGTTCTTATGGGCAAATTGCAAGATGTTTGTATTTTGAAGAAGATCTTCAAAATCATTAACTGTTTTTCTAAATTCTGTGAAATTAGCGCCTCTATTTTGCATTACATCTGTATTGTCTACTGGCATTATTAGCAAACCCCTTATTTAAATATCTACATTAATTCTTATATAATATAAGGTATAATGCAAGTAGATTTGAAACTATAACGGGGAATAATACTGCTAAATATATGGAAATATTTCCTGACAATCCTAAAGTATGAATAAAATTTGTGCTAAAGAAAACAATAAACCCTACAGCTAAGCAGTATAAGGGTGATAAATCAAATTTTTTTCTATTTGTTGAACGATTTATAAAAAAGAAACTTATCATAGACATACTGATTATATAGAGGGGTGATAATAATTCTTTTATGAAATACAATAAATATTTTGTTGTTGATAGACCAGATTCCTCAGTAATTTTGATAAACTCTAATAATTGAAAAAATGATATTGTTTCAATTGTTGCTAAATTTTCAAATATTTGTGATATAGAAATTTTTACAGGTAAAATTATTTCCTTTTCCTTTTTGATATAGAAATTTTTATCGAATATCATGGGTTCTTTTATTACTATGTCTTCATCACGAAACAAAATTGATTTCGCAAATATTTGGCGCTCTAAGCCTCCATTTTTATTAATAAAAAAGATTTTTATATCATTCATAGTGTTTGAAAGTTGCGAGACCCTTAGAGCATTAATTATCAAATTTTCATTATTGAGTTTGTTTTTTAACCATATTCCAGATTTTGATAAAGATACTAGGCTAGTTTGCTTTTTGAAGTTATGAGCTTCATAATTTTGATATTTTTTAAGTAACATTGAGCCTATAGGATTAATGATTGTGATATTACAAACTCCAAATATAAAAACTACTGAAATAACGGGAAGTACAATTTTTAAATTTGATATACCAATGCTTTTTGCCGCAATCAATTCATTATTTTTCTTTTTTAGATTAAAATATATTAAGGATGATACAAGAACAATCATTGATGTTGTTTTGCTTAGGCTGCTATAATTCTTCATCAAGGATAATTTTATCACCATTGTGAAGCTCAATGAGTATTTTGATGTAATCCTAGAAAGCTCTAACATATCAAATAAAAATATCACTAAAATAAATCCAATATATGTAAATGCAAATATTTTTAGATACTCAAAAAAACTTTTTTTGAAATAAGTATTAATCAAAAACATTAAAAATTTAGTGAAAAATTAATTAAAATAATAAAGTATTTACCTGAATATAAAGCATAAAAACTTTAAGCTTTAATCACAACTACAGACACTTGTGTAATATACACGAATAATACTATTGTTTAAAAGTTATTTATTTTATCTTTTTTTAATGTGTGATATAAAATACCGATTAATAATATTATTTGGGATTATACTATGAAGTTTTTATTTAATAAACTTACTTCTATTACTGGGAAAAAGTTGAGTATTTTGTTTTTGTCAGATATCAAAATTCTTCCGTCATTTCTAAAATCTAATATAAAAGTAGTGACTGAAACATTGAGAATGTTTGAAAACTTTAATTGTAAGTTTGGAGAAATGTTAGTTGCAACAATAGAAATTGAGGGAGATATAAAAAGATTTTTATTTTGTGGTACTGGTCCAGTAGATCTATTAAATAGAGTTAAAGTTCAAAAATTAGGTGGTAATATTGCTGATAAATTAAATTCATTGAAAGTATCCGAAGCTGGAATTTTTATCGATAATGATGAATTAAAGGATAAAGAAGATTTTTTTGTTGAAAATATTTGTGAAGGAATAAAATTAAAAAATTATGTTTTTGATAAATATTATGTTGCTAAAAAAGATAAGCATAGAATCTACTTAGAAAAAATAAATATATATGCCAATAATCCGAATGTTGAGAAACTTTTTTCTGAAAGAGAAAAAATTATAAATTCAACGCATTTTGCAAGAGACTTAGTTTCTGAACCTGGAAATACTTTAAATCCGGATAGTTTCGTTTTAGTATGCAAGGAGCTTGAAGAGCTTGGTGTTAAGGTAAAAGTTATAGATAAAATCAGCTTAAAAGAATTAGGTATGAATGCAATACTTGCTGTGGGGCAGGGTAGTGATTTTGGGACCTATGCTATATCAATGGAATGGAATGGTGATAAAACCTCCAATAAAGACGATAGACCTATTGCATTTATAGGTAAAGGAGTAACGTTTGATACTGGTGGTATTAATTTAAAGCCATCTGGGCCATCCATCACAATGATGAAATATGATATGGGAGGTGCAGCTGTAGTAACTGCTTTAATAAAATCTCTCGCACAAAGAAAGGCGAAAATCAATGTTGTGGGTATGATAGGTTTAGCAGAGAATATGCCATCTAGTAGCGCTCAAAGACCTGGTGATGTTATCACTTCCATGTCGGGACAAACTATAGAGGTAGACAATACAGATGCAGAAGGTAGATTACTTTTAGCAGATGTAATGTGGTATGCTCAAGAAAATTTTAAGCCAAAAATCATGATTGATTTGGCGACCTTAACTGGCGCAATTATTATGGCTCTTGGACATCATAATGCAGGAGTGTTCTCCAATAATGATGATTTAGCAATAAAGTTGCATAAAGCAGGAGAGGAAGTTGGAGAAAGAGTTTGGAGGCTTCCCTTGGATGAATTTTACGATGATTTAATTAATTCTAAAATAGCTGACATAAGAAATGTTGGAAAAGGTGGTGCTGGTAGTATAACTGCAGCACAATTTCTAAAACGTTTCGTTCAAAAAGATTGTGCATGGGCGCATATCGATATAGCAGGTGTTAATTGGTTAGATGAAGGTGGGGATTTTTCTCCAAAAGGAGCTACGGGATATGGAGTGAGGTTACTTAATGAATTTTTAATTAGGAATTATGAAAAATAATAATTTAGGAGTAAAATTATGAGTGAAAAAATTATTGAACTTTCAGCAAATTATAAACCTTCGGAAGATGAAGAATATATGAATGATATGCAATTAGAGTACTTCAGAAGAAAACTTATTGAATGGAAGGAAAGTTTGACTAAGGAATCTAAAGAAACTATTGATCATTTGAAACATGAAAGGCTTAATGAGCCTGATGTTAATGATAGAGCATCAATTGAGTCAGATGTGAATTTTGAACTTAGAACAAGAGATCGCTATAGAAAATTAATTGATAAAATTAATGCTGCACTACAAAGAATCAAAACAGGGAGTTATGGATTTTGTGTTAAAAATTTTGAGCCAATAGGATTAAAAAGGTTAGAAGCAAGGCCAATTGCTACATTAAGTATTAGAGCTCAGGAAGAACACGAAAGAGCTGAGAAAATATATAGTGATGATTCATTTTATTATTAATTCTTTCTCTTAATGGTTATTTTGCAGATTAAACAAATTTTGCTTGATTTTTAAGTCATATACCAGTAATTATGATTTAGCATATTTTAGTGGGGCGATTAGCTCAGCTGGTAGAGCATCTCGTTTACACCGAGGAGGTCGGCAGTTCGACTCTGTCATCGCCCACCACTTAATTTTTATCTCTGAAATGGGGATGTAGCTCAGTTGGTTAGAGCGCCGGCCTGTCACGCCGGAGGTCGCGAGTTCGAGTCTCGTCGTCCCCGCCATTTCTAGAAGATTATTCATGAAATATTTTATAATAAATATATACTTCTTTTATGATTTCGTTTAATGCATAATTAATTTATAGTATTTTCTAATTTATCTTACGCTAAATTAGAAAGCTGAAATGCCAACCGAGGCTAATCTGAGGTAGCAACTAAAGGCTCAAGCCAAATGATTAGCGAAACTTCGTTTTGGCGGACTTGCACTTGCAAGTCGTGTAAATTATTATTTGTATAGGTAAATAAAATAAGAATTTACTATAATAGATTGCAACTGTTATGATTTATCTTAAATATATAATTTAACATTTGCGAAACAAGCAATAAATTTATAGTGTTTAAAATTTTTATACAAGATATATTAGAAAGTTTTAATTTATGAGAAACGCCTCGGATTGTACATAAAATTACATGACAAGCGTAAGAATAATAAATTGAAACTTGCACAAACTATATCAATAAAAATAGGAAATTCTATATATAGATCATTTAGAAGACTTATGTCTATAAGATAGCCCTAGCTACTTCATAGTCATTAAGTTTTCATCTGTGATTCTCATTTGATGCTTGACTATATACAAAAATATTATTGATAAATTGCCTTAGTGGTGGAACTGGTAGACGCGCCGGATTCAAAATCCGGTCCCTTCGGGGGTGGGGGTTCGATTCCCTCCTAAGGCACCATCTTGTAATCTTATAAAATCCAACAAAGTCCAAAAACCCTTGTGTTTCCTATGGTTTAGCTATATTATTAGTACAAGTACGTCCGATAAGATACCACTTGCAAGAAAGCAAAGCCCCAAGAAAAACAATATAAATTACCTGATGGAATGGGTATGCACTTACTTATAAAACCGAACGGTGGTAAGTATTGGCGTATGAAATATAGATTCCAAGGCAAAGAAAAATCATTAGCTACTGGAGTGTATCCACAAATTTCATTAAAAGATGCAAGGTTAAAACGTGATGAAGCCAAAAAACTATTAGCTGATGGAATCGACCCATCACAGGCGAAGCAAGAAGCCAAAAAAGAAGTTATCCATAATACAGAAAATACGTTTGAGGATATCGCTAGG
>JBGCDJ010000009.1:0-48329 GCA_045105275.1 Candidatus Midichloriaceae bacterium
AGCATTAAACTCCTTCTCTATCAACTCCACTGTACACTCTGAATCCTCTACTACATCATGCAGTATCGCTGCAACTATCACATCCGTTTTGCAATAACATTCTGCCACCATTTCAGCTACCTTAAGGGGATGCCAATAAAAAGGATGGTCTCCTGTTTTTCTCATCTGTGTACCATGCCATTTCTTAGCAAACGTAATTGCTTTTTCTATTACCTTCATGTTAAGCTTCACATTCTTTTCCTTACTAAATTCATCCAACTTATTCATTAAGTTTGTTGAGTATTCACATCTATGGCTGAATGGTTCATATTCATCATCTAAATTTGCATACTCAATCTCTTCCTCTGTCCCAGCTGTATCATCATGCGGAAAATCTTCATGCGGGTAGTTGATAAGACCCTCGTTTTATTTCCAGTTTTTTAAGATAAGAAACCCCCCATAAACAACCCATTATGCATGGCATATAGAAAACTAATATAGAATAATGTCCCATATATTTTGAAAGTGATGACAATCCAAAAGACACTATACCAAACCCTAATGTAGTTGCAACATCGAATGTAGTTGCAACGATAGCAAAACGCCTCTCAATTGGCAAATGTTTCATCCACATAGCTTCATTGTAAAATGAACCTATAAATGTATAAATTATTAGTTGCAAACAAATTATAAAAAATAAATTTCTAACATTTTCAAGACAGTAAGGAACAAAAAGTATAATTATAGCAACAACAATTAAATTAAATTTTAATATTTTTACTGGATGATATTTTATTGAAAATAGCAATAATAAAACAGATGATAAAACGCCTAAAAATGCAAATTTAAGATTATTATGTATAACATCTTGAGGACTCATCCCAAGAGAATTTTTCATAAATTCACCAATATACATATATGCAACATAAAAACTAATTGGATGAATAACTATGCCAAAAAACAGTGCAAGAATAGCTTTTTTATCATACTTTATATCTTGGCTGGGTGTATACATTTTGCTTCCACTTTGTTCTTCTTTTAATTTCATTCTTGTTTTGTAGTCTGCAAATTCAGGAATTTCTCTCAACCTTGTCCTTGCAAAAACTCCAATCACAGCACCTATCCAGAACGCTAATCTCCAATTGAAATTCGCAAATATAGCAAATGAAGCAGCAGCTAAAGCAAATAAACCACCAAGACGACTAGCAAAATCAATAGCGCCACTTGCAACATATCTATGTGGAGTTTTTAAAAATTCATTCATATATATCAAAGCTCCCATGCCTTCACCCAAAGATGAAAAGCCCTGTACCATTCTGCATAATATTACACCAAATATTGCATATATTCCTATCTCTGCGTAAGTTGGAAGTTTGTCCATCATTGCACATGCTCCGGACATTAAAAAGTGAGTATTATAGTAGCTTTTCTACCCATTGCATCTCCAATTTTACCTATTATAAAACCACCTATTAGTCTTAAAAGATAAGTGGAGGAAAAAGCAAATGCGGTAAGTAGATAAGTAGTGGTTGAGTCTGATTTTGGGAAAAACAAGTCATTCAAAAGGACTGCCATGTGAATATATAACATCAAATCAAAGTACTCTAAAAAAGTACCCATTGATAATATAGCAATCGCCTCTTTTTATTGCCTCGTAAGTTTATTATTGTTAATTCCCATGACAATCTATTTCCAAAAATTATATCCGCAAAATCGCTTGCATAAATAAATATAATTATCAAGTTTTTTTATAATTGTAGGTTGCAAAAAAATATAGAATCACAACTAAGCATATTGCAAATAAATCTGAAACTTCATCAATTGAGTATAAAATTCATTGATATTCCATTATCTCTCTGGGCTCAACAGAGAAACAAAACGTTATACCAAAGCTTTGGATATGATATTTAATTATTTGCTTTTGCTATTCAATAGAACTTAATCCAATTTACTTATTTTTAGCAATGCATAAAATTAAATTATTAATTTCCTCTTCTTGTATCAGACTTGACTAGTATATAGTTTTTAACTTTAACTACGCCTTTAATTTCTCCTGCAATAGCTAGCGCAGTCTCTAATTCTTTTTGTGTTTCCGCAACACCTAGAAGGTATATTACTTTATCATATACCATCATTTTATAATTGACTGAACGAATGTCTTTATTGACTAAAAACTTAGTTCTTAACTTAGTAGAGATCCACATATCTTTTGGTAAACTTGCTTCATTTTCTTTAGAAATAACTACATCATTGATAACTTCCTTAACTCCACGTACCAGCCAAGCCAATTTTTCTGCTTCATCTTTATACTCAATATCCGTTGTATAACCAATTAATAGTACCCTACCCTCATATATTTCTAATGAAATTCCTCTTAATGAATTATCCACATTATTTTTTACATATTCATGTCTAATTTTTGTGGCAATTACCTTGTCATCTATAATATTACCAACCGATCTTTCATCTGCAATCATCGCACCTGTGGTTGCAGTAGTTGCAATACCAATAACCGCACAATTATTAATATTTAATAATATAAGCATCACAAAAAACGACTTCAAAACAGTATTCATAAACAAAAGAAGAAAATTATATAGACTCCATTATAATCAATAATGAGAAAATTGAAAGCTTTAAACAAAATTGTTATAGTGAGTGTGCTAAACTATAACTTGAATTGTGCAACACATATTGAAATGCAGTTTGATTAAATAAATTAATAAAAATTGGAGCTCTAGTATTCACAACCAATTTTAACTTATCATCAATACTTTTAGTTGAGCAAAGTAATATAACGGCTACCTTATCTCCATTTATCCCTAAAATACTAGCTGCATCAAGTAGATCATTCTCTTTAATGATGTTGTTATTCAAAGATATCGGCAATGTTAGAAAACACAACTGTTCACTTTCTACGGATTGCAATAATTTAAATGACTTATATTTATTATTATTTGCATCAGCTAAACAAAATGTTTTTGAATCTGCAATACCGATTAAACCCTTAGGGAAAAAAAATTTATATTTTGTGTTTACTTCAACATAGCCAAATTTGTTTTGAAAAACTAAAATATCATTTTTTTCTACTCCTTTTTTCTTCAGCATACACTCCCCTTTTTATTATTATAAATAATCAACCAAACCTTTGGATAACGCTCTTATGCTAGAGAAAATTTCAGAAAGTCGTTTTGAAATTTGTGATAATTCCATATACCCTGTATATTCATGAACTTTAGCAATATCATTATAACTCTCTGTACTTTGTTCTAAATTAACTTTTTGCATATCACTAAATTGCTTCAACTCTCTGCTTTTCGAATCAATTTTTTCTTTTGCACCAACTAGATCGTTGACATATCCACCAAATTTTACAAATATACTATCCTTATCACCGGCATTTTTGCTTTTTACATCTACAAATAATTTAACGATGTTTTTAATGGAGCTATCTCCAGCGTTGAAATCAAGTTCCATTTGATTATCACCGTATGTAAAAGACATATTATGTTTACTTCCCAAATAGTAGTTACCTACATCAACGCTTCCTGATAAACTTACAGGCTTAATATCCATATTTTCACCGGAAAATAAATAGGTCTCATCATATATCGATCTTTTATTTAAAAAACCCTCCATTCCTTTAAGTAATTTTTCTGCGAAATCTGTTTGCTTTTCAGGAGTAAAATCATCACTCATAGCTCCACTTGCATATTTTTGCCAATCATATAGTTTGTCATTTAAATATTTTCTTAAATTATCTAATTCACCTGACATTTCATTAATTCTACGAAAACTTTTTTGCAACATATCTATATCTTTCTTTTGAACATCAATAGATTCTTGAATATTAACCACATCACTTGCCTCAGATGCAGAGGCATCGTAAATATTTTCAAATTTTTTCCCAGTTTGAACTTGCCTCCCAGCTTCATTCATCTGTGTTGACACATTATTAATATTCCTTTCTGTACGCTGATTTATTGCTGCAGTGCTTACAAAATTTACTGTCATGTTATTATACCTCTCTTAAAATTGAGCTAATAGTGTTTTCCAATACTCTTCCATAATTTGAAAAGTCTTCAATACGTATTTATGCATTCTATCAAGTTGTGTAATGTGCAATAATTCTTGATCTGTATTAACGCCAGATTTCGATGCAACTTGTTCATCTATTGCCTCTAATTCAATTTTATTTATCTCAGTTTGTTTTTCAACAGCCTGATGTTTCATATTAAGAATATCAACTATACCATTTGCATAATTTAAAAAAGTTGAAGTAGATTTTGAGATAGAATCAGTTCCCTTAAAATTGAACTCACTATTTTGAATTTTTGCTAATTCTGCCAAAGTTTCCTTATTATTTTTTCCAATACTATAATCTCCACCTTCAAACCGTACTTTTGCTGTATATATTTTACTATCTTTTGTGATATTATCTAATACCTTTAATGATATTGCACTATTAGCAGAAGATTTTTCGTCATAAAATTTATCAGCGTTATGGGTAAAAATATTGTTAAATCCAAAAAACTGGTTGATTCCAACCTTATTAGCACCAAATGTACTAGCTTCATTACTAATAGCAAAGTTAACTTTCTTATCGCTTGATTCTAGCTTTAAATGGTTATCACTATCTAATTCAGCATCAATCTTACGACCACCACCTGATGAAGCATTTTTTATTTCATCTATCAAGCCTTGTAATGTAGAAATACTACTCAAATCAATCTCTATTGTCTCTGGGTTACCTGCATTATCCTTAATAGATAAGCCATTATTGGAGTTAAATAACGCTATTTTAAATTTCCCACTAACTGATATTGTATCGCCTAATAAAAATTTATTATTACTTGTAACTGATTGAAAACCAGACTCAGGTACAGCATCTGCATACACTGCATTCATCTCTTTTACTACTGTATCAGTATATATATCCAATCTACTGATTACCTCTGGTATAATTTTATCCCTTAACTCAAATCTTGCCTGTAACTCCCCACCTCTTAAATTATGAATAATCTCATCAGTAACAGCACTTGTAACTAAATCATTTCTGTACGCAGGAGAATCATCTTGCAAACCTTCGTCTATAACAGAAAGTGCGGGAAATACAAAATCCTTATTTAAATAATTATCCACTCCATCTGTATGAGAAAATTCCACTTTATATTTAATATCACCCTTAATAAGTGGTATGCCAAATTTTGTTTCTAAAACTAATTCTCCATCTTTATTAAAGTACTGATTAACATCAATTAATTTCGATATTTCTCTTACCTCATTAAAAAGCTTGGTTTTTGCATCGTTATATTCAGTGTCGCTACCTCGCAAACCATCACCTTTTAGCAAAGGCAATTTTTCACTTAAATTTCTTGCAGCTACTATATGAGCATTTAATTTGTCAACTGATTTAGAAATTTGTTTATCTTGCTCTTGTCTTAATATCTGAAGCTGCTCTGATTGCTTAGAGACATTTTTTGCAAATTTTTCAACCGAATTAACGACTTCGTTCATTTTATTAGAATCATTGCTTGCTAACTGTAATTCTTTTATATTTCCAAAAACATCATTCAGTGCTCCAGCTACGCTATTTTTCCCTTCAAGTTTGAGGCTATACACACTATCCGTTACTTCTTGTAATGACTTTTGAGTTAACAAACTAGAATGATATTCTGAATTTTTGGCATATTGATCCTTTAGCAAACCCTCACTCATTTCCAGAGTTATACTTTTTATTTCTGCCCCAACATGTGGATTTGATACTAAATTTGCCTTTTGCTTAATGTAATTAGGATCATTAGCATTAACAATATTTTGCTGAGATAACCCAACTAATCTCTCCTGATTCTTAATGGCAGCTGCTGTAGTATCTAATATCTTACTCATTGAATTAAGCCTCCTTACTTAGCATGACATGTTTGTTAATTTTATTTTTAACAACTGACTTGCCACTATTAGAATAATTTTTATTTTTCACTTCACTTTTTTGAATTGACTCTTTTAATATTTCCATAACCCTTGAACTCAAATATTGTGCTTTTTTAATCTTGTTCATGTTCTTACCAGAAGTATCAAGCAAATTTTGTACCAAATTTTTTATCTCTTCTCTTTTTTGCATATCTTCTTCTTTTGAAGGATTAAAATTACCAAGAATTTTATCTTTATTTTTCGCAAAAAAGTTCACTAACTCTATTTTATCTGGAATTAATTCTACTGCTTTATCATATTGTTTATTTTCAACAAGCTCCTCTTCTTTCTTAACAATTTTACTTAGCCTATCCAGTGCTTTAATAATTAATTCGTGCTCAAAAAAATCATCGTCATTTTTTTTATTCTCAGTCTTACTTTCTTGTTCCTTAAGTTGCTTATCATCCATAATTTTGATATTTCTTTAATAATTGTTTATTTAAATTTGGATCAATTTTAAAATTACCATCTTTGGTTATTTCCCTAGCATACTCATTAATTAAAAAATGATTTAAGGTTTCTTCAGCAAAACCACCGCCAGTTAATGGATCAGGCTCAATATTCTCATAAATCGGCTCTAACATATTAGACAACAACGTTGCATTAAATTCGTTTAGGACCTCATTAAATTTCTTACTTTCAATATTAAAATTACCATTTGAATAGTAATTAGACTGTTTAGACTCTAAAATTGGCTTCGTCTTATTAGTTATTGTGCTATTACAGTCACTGCTCATATTCCTATTTTATTTCTATTTCCCCTTGTAACGCACCTGCATCACGGATTGATTTCAATATAGTAATCAAATCTTGAGTTTTAACACCCAGTGAATTCAACCCAGATACTAAATCAGCAAGATTAGCAGTTGGTTCTAGCATCTTTAAAGCAGTTCCAGGCGGTGCTGGCTCTTTATCATCATTACTTGAAAGAATATCTGCTTCAATTTCAAACTCCTTCACTGGTGATATTTTTACAATTAAATTTTTCTGTGCAATAGCAACTTTACTAATTTTCACGTGCCTACCAATAACCACCGTGCCAGTTGCTTCATCAATAATGATTTTGGCTGTTGTATCTGGTGATATCGTGATATTTTCAATATCTGCTAACAATCCTACCACATCATTCTGATATTCATCAGGAATTTGTAATACAACTGTACCTGGATCCCTTGCTAATGAAAGAGTATTACTTAGGTATGAATTGATCGCATTGGCAATTGACCTTGCTGTTGTAAGATCAGGATTATTTAATGATATATTTACCTTTGTTAAGGAATTGAGATCAAACCCAATCTCTCTTTCAACAGATGCTCCATTGATAATATACCCTGATGTCAAAATAGGTTTAAAATTGTCTTGTCTTGTGTCGGATAATTTACCGATTCCTACTTGCCCTTGAGCAACAGCATAAATTTTCCCGTCTATTCCCATCAGAGGAGTTGCAAGCAATGTACCACCCTTTATACTCTTAGCGTCTCCTAATGTACTTAAATTGATTGATATTTTATTACCAGCTCTAGAAAAACCAGGAAGACTTGCTGTTACCATTACTGCAGCAATATTTTTTGTTTTTATATTTTCCCCCCTTGTATTAATTCCCAACTTCTCAAGTAAATTGACTAATCCTTTTTGGGTAAATGTAGAATTTTTTAAATTATCACCCGTTCCATTCAACCCTGTTACCAAACCATAACCAACTAAAACATTGTCCCTAACACCCTCAAAATTGACAATATCTTTAATTCTTGAATCTGAGTTTGAATTAACAGGAAAAATTAGTACAATCCAAAGAACTAATACTATATTTATTAATGATATTACAATTTTATTTTGCATTAAATTTCAGAACACATCCAGCTTTGACAATCTAAGCATTATTAATAATAACTATCAAGAAAAATTTATTTATATTTTGGCTATTACATTAAATCTTATGATAAGACATTTAAAATGATTAAACTAAACTTTGATATTACATTTGAGGACTTATACTCAACATTTGGATTAAAAAAAATTGATAAAGAGTTTATAGGTTTTTTGAATACAAAGAATATTGCTCTTAGACATGACTTAATTGATGGTCGAAAAAACAATCAAATATCATCTGAATTAATAATTAAATTAGCTCCCTACTTGGAAAGTTTTATAATTAATCTATTCAATCTAAAGTACAATGAAAATAAAAACCCTGAATATCATAAAAAAGCATCCGCTTTATTTGAATGTAGAAAAAAATTTATACAGAGAAAGGTTAAATTTGAAGATCATGATGAAAAAAAAATACCGGAAGCAATCTCAATATTAAATAAAAACTCCACTGATCTTGATAACGAATTATCAATAGCAATTAATATTTTAAAATGGCTATCAGATAATAATGAAGAATTGCTAAAAGCGGCTAAAATATACGTAGCATGGGCATTATATAGTAAAGAGGGAAAGGCAAAATATAACAATGGCATTTTATTCAAGATCCCTAAAAAATTGCATTTTGATAAATTAATAGAATATTCAGAATCTAGTAATAAAACAAAATGCTTCGATAAAGATAAATTAAGGGCTAGGAACGGTTTTGACTTCACAGACAATACAATAAATCAGCATACTGCTATTGTTAACGCTAATTACTGTTTGTATTGTCATAAACAAGATAAAGACTCTTGTTCAAAAGGATTGGTCAATAAAACAACAAGTGACATTATAAAAAATCCCCTTGAAGTTGAATTAAAGGGCTGTCCGCTTAAGGAAAAAATTTCAGAAATGAATTTTCTCAAAAAGGAGGGGATCATTATAGGTGCCTTTGCTACTGCAATTATTGATAATCCAATGATAGCAGCAACTGGACACAGGATATGCAATGATTGTATGAAATCATGCATTTATCAAAAGCAGGAACCAGTTGATATTCCTTTAATTGAAACTAAAATTTTGGATGATGTTTTAAAACTTGATTATGGATTTGAAATATATAGTTTGCTAACAAAATGGAATCCTCTTAAATCGGAAGAATATTTACCAAAAGAGCTCAATAATTATAAAGTTCTTATTGTGGGAATGGGACCTGCAGGATTCACTCTTTCTCATTACTTAATAAATGAGGGATTTACAGTGGTGGGAATTGATGGACTAAAAATTGAGCCAATTCAAAGTAAATTTTCGGGCATAATGCAAGATGGAAGTAGAGCAAATTTCAAACCAATAAAAAATATTTCAGAAATAGAAGAAAAGCTTAGTGAGAGAAAAGCTTACGGCTTCGGTGGAGTAGCAGAATATGGGATTACTGTAAGATGGAATAAAAATTATCTTACTGTTTTAAGATTGATGCTAGAACGTAGAGAAAATTTTAAAATGTATGGTAGCATAAGATTTGGTAGCACCATCAATTACAAATCCGCAAAAGAACTTGGATTTAGCCATGTCGCACTAGCAATTGGAGCAGGAAAGCCAAACATTCCAGAAATTCCAAATATTTTATGTAAGGGAGCTAGAAGTGCCTCTGATTTTTTAATGACATTACAAACTCTTGGAACTTCAAGAAAAAATAGCATAGCAAATTTGCAAATAAGGCTCCCTATTGTTGTTATTGGTGGAGGTTTGACATCAATAGATACGGCAACAGAAAGCCTTGCTTATTACCCAATAATGGTAGAAAAATTTTTAACTCAATACGAAGAATTAGGCGATACTTTTTTAAAAACTTTAGATGATGAAGAACTTGAAGTGGCTTTAGAATTTATCAAACATGCAAAAGAATTAAGAATTAATCCTAAAGAAAAACTTTCGTTACTAAAAAAATGGGGTGGAGTAAAAATTATATATAGAAAAAAATTTGAAGAATCTCCTGCATATAAATTGAATCATGAAGAAGTTGTAAAAGCATTTGAAGAAGGGATAGAGTTTGTGGATAACACATGCCCGATAGAAATTATTTTAAACAAGTTTAATCACTGCGAAGGAATTATATGTAATAATCAAACTGTTTGGGCCAAAACAATATTGATTGCCACAGGTACAGCGCCCAACACAACTTTAGCAAGGGAAGATCCAGAACATTTCAAATTAAATGGCAAATATTTTTCTATGGTTAAAGAGGAGCAAAACTCAGCCTTTTTTACAAATATCGAAGATGACTTTAGTATCAGTATATTAGGTGATTCACATCCAAAATATTCCGGTAGCATTGTGAAAGCTATGGCAAGTGCAAAAAATAGTTACAAATCAATTGCTAAAGAAGTTTTGAAATATAATACAAAAAATGTACTTCAAAATAGCAAATTTTTTGAAAAATTAAACAACCAGATGATTTCAAAAGTTATTAAAGTAAATAGATTAACCCAAAATGTTGTTGAAATTTTTGTTAAATCTCCACTAGCTGCAAGTGAATTTAGACCTGGACAATTCTATAGACTGCAAAATTATGAATCAAATGCAAAAATTAATAATGGTTATTTAAAAGCTATTGAACCATTGGCTCTTACTGGTGCTTCTGTTGATAAAATTCATGGCATTGTTTCATTAATAGTTCTTGAAATGGGTGGTTCTTCAAATTTTTGCCAAGATTTAGAACCTGGAGAGATTATTAGCCTCATGGGTCCAACTGGGTCACCAACATACATACCTAAAAATGAGAATGTAATATTAATCGGCGGAGGATTAGGCAATGCAGTACTGTTTTCTATAGGTAAAGCATTGATAGATAATGGATGTCATGTTTTATATTTTGCAGGTTATAAAAGAAAAGAAGACATATTCAAACCCCAGGAAATTGAAAAAGCTGCAAATCAGGTCGTTTGGTGCTGCGATGAATCAGAATTGAGATTATCAAACAGAACCAACAAATCTTTTCATGGTAATATTGTAAAAGCTTTAGAAAATTACGATATCAACTTTAGTTATGGCTTGAAACTAAAAGATTTTAATAGAATGCTTACAATAGGCTCTGATTTAATGATGAAAGCAGTTTCATATGCAATACAAAACGATTTAAAAAATCTATTTGATCCAAATATAAAATCCTTTGCATCAATTAATTCCCCTATGCAATGTATGATGAAAGAAATTTGTGCTCAATGCTTGCAAAAACATGTAAATCCAAAAACTAAAGAAATTAGTTATGTGTATAGTTGCTTTAATCAAGATCAAAATTTAAAGCATGTAGATTTTGAACATCTTTTTTGTAGATTAAAACAAAATAGCTTATTGGAAAAAATGACAAGTAATTTAAATTGAGCAATTATTAAAAAGGAAAAATAGAAATATATGCCAATATAATATTGCTAAACAATTAAAAAATGGTGCATTTGGAGGGATTCGAACCCACGACCTATACCTTCGGAAGATAGCGCTCTATCCAGCTGAGCTACAAATGCTAAATGTAATCTACAGACATTATTTGATAGTATTTTATACCTTTAGGAGTGTTGAATTCTAAAGACTCATTTACTTTTTTTCCAATCAAAGCTTTAGCTAACGGAGATGTAATTGAAATCAGACCTTTTGAAACATCTGCTTCATATTCACTAACAATTTTATAAAAAATTTCAGTATCTTTATCTTCATCGAATAATTTTATTGATGCTCCATATTTTACTTCTTCACCTCGAACTTGTGCAACATCAATAATCTCCGCTCTAGAAATTTTATCTTCTAGCTCAAATATTTTTGCTTCTATGAAGCCTTGCTTTTCTCTAGCAGCATGATATTCTGCATTTTCTGATAAATCGCCATGAGCCCTTGCCTCTGCGATGGACTTAATCACATTAACTCTCTCAACATTTTTTAAATTCTTAAGCTCTAGCTCAAGTTTATCCATGCCTTCTCTTGATATTGGAAATCTCTCTACCATTTATTTACTACACTATACTTGATAAAACTAAACATCTAATATATATATACTATTATGTGTTGTTTTAAAATAAAAATTATTACAATAATAGATATATATAGAATTAGGTAGTAGTCTAAAATGATATATTTTTAGTAGTTTTTTTTAAATAACATACTAACGGGTTTGCGTTCTAAATTACATAAAAATTGAACTAAGTGGGAGGGTTATAAACTTATGGTCGATTCTAATATAATAAATATCCATCATGTTGATTTGCATGTTGGTAAAAAGTTAAAACAAAAAAGGCTTGAGAGAGGAATAAGCCAAGATGATCTAGCAGGATCAGTAAATCTTACCTTTCAACAAGTACAAAAATATGAAAAAGGTGTTAATAGGATAAGTGCAAGCAAGCTTTATGATTTTGCTAAATTTTTAAAAACTGATATTACATACTTTTTTAATGAAATAGAAAATTATAAAATATCTGATAAAAATGAGATTGATTATGCATCAGATGTAAATCAAACTGCATTTGAAAATAATATAAAGCCTAAAGAAATTGAAATTTTAACTAGTTCATATAAAAAAATATCAAATTCAGAAGTTAGGAAAAATATTTTGGCATTATTAAAGTCATTATCTTCTTGAATGCTTGATAGATTACATTGAACCTGTTAAATTGAACTAAATTTAACAGTCTATATGTATGGCGTTTGAAGACAGACTAAAGAAAATAATTAGTAAATATGACAATTTAAGTGATAAATTGTCTGATCCTTCTAAGATTTCTTCACAAGATTTTGCTAAAATTGCAAAGGAGCATTTTGATTTAACTGAAATAAATTTCTGTGCAATTGAGTATTTGCAAAATTTAACACTGTTAGAAGAAGCTGAAGAAATATTACTGAACAATCGAGAAAAAGAATTAAAAGATTTAGCTGATGATCAAAAAAAAGAATCTAAGGCAAATCTAGAGATTATAAAAGAGAAATTAAAGATCATGCTACTCCCTACGGATATAGCTGATGAAAAGGGTGCGATAATTGAAATTAGAGCTGGAACAGGTGGAGATGAAGCAGCATTATTTGCTGGCACATTATTTAGAATGTATCAAAAATACGCCGAAAATCAAAATTGGCAATTTGAAGTATTATCAATCTCCGGGTTAGTTCTAGAGGGATGTAAAGAAGCCATGGCATCAATTAGCGGCAAAGGTGTATATAAAAGATTAAAATACGAATCTGGAGTTCATAGAGTTCAGAGAGTACCTACAACTGAATCAAGTGGAAGAATTCACACTTCTGCAGCTACTGTAGCAGTTTTACCTGAAGCTGAGGATATAGATCTTAAAATTAATGAAAAAGATTTAAGAATTGATACTTATAGATCTAGTGGGGCTGGTGGTCAACATGTAAATACAACAGATAGTGCAATAAGAGTAACTCACATTCCTACTGGCTTAGTTGTAGTTCAATCAGAAAAATCTCAACATCAAAATAAAGCAAAAGCTTTAAAAATTTTAAAATCTAAATTGTATGACATTGAAAGAGAAAAAAATAATAAAGAAATGTCAGATTTAAGAAGAGTACAAATTGGAAATGGTGATAGGTCAGAAAGAATTAGAACCTATAATTTTCCCCAAAATAGAATAACAGACCATAGAATCAACCTAACTAGTTATAATTTAGAGGAAGTTCTACAAGAAGCAAAGCTAGATCAATTTATTGATGCATTAACTGCTGATGATCAAGCAAAAAAAATTGCTCAAGAAGAAAATTAATTAATGATAAAAAAAATACATTCTGTAAAAAAAGAATTATTATTAATAAAATTATTCATCACATTAATAATATTATTGGTGTGTGTTAATCTATTTGCAATGTTTTCAATTGCAGGGGGAGTGGTAGATCATTTAGTTAATAAACAAATCAGCATCACATTAATTTCGCTCTTAATTGCTTTTATATTTTCAATAATAAACATTAGATTTATTTTTAGTAATTCATATTATATTTATCTATTAGTCTTATTAAGCCTAGTTATAACTGACCTTTTAGGATATAAAGCTATGGGAGCTAAAAGGTGGATAAATTTAGGATTTATTAATATTCAACCCTCTGAATTCATGAAAATAGCTGTCATTTTGGCACTATCAAGATTTTTTCATAATTGTCATATAAATAATATAAAAAAATACAGACATTTATTATTTCCACTAGTTGTAATTTTACTACCTACATTATTGATATTAAAACAACCTAATTTAGGCACATCATTGATTATTATTTTAACATCCTTAACTATATTATTTATTGCTGGGGTCAAAATACAATTATTCATATGTCTAGGATTATCTACAATTTTAAGCCTACCTGTTATTTGGAGATTTTTGCATGATTATCAAAAAGCTAGAATACTTACCTTTTTAGACCCAAGTAGTGATACATTGGGTGCAGGGTATAATATTATTCAATCCATTATAAGCATAGGTTCAGGTGGACTTTTTGGAAAAGGCTTTTTAAAAGGTTCTCAAAATCAGCTAGATTTCTTACCCGAAAACCATACTGATTTCATATTTGGATTAATAGCCGAAGAAGGTGGTTTTATATTATGCTCTTTACTATTAGTAACCTACTCGCTAATTATTATTATAATGTACATAATCTCCATACAATGTTTGTCGCACTTTCATAGAATATTTATATTAGGATTTGCCTCATTATTATTTTTTCATATCGTAATTAATATTGGAATGATATCTGGATTATTACCAGTAGTAGGAGTTCCCTTACCATTGCTTTCATATGGAGGATCTAACTACCTTTCAATCATGATTGGCATAGGCCTCGTTATAAATATTTATCTTAATAAAACCAAAATATTATCAAAAGGCAGCTGATTGAACAATATTAATTAACAATAATTTAAGAACTCATCGCAAAAAGGTACCTAAAAATTTTCACTTTCATTTATTTTCAAAATTTTTTAAAAAACCCTTAATCAATAATAGATCTTCTTCACTGATATCTAATTCTTTTTTATGCTTATTTTTAAGACGCTTTAGATCATTTTTACTTACCAAATTATTACCATAAACCTGTTGCTCAAGTGGTATAAGCTTCATTATTAATGAGCTCATTTTGATAAATAATTCTACAAATTTTTCTTTATTAATTGTTTTAGTAAATTTAATGTCTAAAACATCTTCATTTTTCACATGATCTGAGGCATATTTGATAAATTTCAATGCTATACTTCTAATTTCAGCCAAATCGTTTTTATGCTCAAGCAAAAGCTTAGCAAATAATTTTTCTTCCATTTAATTTAGCTATAAATATAATTTTATTTATTAAGATTTTTGATAATACCCATTAAGGTTCTAATTTCTTGAGAACTTAATTCAGCTTTGATAAACATATTTCTAATGTTTTGAATCATCTTATTTTTGATATTTTTTTCTTTAAAATAATCATTGTATTCTAATGAAGTGATTAATAACTTAAATAAGCTATTAAACTCCTCTTTACTGCAAATATCATGATTTTCATCAATTTTCATATCAGCTTGTGAAAAAAACTCATAAGCAAAAATAGAAACAGCTTGGGCTAAGTTTAAGGAAGGATTTTGTCCACTTGTTGGGATAACAGAAATAACATCAGCTAATCCTAGTTCTTCATTTGTAAGTCCATTATTTTCTCTGCCAAATAAAATACCAATTTTAACATCTTTATCAAATTTTTTACTACAATGCTCTATAATCTTTTTAAGAGGTCCAATTTTTTTAACCATATCCCTAGGGCGAGCTGTTGCTGCAATAACAAAATTTAGATCAGCAATTGCATAATTTAAATCATTATAAATTTTCGCTTTATCTAATATGTAATTTCCTTTTGCAGCTAATTCATGCGCCTTAATAGAAGGTGGCCATCCATCTCTTGGTGATATAATTCTTAAATTCTCTAAGCCAAAATTTGACATTGACCTCGCAACAGCACCAATATTTTCTGCAAGTTGAGGACAAACTAATATTATATATGGCTTGTGCATTTAGAATTTTACTTCCATTTGATAGAGCATCCAATACTAGATATTTGTTCACCTTTAAATTCACTAGTTTCTGAGATTTCTGCCATAGCAATATACAATTCTCTTTTAGCATCTGGAATAATATCCTTCTTAGCAGAGTCTAGTCTTCCACGATATTGAAGATCCAACTTAGAATTAAATCCAAAAAAATCTGGTGTACAAACTGCATCATACATTTTTGCAATTTCTTGCGTATTATCAAGTAAATAAGGAAATTTAAAGCTATTCTCCAAAGTAAAATTTTTCATATTTTCATACGAATCTTCTGGATAAGCAATTGTATCATTTGAATTTATAGCAACAAAGCCAATCCCTAACTTACTTAATTCCTCTGCTTCTTTAGCAATTTTTGTGGCTATGGATTTAACATAAGGACAATGGTTACAAATAAATGCGACTACCAACCCCTTCTCCCTTTTCACTTTATCCAAATCATAATAATTTCCATCTACAGAAATTAGATTAAAATCTCTAGCCTTCCAGCCTTTATCCACTTCTGGTGTTGTTAATGCAACCATTCAAAACTCCTATAAATTATCATTTTATGTTTATTTTATATTAACAATATATATATTGTTTTTTATTATAAATCATCAAAAACTATCTTAGAGACCTATGCCTGACCCTTTATGTTTTCTTGTTTCATTGGCCACCCTACTTTTTGCACTCATTAAATCTAAATCATCCATTGGCCTTTGTTTACCTAATGCATCTTTTCCTGCAATTTCTTTGGTTACTTTTAAAACTTCCTCTCGTTGCTGACTAGACTTAACTGCTGTCGAAACAACTTTTTCAAAATCCTTTCTAAGTTTTGGATTTGAATCAATCATTTCTTGAAGCTTATCTCTTGGTCTATCAAAGCTTTTAGCCGGCACTTCTAATTTATCTAAATTTTGACCTTCTTCAGATACCCTTTCTTTCACAACCGTTTGCCCTAAAGTTTGAGTTTTTTCAGGCGCTTTTTCCTGTATTACGGGTTTATCTAAGCTTTGAGTCTTTTCAGGTGTTAAGCTTTTAAGATTAACTTTTTCTAATGCTTCTGTATTAATAATACTCTCTTTTTCTGGAGGTTTTTCAAAAAGTTTATCATTCACCCAATTTTGCAACTTACTTTCATCATAAAGCAAATTTTTTGCAGCCTTGCACATCAGTGCAACACCAACTATTGCTCCAAGTGGTGGAGCCAATACTGCTAATGCTATCAATCCAGCAATAGCAGTTTTAGCAGGTGTGAAAAATGGCTTATCATTTTTTGGTCTTAAAGCATCAAGTAATTGCATAGGTTTTCTGTAAAACGCATTATATGCAAAAGTTTTACCCTTACCTCTATCGTCCTTTGTTTTTTCATAATTTAGTGCTTTTACCACATTCTTATTAAATGTACCTTTATCAAGTTTACTTGCCTTATCTTGATATTTTTCATGAAGATTTTCTTTGCCCCTCATATCCTGACTATCTATAGACTTAGAGGATACCCTACCAACTTGAGCGACCAATTCTTCAGATTGCATTTTTATTTGATTTTGTAAATCTTCGTTCCTAACATCCTTAAGAGCGTTTGTTGTACCAATTGCAATAATATCTTTTTCATTAACACCTAATTTCTCAAGCGTATTTTCAGCCCTTTTCATAATTGCTGCTTTGGCATCCGCCATCTTCGGATTTGTCATTATATCTGTAATCCTTTCAGGGCTAACTTTAGCTACCTCCAATATACTTCTTGCAAGCCGCTCCTTCAAACCATTAAGCCTCTGCTCTTTTGTTGGTTTCACATTACTCTCTACACTCGATGATTGCCTGCTTTCAGATTCTCTCTGCCTTGGGGTTTTTATTTGAGCTTTTTCTTTATCAACTAATTTTTTAAAAACCCCAATATTTTGACCATCAATATCTAAAGCATGAAATATTTTATCAATAGTAACATCACTTTTATCAGTAATTAATTTACTAGCACTTTTCTTTAAATAATTCCCTAATTCTTCTGTTATTTGAGTATCTTTAAATATCACACTAACTGGCAATGGATCGGCATTTTCTAAAAAATTACCATGTTCATCAAAAATTTTGATTTTTTTTAATGCAATATATTCTGCTAATTTTATTCTTAAGCCTTGCTGAAGATCATATGCTTTATCTGCTTTATCCAACATACTTTCAATCGAAGGAACTTCAATGCTTACTGACCCATCGCTATCAGAATCTCTAAAAATATTTTGCTGTTTTTCTAAGCTATCATATTTTTCTTTAACACGATTAAAATTATTAAAAATTCCATTAGCTCTATCTAGATTGGCACTTAATTCAGGATTTTCAACTTCAAGCAAATCTGATTGCATACTTAGAATCTGCACATTTTGATAATATTTTTGAAACTTCACAGTATCCACAGGATCTTTTCCATTTTCTTTCATATTATCAAAAGCTTGAACAAACCCTTGCGCTTGAATTTCTTGCTTAGATATATCTGGTATATCTAATGTACTTATATCTATCTCAACTTTTTCCCCATTATCAATATCATGAAAATATTGAAAAATTTTCATAGTTTCATCTTTTTCTAATAAAGGATTTCCCAGCTCAAATTTAAAATCTTTAATCTCTGTTTTTAAATCTATTGCAATAGCCATCTTTCTTAAACTTTCTAATTCTTCTAGTTCATCATCAAATTCACCCTGACCTACAAAAAAATCTAAACTACTATCTTGATCATCAAAAAGTAATGATCCTTTATCTATAGCTTTAACCGCTATCTGGCTTATAATTTTATAATATCTTTCTTGAAATTCTTGAAAATCACTAACTGGCATCCCACTGCACCTTTATTTTGTTCAAACCACAAAATATAGTATGACTTAAATATTCTAGATACAAGAATAAAATTTGGCTTAGCTATCTTTTTTGTATATAAAGCACCCTTACCTATCTCATATATACTAATTAAAACTCAGTAAAACTTATTATCTAGATCTACTAGAAGAGACAGTGTGAGTTCTTCTAGCAGCTTCAGCCCCAACATAAGATTCACCTACTGAACCTGAAGACCTATCCTGTGAACTTATTCCTTGATCACGCATACTACCACCTAGCTCTCTTGCCTGATCACGCACTTCTTGCATACTTTGTCCACAATCATCAGGCGCTGCAGCCCTACTTGCCCCTCTATCTAATTCCCCTCCCCTTTGTGGCTCCACCAATCCTTGAGCAACACCTTGCTGTTGCTCTTGAGAGTCAGGCTTTTTAGGCGCTTCCTTAGAAAGCATTCTTTTAATTGCTGAAGCTGCATCATATGCGCCCGCAGCAGCCATCATTATGAAACCTACTCTACCAGGATTTTCCAAAAAATCTGTTACTAAACCTTGACCATCACTCCCTTTCTCTTGAGATTCTTTTTTTGTCGACCTTACTTCTTCACCTCTACCTAATTCTCCTCCTCGTTGTTGTTCCTGAACCAATTCTTGAGCAGCACCTTGTTGCGGCTCTTTGTTTACTTCAGAATATTGTGCTTTTACATCTTGAGATAATCCTTTTACAGTTACTTGTTCTAATTCCTGTGAATCAAATTTTTCTGGAGGTTTGTTAAAAAATCTTTTATTAACCTGCTCTTGCAATTTACTTCCATCGTAAAGCTGATTCTTTGCAGCCTTACAGATCAGTGCAATACCGACTATTGCCCCAAGTGGTGGAGCTAATACTGCTAATGCTACCAATCCAGCAATGGCAGTTTTAGCCGGTGTAAAAAATGGTTTATCATCTGTAAATGCTTTATTTAGGAGATCTGCTGGCTTTCTATATAAATTATAAGTGAATGTAGCTCTCATCCCCCTTTCATCTTTTGTTTTTTCGTATTCTAATGCTTTTTCTGCATTTTTATCAAATTCAGCACCATCCATTTTATTCGCTTTAGCTTGATATCTATCATGAAGATGTTCTTTTTCTCTCATGTCTTGACCATCTAATGATCGTGAAGAAACTCTTCCAACTTGAGCTATAAACTCTTTTGATTGTTTTTCCACCTCACCCTGCAATGCTTTACTATCAATATCTTTAAGAGCTTCATCAATACCAATAATATTCATCTCTTCTAAATCAACACCTAAATTTTCAAAGGCATTTTCAGCCCTTTTAGTTATAGCTTTTCTTGCATCAGGATTTTGCATAATACGGTTTATTTGCTCCTCACTTACTCCTGATATCTTTAAAATCTTTATTCCTATTTGCTCTTTAGCATTAGCTGATTGCAATTTATTTCTTCGTAATGATTTATTTCTGTCTTTTATTTTTCTGGAGAATATATCCTTTTCACTTTTGACTTGCTTCCTAAAATCATCAACATTGTTTTTATCAACTCCTAATGCAGTTAAAAAACCTTTTGTACTAACTAGACCTTGCTGCCCTTTTAAATTTTCAAATTGCTTTGGCAAAAAACCTTCTACACCTAATTCCTCAATATCAACTCTTTTAAGAAAATTTGGCAAATTAACACCCTCTATCAAATCACCATTGTGATCAAATATATTAGTGTTGCTCTCAGCTAAATATTTTGCTAGCTCTCCTTTTAATTCTTGTTGTAAATCGTATGCTCTTTCAGCCCTTTCAAATATGATTGACTTGGAATTTCCACGCATCAAAGATTCAGCTTGTTCTCGTGTTAAATTATTATTAGCATTTTCAACATTTTTTAATATACCATTTATCCTAGTTACTTCTGCACTTAGTTTAGGATTATCAATTTTTGATAATTTCATCCCATCGCTCATTTTTTCGAGAATACCTACGAAATGTAAAAAACCTTTTTCATTATCAGCATTTTTTCTGAGCTCCTCAAATACAGCGACGTACGCCATTGCTTTTATTTCATCTCTTACACTTTCAGGAATATCATCCAATTCATCCAATCTAGTTTGCTCTTCTCCCCCATACGGTGCAACTTTATCTACATCAAAAATATCTTGTGCAAAAAATCTAAATACTGCATCATCAACATCATGATCCAATAATCTATTGTTCAAACTAAAATTAAAATCATCTAATTCCTCTTCTAATCCTGCTTCTATAGCTTGTTCTTTTAATAATCTTAATTCCCCAATCTCCTTGATAATCATCTTCTTTTTTAGCTCTAAAATCCAATGTAATGGGATCAAATTCTTCAATTATATCTATATCTCCCTTCTGCACAGCCTTCAGTGCAATTTGTGCTATTATTCTTAGATAATGTTGTTCAAATTCTTCATATGTTATACCTAGCATATTCACTCTCTTAATAACAATCCTATACCGATGGTATCGCTTATTTAAGAATGATGCAACTTTAAATATACGTGGTGCTCTTGGAAGCAATTGAGTAACTTGATAATCTTGACCACTGCATCAAAATCATAGCTCTTAATAAATTCACATTGAAAATAATATTTACGCTACTAATTGACCGTTAGAAATAGACGAAATTTTCAAGTTATATACTTCACCTTTTTTTAAAGCTTTTGTAGAAATAACTTTACAATAATCTTCTGTGTAACCATGGTTATCTGATTCTGCTAAAACAGATTCTTCCTTCTCAATTTTGTTTATTAAATGTTTTTGCATTAACTGATTTTTTAAATCTCTTAATCTTTTCGCCCTATCCTTTATAACTTTACCATCAACTTGAGGCATCCTAGCAGCGGGAGTATTTTCTCTAGATGAATAAGGAAATACATGTAAATGAATTATATTTAGCTCATTAATCAAATCATAAGTATTTTGAAACATTTCATCTGTTTCAGTAGGGAAACCAGCGATTACATCGGCACCTAATATCAATTCTGGTCTAAATTTCCATACTTTATGACAAAAATCAATAACTTGCTGTCTTCTATGCCTTCTCTTCATCCTTTTTAAAATCATATCATTCCCTGCTTGTAGGCTTAAATGCAAGTGAGGCATGAATCTATGCTCCTTTGTTATAATGTCAAAAAGTTCATCGTCTATTTCCGCAACATCAACAGATGACAATCTTAATCTCTTAATTCCTGAAATCATTTTTAAAAGTCTAGCTATCATATTACCTAGACTGGGTTTGCCAGGCAAATCTAAACCATAATCGGTTATATCAACCCCTGTTAATACCAATTCTTTATAGCCTTTATCAACAAGATTCTGTGCATATCTTACAATTTCTCCAACAGGGACGCTTCTACTATTCCCTCTACCATAGGGTATTATACAAAACGTACATCTATGGTCACACCCATTTTGAATTTGTAAAAATGCCTTTGACTTATTTTCCACTCCATCAACCATTTGATGAGCAGTATCTTCCACAGACATAATGTCGTTGACTAATATAGGCTCAGAATTAATTGCTAATTTTTCATAAGTACTTTCTATCAACTTTTCATGATTTCCAAATACATTATCTACTTCAGACATTTCTGCATATTTTTCCGCAGAAATCTGAGCAGCACATCCTGTAACCAAAATTTTTCTATCAGGCATGTCATTTTTAGCCTTTCTTATTGCTTGCTTCAACTTTCTCTCTGCTTCTTTTGTAACAGCGCAACTATTAAATATGATCGCATTATTTATTCCAGCTTTTTTCGCATGCTTTTCAATAAGCTCACTTTCATAAATATTTAATCTACAACCAAAAGTTACTACCTCAAGTGACATAAAGAACGATCAACCTTATTACATTTAATTTATAATGCGTTAGCTTTGTAAGCGATTGTGCTTAATTTCAAAGCTAACGCACTTTACTATTTTTTAAAGAAAAAGTCCAACAATGTAAAAATCAGTGCAATTAAAATTGAAGTTTGAGCAATATTTGTTTTAACAAACCATTTAAAAATATCCGTTTTAGCTTCTGCTAATTTCTGTTCAACACGGCAATAATAATGCTTTATTGAATCATCAAACAACCTCTTTGTTACATATTTTTTATCACAATCATTAATTAATTTTTTCAGTTCTTTTATAAATCTTTGATCAAAATTTACACCATCAAACATATTCTTTTCATTATTAATTTTGTTACTCATAAGCTTAAACCTTTTTTAAATTGAATTTTCCAGAATTAAGAAGTGTGAACGTATAAAATATTAAATCAGATTTTATAGTTTCTATCTCAAAATCATTTATCACAAATTGACCAAAAACGTGATAATCAGAATCTATACCTATTCTACATTTTAACTCATCTCCTAACATAGCTGAATCTCTAAGTTTATTGAATTCAGGAGTGTTTATATAAACACCCTTTAAATGTATCTTCAGAATCTTTTTATCTCTCAAATCTTTTAAAATTTTCCCATCATCACAAATTGTCGAACAATCCTCGTAATTATTTAGAATATTAAATTTTATTAATTTTAAACCAGAAATTTTTTTAGCATCAGAATTAAAAAGATAAAAATTAATATCTTTTCCTATCTTTAATGATCTCATTTTTTCTCCTCAAAAATGTCTAAATATAAAAACAAAATGGATAAATCAGCTTGCCAACATCCCTCTAAATTTTGCGAAATATTTTATTTGTTTTTTTTAAAATAATGTTGATCCAAATCTTTAAAATTAATGTCATCATTTAAATCTACCTCCTCTATTTTATTTAAAATTTCAATACAACTTGAATTTGACAAATCATTTATTACAACACTAATATCCATATCTATGCAATTTAGATTTTCTATTGATTCATAATAATGATTTTTCCTTATGCAAGTAATTTTAATAAATGGATAAGTAGGATTTTCTGGCACATAAGTATATACATTATCAATTATATTTTTAAAAATCTCATTTGTTCTAAATAATAAAATCAATTGTTTCTCTAATTCACCAATAATATTCATTTCCCTCCTTCTAATTGACAAAAAATAGAAATAAAATCCTTATTTTTATTGTGTAATTCCATTTTTTTTACAATGTAATTTCTTGCCTCATACATCACCATTAACGGCAGATACAGATCATCAATATTTCTAATGGTAAATACACTAAATAAGTCATTTTTTATTCCACATTTCTTTTGTTCATAACAATCTTTTATAAAGCTCTTTTTAGACCATACACTGATAAACTTATTCCAATTTATTTTATAACCTCCATATTCATCGTAAATTTTTTCTTGAGTATATAGCGTGATTCTTTGCTTCATTTCGCTATAATGAACCGTCATAATTTTATACCTCTTGATCTATTATAATTTTTAGAAAGAAAATTAGAGCTAATATTCCTATTTTCATACATTTCAGCAACGTGCTCGAAAATATTGATTTTTAATTCTGTGGGAATATGTTCAAAATACCCTGCATTAAAATCAATATATATTTGGTTGAAAAATGGAATTTGTTTAAAGAGCCCCCTATTCTCTATAAGATAATATTGCTCATCACTTAATTTTGATTTTTCTCCATTACAATAAAAACCTCCTAATTCAATAACCTTATGAACAGGTTTTCTTGGTAGTATAATTTTAGAAAAATAATATGTTGTTTTATATATGGCATACCAATTTTTTCTGCCCAATGATACATTTGTATATTCTTCACAACTTTTTATAGCAGTTAAAATCAAATCATTTAGTAAATTATCCTCCATATTATTATCTATTTTAAGATAAATTTTTACTTCTTCTAAATCTATTATATCTTGATTTACATTATCTATTTCCTTTAATGAAATTAACATCATAATCCTCCTATTTATAAATATTCAAAAATGAATACTTCATTTACTGCAGTATAATTGACACAATAACCCCCTCACTCATCATTCACTATGAGGCTACTTAATTAGCTTTGATAATTTGTGATTTACTCTTTAGATAATTTTGAGATAAGTTGCAGTTTCAATTCTTGAATTAATGATAATAAGACTCTAATAACTAATTCTTCTTCTGCAACATAATCTGAATAAGGTGACTCAGTGATTGCGAAACTATCAAAATCAGTTAACTTACCTGAAGCTAAAATTTTATTACCATTATATTCAGCCACGCTGTAGCTTAACATTATCTGAATTTTCTTTCTGTTTGCTGTGCTATTGTCTTGGATTAAATAATCCTGCTTATCAACTTCATACTCTATTTTAAGCAAAAACTTTGGTTCATTTTTACTTTTGTTATCAAATAATTTCTCTAATTCGTTATTAAAGAAAAACGTTGCCCTTGGATATTTTTCATTTCTATATGCCCCATCATAATGAAATTCATCTAATACAGTATTTTTATCACCATCGTAATATAATGGCTTAAAACCACACCCAGAACAAATCAACAAAATGAAAAATAATTTTAAATATTTCATAGATACAAAAGTATAAACATCCAAATATCACAATATCTACACTCATTGTATCTCCGAAACAAGTTTTTTTAACTAGCTATTTGTAATAATTTTATTGCATCAAAATTAATAATATCACCACCAACCTTTTTAGTAGAATAAAACTTAATGTAAGGTTTGTGGGTGAATGGATCACGAAGAACACGAACATCACCACGATCAATAATTTGATATGCATTTTTGAAATTACCAAATGCTATAGGTAAGCTACCCTTGCCAATACTTGGCATATCAGTAGAAACATAAATTCCTGAACCCAGTAGACTGCTATAGCTCCCTTCAGATAGATTTGGTTGCCATAAATATTGACCATTTTTATCTTTTAGCATCCTGATTTTTTGCAAAGAGTCTCTACTCATCAAAAAACTCGTATTATTGGCATAAATTTCTTTAATGCTGAAAAACAACTTAATGATGTCATCTGAGCTTAACTCCTCAGCTTCCGTTTTAATTCTTTCAATCTTCCCGCATTCATCCCCATCTTCATAAGACAATATGCCCTTTGGCTTGCCAACACCATCTCCATTTATGAAAGCGATATTTTCTTGCTTAATAAATATATTAGAAAGCTTTTTAGACAACCATTCTTCAACATCAATTCTTGGATCATCAATCAGTTGTGCGGCGTGAAAGCTGCATAAATAATTGTCTCACTAAGATGAGACCCGTTATACTGTTAACGGTAATCTACCAGTACATGCGTAGTTGGCAACGACTGGGTGTGAAGCTACTGGAACAATGTATCTCAGCAATTAAGCTGACAGGAAGCCGTGAGGTGAACTGTTGCCTACGAGTGTCAACGTGGGCAGAGGGCTAGATTGAGCAGTATGGTTAACCTAGGTGAACTATCATTAAGCATCGTTAGATGTGACAAGCCAAAGACACTGATAGGCTTGAGCCAAAATGGCAAGCAACAAGGGCATTCTTCTCGTTGATGGGAATGCACAGTCATAAATGTTGCCGGTGTAAGAGATAGAACCTAACCTGCTCTGTTATTTATGTGGAACACGTTAAGTCCGTATTATTCCTATGACTTTATAGGGAAGCAAGTTGCGAAACAAGCTGATAATAATGCGGATATAGGAGTGTGGAGGAAGCGAATGCCAACATGTAATGGGTTGGATAGAGATTGCAACATTATCTCGCATGAAAATGAGCAGACTTCCACATGGTCTTAATTGACGAGAAACGAAAGAGTAACTTTGAAGAAGAGAAAGCGAATGATAACAACTAAAGTTAGCGCACTTGAAGAAAAATCTATTGACTATCATTCTATTGAATGGTTGCAATGTCATCTGATTGTCAAAAGGCTCCAAGCACGTATCGTCAAGGCCGTAAAGCAAGAACGCTGGGGGAAAGTGAAGTCGCTGCAAAGAATATTGACGCGCTCATTTTCTGCTAAAGCGTTGGCAGTAAGAAGAGTGACTGAAAATCGTGGAAAGAAAACACCTGGAGTTGATGGAGAAGTATGGAAAACTCCAACATCTAAAGGTAAAGCAATTTTTAGTCTCAATTCACATGGGTATAAACCGTTACCAGTGCGACGTATATACATTCCCAAAGAAAGGGGTGGACAACGACCACTAGGTATACCCACCATGAAGGATCGTGCAATGCAAATGTTACATTTACTTGCCTTAGACCCAATAGCAGAAACTTTAGCAGAGCCCTATTCGTATGGGTTTCGCTCCAATCGTAGTACAGCAGATGCTATTGAAAGATGTTTTGGTATCTTAGCACGTAAAGACAATCCAGAATGGGTATTAGAAGCAGACATAAAAGGCTGCTTTGATAATATTAGTCATGAATGGCTGATAGAAAATATACCAATGGATAAACATTTGCTAACACGCTGGCTTAAAGCTGGCATCATGGAAAAAGACCGCTACTATTCTACTAAAGCTGGGACTCCACAAGGCGGTGTTCTTTCTCCTGTAATAGCCAATATGGCACTAGATGGGATAAGTAGAATGTTAGAAGACCAAGGTGTAAGGGGTCGTCCTAAAGCCAAAGTTAATTTAGCTAGATATGCTGATGATTTTGTAATCACCGGTAGCTCACCTGAACTTCTAGAACAGGAAGTTCAGCCTTTGGTTAATGAGTTCCTTAAAGTAAGGGGCTTAGAACTATCGAAGTTAAAAACCAAAATCACACATATCAATGATGGATTTGATTTTCTTGGGCAAAATATTCGTAAATATCAGGGAAAATTGCTCATCAAACCGTCAAAGCCAAATTATCAACGTTTTCTGAAGAAAGTAAGAAAGACTATCAAAGAAAACAAAACTGCTAAGCAATTAAGTTTAATAAATTTACTAAATCCACTTATCAGAGGATGGGCAAATTATCATAAACATGTAGTTGCTAAGGATATATTCTTCAAAATGGACTACATTATAAACTTTAAACTGTGGCAGTGGGCGAAGCGACGACACAAGAACAAAGGAGCAAATTGGATAAAAAGGCGCTACTTTTCTCCCGTACACAATTGGGGTAACTTTACTGTAACATACAAAGATGAGAAGGGACGTCCAATCACACAGTGCTTAGCACATGCTGGCAAAGTCCAAATTATCAGACATTGTATTATTAAAAGTAAAGCCAATCCATACGATCCAGAATGGGATTCTTATTTTAAGGTAAGACGTCAAAATAAACTAGACAGACAGTTAAAGCGTATGCCTGAATGGAAAGCAATATTTGATAATCAGAAGGGATTATGTCCTCATTGCAAGACAGCAATAGAGGGGATAAAATCTTATGATATCTATACAGATTTGCTACCAGAAAGAGGAAGAAATAAGTTGATAATGCATAAGCATTGTCGCCAAGCAGTAACTGCCAGAAGAATACGACCGGTTTAATTTGAATAAAATTAGGCTCATTAAGGCTTGAGCCGTATGATGGGAAACTATCACGTACGGTTCTTAGGAGAGCGGTAACCAGCAATGGTTACTGCTTATCCGACTTTGAGTCACCTTTGGTTGAACATACAACTCATGTGTTAAAATTGTCTTTTTGGTAAATATTGTATCATTAGATTTTTCTATTTCACTTAAACCAGTGTCAGACCATCCACTTGTTGTATCTTCTTTATCCTCAATTAATTCTAAAGAATCTGTTGAAATTTCCATCACATTTGCGATTTGCCTCATAGGAGAATTTTCCAGCAACAATGTGTGGATATATTCATTCATTTTATATGTAACCGAATAGCCAAGCTCCTTATCTGCACTACCACTTAAATTTTTATGCTCAAAATTTGCTACCTCAGACTCCAAGCCCTTTTTAATATATTTGCAAAATGCATTCTTATATTCACAATTAACCTCATGCGACTTATGCATCTCAGAACCAGGTCTATTCAAAACACATTCTATCTTATCCAAGCTATCCTGATACTTATCAAGCGACTGGTTTATCTTATCTAAATAGGACAAAGTTAAAGAATCAGCTCCACCTTTCTTTTCAATTTCGTTAATTCTCCTATCATTTACAGATTTATATTGCTCCCAGGTGTTAGCAACTTTATTTGCCTTAGTTGTAATTTCATTCATATTCATATTTACTCCTGTATTACTGTTGTTAAAAAAATTAAAATCTCTTGAATAACGCTCTTTTTATCTATATAAATCTAAGAGTCGTTTTAGAAAATTAAACAGCATTTATGCGCTTATTGGGTGATTAGCTCAGCTGGCTAGAGCACTACGTTGACATCGTAGGGGTCGGTGGTTCGAGTCCACTATCACCCACCACTTACCACATACTTCATTAAGTTGTCAAAGCAACCACCTCGGCGAATTCGTTTGCGGGAAACGTCACCACACTTACCTCCCAAAGTTTCACTTTTGTAATACACCTCACATCACCGTGGTAGTAAAAATCAACCGCTTCATATCCAATGCTCAAGCGGTCAGTAACTTTGTTTTGAATTAAAATATACGCCTCTCTTCCAAGACCAAGACCTAAAAATATTCTTCCTTTCACATAAAGCCCTTTTTCATTTTCATACGCTTTATCCACAATGCCAATAGGATTTTGATGACTGTGCTGCCATAATAGTTTCACTCCATCAATTTTGTTCCCAATAAATGAATTTGGCAAAATCATATCACCAGTATAATCCACAACGTTAAACACACTGGCATATCCTGCAAAATGCCCACTATCATCAAAATTTGCTAAATTTAGGTTGTTATCTTCTAAACAATTTGTAATCATAGTCATTATCCTTTTAATATTTATTTAATATGAATTATTGGTTAGTAAAATCTGAACCAAGCTCCTACTCTTGGTCTCAAATGCAGCAAGATAAGATCTCCCCCTGGGATGGGGTAAGAAATTACCAAGCCAGAAATAATCTGCGTAATATGAAACTTGATGATTTAGCATTTTTCTACCATTCCAATCAGGAAAAAGCCATTAAAGGGCTCATCAAAGTCGTGAAGGAATATTACCCAGACCACACAGATGAATCCGGAAGATTTGACATGGTAGATTTTGAATATGTCAGTTCTTTAGAAAGGTCTATTTCTCTTGCTGAAATTAAACAAAATGAAAATTTGCAAGATATAGCATTGGTTAAACAATCCAGGCTATCCGTCATGCCTATCACTGCAAATGAATATAAACTTATAATAGGGCTCTCAAAGGCCTAATCACTAACCTATAAATAAGCACTATCATGATCTGTATGTAGCGTTAATAACCTAATATACTCCCCTTCTCTCAATGCTAAAACCTTATATTTTTGAGAAAATCTGAAAGAATAAATTCGCTTACCATCACATTCTTTCGAAAGTATAATTTCCCATTTCAAACCTCCGCCTGAATACACTTCATCCCATATCATTTTATGCATTTTTTTTTAATGTCGCAAGCAACGCCAATTGCTTTTTCTTTTCTAGCTTAAATAAATCCTTTTGAAATTCAGGATTATTCATATCTACCTTAGGCATTCTCTATATCTTTTGCAATCTTATCAAAGTATCCTTTGGTTTGTTTTTCTTTGCCCATTCAAATGCTCTATCTAATTTTTTAGCGTTGTCTTTTTCATGCAACCACTTTTCAGACTCAGGTACAAAATGCCCACTTTTAATTATCCACGTACCATCATCTACTTGCTCAATTGCAACTGTCTTGCCTGCAAAATCTTTCCCTAAAGACAACTGCCCATTGGCACCAATTGTTTTTTATTTTGAACATATTGCATTTCAACCATTTCCTATTTTGTTAAATCACTACTTAAGTATATCACTAATATACGAAAACCACATGTTTATTTTCAAATCAGATTATTTAATGCAAAAACACAGGTGTATAATTTTCACCACACTTTAAAAAAATTTTAAGAAAAGTCATAATTTTTATTTGCACTATGCATATATATGGTATTTAACTGTACTTAATTAAGGATTTTATGTTCTTAGGAAATAATTTTAAAAGGTAATTAATAATGAAAAAAATACTACTTACAACAATTGCTGTTGCAGCATTTGCACAAGCTGCGTCAGCTGGCACAGAAGCTGGCAAAATGTACATGAGAGGTGACTTAGGTTATCAAATGAATAAATATTTAGATATAAAATTGAAAGGTTTTGCTGGTGATATCGGTTTTGGTTATGCACTTTCAGACAGTGTTAGAACAGATGTAACATTGAATTTTTCTAGACCACAAAAAACTAAAAAAAGTGATATAGATGCTACTATGTTTGCTTATTTAGTTACTAAAGAAGGCACACAAAAAGTTGAACCTGCTAAAACTGGCTCTAAATTTGCTAAAAAAATTAAATTCAAAGAAAAAAACATGGGCCTAATGGCAAATGCGTATTATGACTTCAATAATGCTTCAGATTTTACTCCGTATGTAATGGCTGGTGTTGGTATTAGCAGAAGCTCAATAAAAATTAAAAGTTCTGTAGATTACACAAGTGATAAAGATGCTGCAGTTACACAAAATTTCTTAACTCAAAAATCTAAAAACTTAACAAGCTTTACCTATAAAGTTGGTGTTGGTGTTGGTTATGAAATGGCAAAAGATATCCATTTAGACCTAGGATATAATCTTTCTGGCAAAACTGGAAAATACAAAACAGCAGAAGTTAAAAATGAAGCTGGAAATGTTATATACAAAAGTGGTGAAAAGATGGCAAACACATGTAAATCAATTCACACTTTAACTGCTGGTGTTAGATTTGCATTCTAATTTAACTGATTGTTAAACTAAAATTCATTTCTTACCTATAAATAAATTTTATCGAAGCCTTGGGTGACCTCCCAAGGCTTTTTTTATGCCATAAATTTTTTACCTCCTCGCAAAATTGTATAAAATATTTATATTTTCTCAATATATTCCTCATGTTTAAAAATCGTTTTTTATTGCATCCTTTTCCTATCCATTTACTAAAACCTATTTATTGCACAGGTCAAATTCAAACAAGTAGCGATGAATAAAGTCTAGTTTTCCTACATAATCAACATACAATAATATCTCAAGCCTACTTATCGAAGCTAAAAAATTATATTGACCATATAAGCACTTATATGGTCACTTGACTACATTAATTAGTTAATCAAAATTGATTATGGATGCGATAACGTATACTAAAGCAAGAAAAAATTTTACTCAAACGATGAATAAAGTATGTGATGACCATGCACCGCTTATTATCACACGACAAAATCAAAAACCGATTGTGATGATGTCACTTGAGGATTATAACTCAATAGAAGAAACTCTATATTTGTTAAAAAATTCCAAAAATGCATCACGCTTATCAAAAGCTTTAGATGATTTAAAACAAAACAACTTTTCCCATCAAAAGCTAATTGAAGAATGAATTTATCATTTCTACCAGGTGCTTGGGATGACTATTTATATTGGCAAAAAACTGATAAAAAAATATTAAAGCGCATAAATGAGCTTATCAAATCAAAGATTAGGGAACCGTTTTGCGTAATTGGCAAGCCTGAAGCATTAAAATTTGCCTTGATGAATTGTTGGTCACGAAGAATAAATTCTGAACATAGGTTAGTATATAAAACACAGGAAAATAACTTAATAATTTTGCAGTGCCGTTATCATTATTAAATTATATAGTGTTTTAGGTTTATAAGTGGACAAAGAGCTATCAGTGAGGTGCGGCAAATTCACATAAACGAAGTACAACGATATCCAGTTGTAAATCTATTTCACTATATCACCGCCTTTGATGGGAGCAAGCCCCACCTGTTTACGTTTTTCATTGGTTGTCATGAAACTCACTTTTTCCAACCGCTCCCAAATTGCCTCTCTTTTATTTGCCAATGCTAAAAAATTTCGCAAGCCATCTACCGATATGATCAATGGTGTTTTCAGCAAGTGGCAGGATAGTTTGCTCCCAAAGCGCTGCTCTTGCTTCAACCAAATTGCTGTAAGTGCTATCTCCAGGAATGCCAAGCAATTGTGGCGGAACGCCAAAAGCAAGGGCAATGTCTCGTGCAGCACTGTGCTTTCCTTCGATAAAATCCATATCTTTTGGAGATAAACTGATCTCCTTCCAATCCAGCCCACCCTCTAATATCATTGCTTTACCTGCATTTGCCGCACCTGTGAAATCTTCTGCTATCATTTCCTTTAGTCTTCCAAATTGTTCATCGGATAATTCAGATGGCGTTCCATCAGCCTCTTTCACAACAATTGCGCCACTTGGTCTTGCCCCATTTTGCAGCAACGCTTGATTCCAAGCAGCTGCATTGTTATGCTGATCAATACTATAGGCTGCAGCTTCGATTGCAGAAAGACCGTACCAATCAGAAATGGGGTGACTATTCTTAATGTGTAGAATCCTGGATAATCCATGAATTTGATCCACAGAAAAAACTTGTTCTCTTTTGCCAACTTTATATTGATATCCAATTGGTAAAAAATTCCCGCTATCACATTCACCCTATCTGGTCTTAAGCTGTAAATTTCTTTGGGCAATTTATTTGTATCAGAAGCAGATAAGACATAGGTATTTCCACTGATCAACCTATACAAATACAGATTTTCCAAAAATTCACTCTTATTTTGATGTGGATTTAGTTTATAAAAGCTCAATAATTGGATGATTCTCATTTGGGCGCCCTTTATAATCAAACACCTTCAAACCAATGGAGGCAGCAGCCCCTGCAATCATATTGATCGCCCTATATGCAATAACATTCTTTGTATAAGCTTCTTGTGCAAATTGTTGATAATTTCTTTCCATCCACACTGGCTTACCAGTATTATAATAATATGAATTTGATTGCAAAGCGTTACTTTTTAAATTTTCTGCAAAATTTTTTTTATTTCCTGATTTATCTAAATTCATTACAGACTTAATAGTTTTTAAAAACTTCATGCTAATATGATTACAATTATTAGACCTTATATTTTCCATACTACTTGATTTTATACGCCTAGGAAGTATGCTTTGTAATAAAATTTGTTTTTATGCATAAGGATTTTATATACATAAATGATGTTGCGCCTGAGATCATCACAGATATCAGATACGCCACAACCAATAACTTCACTGGTAACGTTGTTATTGGATATGAAAAAGATGTCTGTATCATGACATTAAAAGCTGCAAAAATTCTTAAGCAAATCAATGCAGAACTTAATCAATATGGCTTGAATTTAAAAATCTTCGATGCTTATAGACCTAAAATGGCTGCTAAAAACTTCGTAGATTGGGCTAATTCCAATGAAGATAATTTAGCCATAAAAAATATATATTACCCAAACATTAATCGTTCTGAAACAATTGGTAATTACATCGCAGATACTCTTTCAACCCATTCGAGAGGAAGTACTGTTGATCTAACAATAATTGAAAAAAATACTAATAATGAATTGGAAATGGGAACTATTTTTGATTTCTTTGATATAACTGCTAACACTGCCAATCCAAGCATATCCAATGAAGCTAAAAAAAATAGGCTGCTACTTAAGTCAATAATGGAAAAGTATGGATTTCAAAATTTATGGAAGGAGTGGTGGCACTATACATTGATCGATGAACCATTTAAAGATGAATATTTTAACTTTATTGTAAAATAAACAACCTTATCTAAGCAATAAGTTACTCACTTCTTGCATTAAAAATTTATACATATCAGTTTTATGGATAATTGAATCAAACATTTTTAAAACATCTTCATTCTTATTTTTTGTAAAAAATAAATTATTGTATTGTGATAATAAAATGATAGGAATGTTTTGAAAATCTTTTTTTGATTTAACTTTTTTTACAAAATCAACACCATTAAAATCAGGCATTTGATAATCAGTTATAATTAAGTCTAAAAATTTAGCTCCGTAATGCTCCATCAAATCCATAGCTTCAAAAGCATTTGAAGCTGATATGATATTGTAATCTTCTTTTTTTAACAATGATATTACTAAATTTCTAATATACGTATTATCTTCAACAATCAATATATTGCTCTGCTTATTTGACTTCACTAATTTCATAATCATATATTTCTAAAAACCTCCTTTATCCATATATAAACTCAGAAATTATATATACATATTTTCTTTAAATCAAGTACATTAATTATTATGTAACCTAGATTCTCTCTAGTACCACATATGATATAGCATATTGAATTTCATCAGAAATTGATAAAAAAGCCTTAATATTTTTATTTTGCAAAGGGTGTTTATTAAAATAAGGGGCACCATTTTTATCATTTAGTATCTCAATATCTTTAAAACTAACTTTTTTTCCTATCCCATATCCCGTTGCTTTAGCATAAGCTTCCTTAGCAGAAAATCTTTTAGCATAATAAAAGCTATTATTTGTCGATTTACTTAAATTTATTTCCTGATCAGTAAATATTCTATTTAAAAACTTATCATTATATTTATCTATAATAGATTGAACCCTTTTAACGTCGACAATATCACAACCTATACCAAAAATCATTAAACAAACAAATTTATTATTTCGACTTTTTTAAAACTGACAACCCTAGTTCTGAAAGTAATTTTTTATCAATTTCAGCTGGAGCTCCCATCAATAAATCTTGTGCATTTTGATTTAGTGGAAAGGCAATAACCTCCCTGATGTTTGGCTCATTAGCAAGTAACATTATCATTCTATCAATCCCTGGAGCAATACCTCCATGGGGAGGAGCACCAAATTTCAATGCTTTGACCATTGCTGGAAATGATTTATCAACCTGATCACTACTATACCCTGCATTTTCAAATGCTTTATACATTATTGGTAATTGATGATTTCTTATGGCACCACTTGATAATTCTATACCATTGCAAATAATATCATATTGATATGCTTTAATATTCAATTTTTCCTCTATAGTGCTTGCCTTTCTTAAAACCTCTAAACCACCTTGAGGCATTGAAAAAGGATTATGAAAGAAATCTATTTTCTTTTTATCTTCATCCCATTCATAAAATGGATAATCTACTATCCAACAAAAATTAAACTCATTTTCTTTAATTAATCCCAAATCATTGCCAAGCTTATTTCTGATTTTTCCCGCATTTGATGCAGCAATTTTTTTAATATCACAAGCAAAAAAAACTGAATCACCAGCTTCTAAGTTACAAATTTGCTTAAGTTTATTAAATTTTTCGTTATTCAAAAATTTTGCTATTGGCCCCTTACCATTTCCATTTTCGTCAATTATAATATAGGCTAAGCCTTTTGCTTTTAGCTCAGATTGGGCATAAGCAATCATCTTATCATAAAAGCCTCTACTTAAATCACCACATTTATGAATTGGTATCGCCCTTATTACGCTACCCTTTTCTATAGCATTGTTAAATATACTAAAATCTGATCCTTTAAAAATATCCGTTGCATCTGCAATTACTATAGGATTTCTTAAATCAGGTTTGTCCGTGCCATATTTCAGAATTGATTCTTCATATGATATTCTTTGAAAAGGAGATGTGGAAATTTCCCAATTAGAGAACTTTTTAAATGTATTTGATAATACCAATTCCACTACAGCAAAAATATCTTCTTGTGTTACAAAAGACATTTCAATATCAAGTTGATAAAATTCTCCAGGCGCTCTATCAGCCCTCGCATCTTCATCTCTAAAACATGGTGCAATTTGAAAATATTTATCAAACCCAGAAATCATATACAATTGTTTAAATTGTTGTGGAGCTTGCGGAAGAGCGTAAAAATTCCCAGGATTTAACCTGCTTGGCACTAAAAAGTCTCTAGCTCCTTCTGGAGAACTCGCTGTTAAAATTGGAGTTTGATATTCCGAAAAGCCCTGCTCCCACATTTCATTTCGCAAAAATTTTATAATATCACTTCTTAATTTAACATTCTCATGCATTTTATCCTTTCTTAAATCAAGAAAGCGATATTTCAATCTTAAATCTTCAGGAAAAGGCTGGGTAGAATTTACATTGATTGGTAGCACCTCTGCTTCAGATTCAATAACATATTTCTCAATAACAATTTCAATTTCACCAGTAGCCATTTCGCTGTTAATTGTCTCATCTGACCTTTTGACAACCTTACCTTCCACTGTCACAACACTTTCATAACTTAAAGATGCTATTTTATCAAAATCTTCTTTAGGTAAGGTATGAATTCTATCATCCTGATCAGAAGTAACTAATTGAACGATACCAAAATGATCTCTTAAATCTATAAAATACACTCCACCATGATCTCTTTTTCTGTGTATCCAACCAGAAACCTTTACTAATTTTCCAATATCATTAGAATTCAAATCACCGCATCTATGTGTTCTAAATCTATGCACTTTACAATACTTATTTTTGTTTTTTGAACAATACACTATTTAACATTTTTTGACAATTACCAATTTATTTTAATGTGAACATTGCTTATTACATGATATATTTATAGTGTGTAGCTACGAACAAATATGTAACTTAAAAACCCAACAATGACCAAATTTTTTAAACTCGCAGGAAAAACAACGTTCATTACTGGAGCATCTAGTGGATTGGGAGAACAATTTGCTAAAACCTTAAGCAATGCTGGTAGTCGAGTTATTTTAACAGCAAGACGAATTGACAAACTGAAAAAGCTTGCAAAGACACTTAAAAATGCACGAGCAATACAAATGGATGTAACAAATCAAAATTCTGTTAAATCTACTTTTTTAAATTTTGCAACAAACAGAAGAGAAAATAAATATTTGCATTAACAACGCAGGTATAGCAAAGCTCACATCAATATTTGAAGATGATCCAGAAAAATATTTTGAGAATCAAATGCAAACAAATGTGATGGGTGTTTGGTATGTTACTAAGGCTGCAGCACAGCATATGAAAAATCACAACATCCATGGCTCCATCATAAACATTGGTAGCATTAATGGAAATTCAGTACCAGCAATGAAAGGTAGTGCTTATTCAATTTCTAAAGCTGCTGTTACCCACTTAACAAAAACTTTAGTTGGTGAATTATCTCCTCATAAAATAAGAGTTAATTGTATTTAACCTGGATATTTTAAAACCTCCATGAATAGGTCAGATATAGATAAAGTGTTACCCCATATTCCTTATGGAAGTATAGCTAATCCAATTGATTTAGATGGATTGATTTTGTATTTAGCATCAAATGAAGCATCACGCTATGTTACTGGTTCGTGTTTCACAATCGATGGTGGAATGTCTTGGGGAGGAAAATTATGGTAATAAATACAAGTTTGAAGAAAAATTAAATTATGCACAAAATTTCAAGCATTCAGGCTGCATAAGTGTGAATTGTTACATCTTTAGATAAATTAAAAACGCCACCTATACAACTTGACCTAGTTGATTATATAGCATTATGTTAATGTTAAAATAAACAAATTAACTAGAGATTACTAGTTAATTTACTTGCTTTAATGTTTATAATAAGAAGAAAAACAAACCATGTAATAAAAATTATCGCACCAGCTTTAATTGAATTATTATTAAATAAATTAATAGACACGTACAATATTATAATACTAAATATAAAACTCAAAAATTGTCCAAATCTTAATGTAGTGTTCATTGATTTCATCCAATTTTTATGATTTTGCCCTTTTTGCTCTTGCTCAATCTTAGTTAGCTCCATTAGCTCCTTAGTGAACCCAGGACAAATCTCCTCATAACTTTCTAACATGGCAGGGGATGGAAACTTATTGTTGTTATTAGTATTTCTATTAGTGTGGGTTGTTTTATTTCTTTTTGTGTTTATTCCGAAATTTACGTTTTTTTTCCTCATTTTTATATTCTTTCATTTTATTAAAATTTTTACTAATAATAAATGCAATATCATTGAAATTATAATCTAGGTTATTATATTTATTCGAATTAAAATTTTTTGTAGAGGTAGAAGAAAAGTTACCAAAAAAGGCAAATCCTCTTATGAAATTTTCTAAAAAATTAAATTTTCTCACCTTAAACATTCTTAATAAAACCTGAATTATAATAAAATTTGCTCTTTTATATCAGCAATACGATGCCATAGTAGCATTATTTTCTTTTAATACAATATTTTAATTAATGCACATCTATCATCTATGTATTTTCATGAATTCTTATTAAACCTCTTTATCTAATCCATTTTTTGGCACTTTACCATCTCTTAAAATTCTAAATTTATCTTCCTTAATAAACTCTATTATGGTTGATGGGGTTAAATCATTACTTTTGCGTAAAGTAGAATCTTCTACTATGTAGTCCACTTTATTAAGAAAAATTTTTATTACCTCTTCTATGTTATTAATACTTGATTGAGAAGATATATTTGCACTTGTTGCAATGATAGGTTTATTAATACTTTTACAAATACTTTGTATCAGCTTATGATCCGGTGTTCTAACAGCAATTTTATTGTTATTAATTAACATCCTTGGAATTTTTTGGTTATCTAGCACTTTTGATACCAAAGTTAGGGCTCCAGGCCAAAAATTTTCTATAAGTCTCAATTCTTTAGAAAAAAATTTAACATATGCTTTAGCCATTTCAACATCTGCTACAAAAATAGGTAACGTTTTATTTAATGCTCTCTCCTTGATCTGATAAATTTTTTTTATTGCATCTATATTTGTTGCATCACATGATATCGCATATACTGTATCTGTAGGTATACAAACTACCTTACCTTGAGAAAAAGCATTTATAATTTCATCTAAATTATCTTGCGAAAATATAATCGCTTTTTTCATGAATATTACTTAAGAATAAATCACTATAGAAGCAATTAAAATTACCCAAATTAAAGTAAGTGGTAAAAATACTTTCCAACCTAGTCTCATTAGTTGATCATATCTAAATCTTGGAATCGACGCCCTAACCCATATAAAAATGAATAGACAAGACATAATTTTTAAAATAAACCAGACAAACCCTGGGACAAAATTTAAAAATTCCAACTTGAATGGAGGTAACCACCCACCCATAAAGAGTACTACTGCAAAAGAGCTCATCAAAATCATATTTGCATATTCTCCAAGAAAAAATAAAGCGAATGGCATAGATGAATATTCTACATTATAACCTGCAACCAACTCCGATTCTGCCTCTGGTAGATCAAAGGGATGTCTATTCGTTTCTGCTAAAATTGAAATAAAGAAAACCACAAACATAGGAAAAAGCAACAAATCCATATAAAATGGCATATCTTTTTGAGCATTTATAATTTCTGTTAAATTCAAAGTTCCTGTAGTTAATAAGACACAAACAATACAAAGCCCGATTGCAATCTCATATGATATCATTTGTGCAGCAGATCTTATAGCTCCTAAGAATGCGTATTTTGAATTGCTAGCCCAACCAGCTATAATAACGCCATAAACACCAAGTGATGAAACTGCAAGTATGTACATTACTCCAACATTAAGATTAGCTATTACAAATGTATCAATTGGAATTGCAGCCCAACCTATCATAGCTAATGAAAAGGTGATGATTGGCGCAAGTAAAAATAAAATCTTATCGGATCCTTGAGGTATAATTGGCTCCTTAAAAATTAATTTAAGTGCATCCGCAATAGGTTGCAACAAACCAAGAAAGCCCGTTCTGTTTGGACCTTTTCTTAATTGCATCCATCCAATAATTTTTCTTTCAGCTAACGTTAAATATGCAACTGATAACAAAAGAGGTATTATCAAAAGTAAAATTTTTAAAATTATTGGTAATACTATACCTAATATTTCAATAATATTTTCAAACATATTTTAAAAAATTTTATTTAAACTTAGCATATAAAATTAAATTAGGTTAATAGTTTTTTTATTAGCTTACCTTCATCATTAATCTTAATAGAATAGTCAATGACAATAGTAGAACTATGAAATTTTGTATTAATTCTAACAAAATCCTTTTTAGTTGTTAAAACCTTACAACCAAATTTTTTAGCTTGATTATAAATTTCTTCTAGCTCATTATTTAAAAAATTATAATGATCTGGAAAAAAATATTGTTTAATTATTTTTGCATCTAGGTTTTTTACAGTTTTTTCAACTCTCTCCGGCTGCGCAATTCCACATAATAATATAAATTCTTTACCTTGAATTTCATGTTGATTTTTTATCACCTGCTGTTGATGGAACAACTCCTTATTTATTACCAATTTATTTTTTACCAATTCGTGATTTTCATCCGAAGTAATAATAATATTCGCTTTCCTTATACTAGTTTTTAAGCTTTCCCTCATGGGACCAGCAGGTATTAAAAAAGTATTTGTCTGTTGCTTAAAAATATTTGTACTAATTACTAATATAGAAAAATCTTTATGAATTGAATTATCTTGGAAGCCATCATCTAGAATTATGATTTTTGCTCCATGCTTTTCAGCCATCCTAATGGCTAACTTTCTATTTTTAGAAATAAAAACCGTTACATGCTCTGCAATTAATAATGCCTCATCCCCAACCTCGTTACAAGAGTGTTTTTTCAAATTAACCTTTACTACTTTTTTACTTAGATTTCCCTTATAACCACTAGCTACAACAGCAATATTTAATTTTTCATTGTTTGATAATAACTCTACCAATCTTATTACTACAGGTGTTTTACCAGCTCCTCCTGATATTGAATTACCCACACAAACTATCTTACTTTGAAATTTAATTGGGGTTTGAAAAAAGTAATATCTTAAATTTCTAAGTAGGCTATATATAGCTGAAAATGGTAATAATAAATAATTTATTAACTTAACTTCAGACCATAACGAATTTTGCACATAGCACGCTATTTTATCTATCAAATTCATATTAGCAATCTTCTCGAATAATCCAGCCGCCACCAAGCACTCTATCACCATCATACATCACACACGCTTGACCAGGTGTAATTCCATAATAAGATGATTCAAGCGTAATATCCGCAAATCCATCTCCTAAATACTTCATATTTGCATCTATTTCTTTGTGATTTGATCTTAGCCTAACTGAACATTTTATATTGTCTTTTAAGCACTCATTATTGGATAACCAATTTAATTCTTTAATTTTCAATCTTATAGATTTTAAATCCTCTTTTTCACCGACGATAACTCTATTGTTTTTTGGATCAATTTTTATTACATACAACGGCTTATCATTTGAAACCCCTATCCTCCTACGTTGTCCAATAGTAAAATTTACAACACCATCATGCTTACCCAAAACTTCTCCGTCTAGATTTACAATATCACCTTGCATATAGGATTCCGGCTTGAGTTTTTTAATTATTTCTGAATAATTCCCATTTGGAACAAAACAAATATCCTGACTTTCAGGTTTATCCGATATATTTAATTCGTATTTTTTTGCAAGTTTTCTTGTCTCTTCTTTAGTAAGACCCCCTAGCGGAAATTCTAAAAAATCAAGTTGCTCATTGGTTGTTGTAAAAAGAAAGTAGCTTTGATCTTTGTTAGAATCAACTCCTTTAAGAAGCAAATTTTCATTGTCAACATTGACCTTTCTAACATAATGTCCTGTAGCTAATGCTTTTGCTCCTAGATTTTTAGCCATTTCATATAAATCTTCGAACTTAACCTTTTGATTACATTTTATACATGGTATCGGAGTTTCACCTTGTATGTAGCTTTCAGCAAAATCCTCTATAACCTTCTTACTAAAGAGACTTTCATAATTTAATACATAATGCGGTATACCAATTTTATCTGCTGCCATTTTTGCATCATATATATCTTGTCCCGCACAACAAGCTCCCTTTTTTGCTGCCATTTCACCAACATCATATAGTTGCAAAGTCACACCTATCACTTCATAACCTTGGTCATTAAGTATTGCTGCGACAGTAGAGCTATCAACTCCACCTGACATAGCTACTACGACTTTATCTTTCTTTTTTAGCTGCACTACTTTGTTATTCTTTTAATTAATACTTGTTGTGTAATAGAAAGAATATTACTACATGACCAATATAATACAAGACCTGATGGAAATGATGCAAACATGAACAAAAATATTAAAGGTAAAAATTTCATAACTTTTGCCTGCGTTGGATCGGTAGGTTGCGGATTTAGCATCTGTTGAAAATACAACGTAAGAGCCATTATTATTGGCAAAACACCAACATGAAGAAAACTTGGAGGATCCCAAGGTATCAAACTAAATAAAGTAAAAAAGTTTGTTGGATCTGTAGCAGATAAATCTTTTATCCATAAATAAAACTTAGCATGCCTCATTTCCAAAGTGACATACAATACTTTATAAAGAGCAAAAAATATCGGCATTTGCAAAAGAATTGGTAAACAACCCGACATTGGATTTACTTTTTCTTTTTTGTAAAGCTCCACAATTGATTTTTGGAATTTTGCGCTATCACCATCACATAATTTCTTCAACCTAGTCATTTCAGGCTGAAGCTCTTTGAGTTTATTCATCCCTTTGAAACCTTTGTATGCAAGTGGGAATAATAATATCTTTATGAATATAGTAAGTAAAATAATTGCTATACCAAAATTTTCAACCAAAGAGTGAAAAAAGTTCAATGCAATAAAAATTGGTTTAGTAATAAAATAAAGTACACCAAAATCTACAGCTCTATCAAATAATTTTATATTGTATTTTTTCTCATAATAATCCAAAAGCTTTAATTTTTTGGCTCCAGCAAAAAAATGTAATCTACTGTAATTATTACCAGAATCGTTAGGATTGATAATAGCATCTGCTTGATATCTATTTCCTTCATTCGTGCTATAGCCTAAAAATTTTGTTGAGATAGATGAGTTTTCAGGAATGATTGCAGTTAACCAATATTTATCCGAAAATCCAAACCAACCATTATCTGAGTCAGAAAAATTTAATTTTTTTTCATCTAAATCTTCAAACGTAACTTCCTTCAATTTATTATCAAATACCCCTATTCCACCTTCATGTATAAGCATTTCGCTTTTACCATTTCCATAAATACCTCTACTTATTGCTGCATAGGATTTTATTACACTATTTTGTATCCCAATTACTTTTTGCTCTACTGTAAACATGTAATTTTCATCTAGGCTAATTACAATAAAAAATTGTGCACCTCCTCTATTTTTCCATGATAAAGTCACCTTATCATGTGGATTAAGAGTTTCTTTATCTGCATGCCAAATTGATTTATTATTTGGTAATTCTATATTTCTATCATTTGATAACCAACCAAATTCAGTATAGTAAACTTCCTTTGTTCCAGCTGGAGATAACAAAACAACATCCTTACTACCCTTTTTTACTGTTTGCTTATATTCGAGCAAAATTAAATCATCAATTCTCGCACCAAGCAAATTGATTGAACCACTTATCATATTATTATTAAATTTGACTTTTCCACCTTTAGGTTTATCAATAATTGGGCGATCCAAAGCTTTATTTTCAAAATCTCCTATATCATCAAATTTAAATTCATCAATTGTCCTTTCTTTATTTATAACGCTATTATCTTTAGTATTACTTGAAGATTCAGGTTTAGAAAAATAGTTCTGCCACAATATCAAGATTACCATTGATAAAACTGCTGCTAAAATTGTCCTTAAATTATTACTCATGTCTTTCCTTTTTAATTATTTTACTAGGTACTGGATCGTGCCCCCCTTGAAAACAAGGATTACATTTTAAAAGTCTTTTTAATGTTAAAAATACACCCTTAAAACCAAATTTTTTTAAAGCCTCTTTTGCGTAACTAGAACAACTAGGGTAAAATCTACATGAAGGACTCATAAATGGCGACATCAAATTTTGATATAATGATACCAATATGAAAAAAAATATACCAACTAATTTATTTAGATTTTTTTTCATACCTTACTATTTTTTTTATAGAATAGTTAAAATCATCTTTTAATATTGAAAAATTCTCTTTAATCATAAATTTTCTTGCAATCACATTGATATACAAATTTATTGTCAAATCTGTCAAGTCAAGTTGACCTATCAAGATTCTAATCACTCTCTTGCACCAATTTCTTTTGACTGCATTTCCAATTTTCTTACTAGCTGTTATACCAAATTTAAAATTCACTAGCTCGTCATCTTCAATCTCAGCACTTTTATAAAGTATTACAAAATATTTCCCAACTGTTTTGTCTGAATTGATAAATAATTCTTTATATGCAGAATTTTTGGTTATTTTTGTTTTTTTTAAGTCCAATAACTTAACCCAAAAAAGCTTAAATTATGCGGACAATTCCTTTCTACCTTTGGCTCTTCTATTATTTATTATCCTTCTACCACCTACTGTTGCCATTCTAGCTCTAAAACCATGTCTTCTTTTGCGTTTTATATTGCTAGGCTGAAAAGTTCTTTTTGTAGACATTTTTTACCAGTATATATATATTTGAAGACTATTCTCTAACTTAAATACCGAATAAAGTCAATATTATTGAGCAAAATTATATATGAATTCATCCAAAAAAAATTTATTACAATGGTATCAAGAATTAGGTGCAGACTATTTTATAAATGAAACTCCTCAAGATAGATCAAAAATTCAACAAAAATCTGTCAAAAAAGAATTTAAAGAAAATGTAAATTTAAATAGCTCAAATATTAAAGATATAGCTAGAAATTTTGCGGATAAGTGCACTACGATTGAAGAGTTGAGAGATATTGTTGAGAAATTTGATAAGCTAGATATTAAAAAATACGCCATCAATACTGTTTTTGGCGATGGCAATTCCAAATCAGATATAATGTTAATTGGCGAAGCTCCAGGAGCTAATGAAGATAAGCATGGAATACCGTTTTGTGGACAAAGTGGAAAATTATTAGACAATATTCTTGCAGCAATTAAAATAGATAGAACGAGCTGTTATATAACTAACACCATATTTTGGCGCCCTCCTGCAAATAGAAGACCCACATCATCTGAGATAGATGTTTGCAGACCATTTGTTGAGAAGCATGTTGCACTTGTAAATCCAAAAATTATTATATTAGTTGGCAGCACAGCTGTGGAATCATTATTAGGACTAAAAACACCAATGGGGCAACTTAGAAATAAAACCTTTAAATATACAAACAGCTACTTAAAAGATCCCATTGACACATTTGTAATATTTCACCCATCCTACCTTTTAAGACAACCTTCACAAAAGAAAACAATGTGGCTTGATATTCAAAAAATTTATAATTTTTATAAAGATATTTAACCTTAGAATCTATAAAAAACTTGACTCAACAAAAAGCAGTTGTAAACTCGGGCCATAAAATTGTTATTGGGAAATACAATCATGGCTACAAAGCTCACAAGGCAACAGAAAGAGGCGATTGCGCTACTTTTATTTGGCACACTATTAGAATATTTTGATTTGATGTTATATGTGCATCTTTCTGTACTCCTAAATGAGTTGTTCTTTCCAAAAACAGACCCTATGATGGCTAAGTTGCTTGCTGTAACTGCTTTTTGCATGACATTTGTACTTAGACCTGTTGGAGGTTATGTTATTGGAAGAATGAGAGATGCCATTGGTAGAAAAGCCACTATATTTATCACAACTTTTATAATGGCAGGAACTTGCTTAACAATGGGATTGTTTCCAACTTATGAAGAGGTTGGGATATGGGCAACAGTTGTGATACTTTTATGCAGAATGCTACAAGGCTTTTCATCCTTAGGTGAAATAATTGGAGCATGCGTTTATTTAGCTGAGACTTTACAGTCACCACATAAGTACATAGCTGGTGGTATAGAAGATACAGCATCAAGAGTTGGGGGATTATTTGCCCTAGGTGTGGCATCACTTGTGCTTAATTCAAATTTTAATTGGAGAGTGGCATTTTTTATTAATGCGGGGGTGGCAGTGGTTGGAATGGTAGCAAGAACAAATTTAAGGGAAACTCCAGAATTTGCTAATTATCAATCTAGAATGAAAATTTTAAACAAGCTTGATCAAAGATACGTTGTAAAGGAAAAGATAAATAAAAAGGCTTTGGTAGGGTTATTTTTTAACGTTATATTAGCACCCATTTGTTTTTATTGTACTTATATATATTTAAGTCATTTTATGAAAAGCAATTTAGGGATGCTACCCGAGGAGGTGGTAACTCATAATTTGAAAGTCTCTGTATACTCAATACTAAGCTCTGCCTTGATGACATATTTATGTGGCAAAATTTACCCTATCAAAATAATAAAAATAAGCGTTTTAGTGGGTGTAGCTACAGCATTATATATACCTTACTGTCTAAATGAAATGGTGTTATTGAATGGAGAGCTAGTTATATATTTTTTACAATGTGCAATTTATATTCCAGCCCTATCTCACCTTATTAACGCAGTTTATATGGTTAAAACATTTTCCTGCATCTATGAGATTCACAAGAGTTGCCACCACCTTTGGAATATCAAGTGCTTCTGAATATGCAATTTCATCTTATGGGTTGATTCCACTAACAAAGTGGTTTGGTCATTATGGAATTTGCACATTATATATACCAGTAGCGCTGGGCTTTTTATGGGCACTGAACTATCTGACAAAGCTAGAAAAAGATAGAGGTTCTTATGATAACTACCCCGATGAACCAAAGAACAAGGATACTGCATTAGATGAGGAAGACTTTCATTACGAATTGGATAAAGAATATGAACAATATAGTAATAAATGTGTATATAGTACAGATTTGCTGAGCAAATTAGAGGTAATAAGCAAAAGAGATAGCGTGAAGCTGAAAATGAAGCTGATAGAAAAGGCGATTACATTTGCTAAGAAGTGGCATGGTACACAGATGCGAAAAACAGGAGATCATCCTTTTTATTTCCACCCGCTAGCAGTTGCTGGAATGGTGGCAAAGATAATAAGTTGGGAAATATGGTTATTGAATCTTGCAATTCATATCAAGATGGCACAGATAAAATTGAGCAAATCAAAAAAACAAGAAGATCACGCAAATATGTTTTAAAAAAGGCAAAGACTGTTAAATTGGGATTAAACTTTGAAAAGATTAGTTTAGTTGCTGGCAATATGTTATAATGAAAAATAATTATATTAAAATAATATAGTATGGATAAGTTAGAGCTTCTTGAAAATATCAGAAACATAACAAAAACAACGACAGATACAACGATAAATTATGCAACTAAGTCAATTGTACCTGAATTATACGCAGATAAAACTGAATTATTGATATTTGCATTAATTGGATTTAGCATTTTAGTATTTTATTACTTTAAAGTAGTTAGAAATAAATCAAAAGGAAACTAAGTATATATTTATGCAAAATGTGGCTATGCAATTTATTATTTTTATAATAGGTATGATAGTCTTTACACTGCTTACGGCGCATGATTTTAAAAAGATTAAATTTCTTTGTCTTTTTACTACAACTGTTAGGCGTTAGAAAAAGTGATTAGTATAAGCAAAAAAAACAATGAAAATTTTAACAAAAACATTTAACTTATTATTTAAAAAAAATATTATGAAAACAACAGGTGCGGTAAAATGGTTCAACTCAACTAAAGGGTATGGGTTTGTAGCTCCAGATAATGGATCAAAAGATGTATTTATACATATATCTGCTTTGAATACAGCAGGACTTGAAAGTCTAGACGACAATCAAAAAATAGAATTTGATATAGAAGAAAAGCAAGGCAAAACTTCTGCAATTAACATAAATCTAATAAATAATTAATTATGGCAGGAAGCGTTAACAAAGTAATAATAGTAGGTAACGTAGGTAATCAGCCAGAAATCAGA
>JBGCDJ010000010.1:0-35417 GCA_045105275.1 Candidatus Midichloriaceae bacterium
TAAGCGCTTTCTTCAGAAATCTCTTAGCTGCAGCTGTATTCCGTTTATGCATCAAGATAAAATCTATTGTTTTGCCATATTTATTGATTGTTCGATATAGATATTTCCATTTTCCTTTTACCTTAACATAGGTCTCGTCAATTCTCCAACTATTGCTGGAACATTGGCCATACCATTTAATTCTTTTATGAAATTCTGGTGCATATTTTTGAACCCACCTATATATTGTTGTATAATCCACTTCCACTCCACGTTCTTTCATCATTTCCTCTAGGTTGCGATAGCTTATTGGCTATTTTAGATACCACCTCATACATCCTATAATAACTTCTCCAGTGAAATGCCGATTTTTAAGATCTGCTCCTGCATCTACAAACTTTGTTTCTTTCATTTCTTCTTCCCTTTATTTTCTCTTTTACACAACTTCCTTATACTGTTTGCAACAAAGCCATAATTTTCAATAGATGCAACAGAGTCAATATTTCTATTCTTGATTACAAATAATGATAAATTCTGTGCCATCAGTAAAATTTGCATTATATTTGATATCTCCATTCATTTTAATCATCGCTTGCTTACAAAAATTTAAACCAATTCCATATCCATGAGTAGTAATGTATCGTTCAAATAGATGATTAATAATATCATTATTTAACCCGCACCCATTATCTTTGATGTGTAAATTATTATTTTTGATAAATAATTCTATTTTTGCTGTGTTTCCCGCATACTTAAATGCATTTTTGATTAAATTAAACAACACATGCTTTAATAATGTATTGGAGCCAATAAAAAAAAAATCTCTGGCAGATTCTTTGTGATTAAGAAAAGAGATTCGATCTTTTTGCTTTTCTGTCATTTTATACTCATTTAACGATTCATTTACACATTGTATCAATGAGTATTGCCCCCAATCAGATGGTAAATTATTGCTTTGAATTTTTGTGGCACTCAGCATTATATCGATGTCTTGTATAGCCTTAGTATTACTTTTTTCTAAATTATCAATATGATCTTCAATTTTATTAAAATCTTTTGATTTTAAAGCATCTCTTATTAATTGTACTTCTATTAACCCAATGCTAAGGGGAGTAGTGACATCATGAGCTATTGAGCGTGCTAAAATTTCCAATGCATATTGCTTTACTTTATCTTCCCTAAATTTTTGAAAAAGAATGTATATAATCACAATACATAATAATAAAGTTGAGTAAGTTGAAAGAAACGTATTGTTAATGTGAGGATTTAATTGAAGTAAATAAATTTTATACATGAAGGTAACTTTGAAAAAAGTAGCAACCAGTATAATTGATAAGGCAGTAAATATTAACGCATGATATGAGTTTATTAATAAAAATAACGCTATTATTGATATAAAATAATTGATACCCCATATCGCATCAAAATCACTTGCTATAAAAAAATAAAATCCTGTTAAAGAAAGTGCGAAGAACAACACTATATTCCACAAAAAAACTGGATATTTATCTTTAGTAAAAAATTCATAAGAAATTAATAATATAGCAAGAAGAAGATTTGCAAAATGTAGCGTTTGTGCAATCGAATTAATTGCGTCATTAAATGGAGAGAATCCTAAAATAAGTAGCGGTATATTTAATCCCATGCTAAATAAACCAAAAATGTAATAGGTTAATTTACTATTTTGTACGTTCTTCTTTATGTTTATGAAATTATTAAGAAATTGCTTTATTTTAGTTTTAAGCGGAAGTTTAGAATCAAGATGCAAAGGTGTTTCTTGTTTTAGTATCCCAATTTTTATTTGAAAATAATGTGCGCCAAACAGTGCAATTGTACTTCCAATTACTCCAAAAATTAAACTTATTACCCCAAATTCACCAGTGTAGTACTCTGTTATTACAGTGCAAATGATTCCACCTAAAACACTTGCTAAAAATGATTTGTCATTGGTTTTAAATTTTAGAAATCCTGCTGTAAAAGGTACTAAAACAGTTGCATAATAGAAAGCTTGAAAAAATATTATCAATTTGAATATAGCTCCACTTGAAAGTGATATAATTACCGCTAATAAAGCACATAAAAATGTTGCAATTCTTGCAATCAATAGTTCTGTTTTTCCATCAATTTTTGGGTATATTTTTTTTACAATATCATGCGAAACTACAATACTTAAAGAATTCAGCCAAGAATCTGCGGTTGACATTATTACTGCGAGAATGCCTACAATCATTATACCAATAAAAATAGGGGGCAAACCTCCAACAAAATGATATAGAGCCATTTTAGCTTCTATATCTGGGTAAATTGTGCGTATACAAAAACCCAAAGTAAATACTATGCATGCAAAAAATAAAGATGTAACAATAAGTATATTATACGAATCTGTTAATTGTTTTTTATTTTTTGCCATTAATAATCTTTGTGCATATGGAGCATGAATTGCTGGCGTTGCAATAAAAAATACATAACTGAAAAATAGTAATAGGGAACCATTATTGTATAATGTAAAGTGCGATTCTGGCAATGAAGTTATAATGTTTTTATAACCACCTGCCTTAAAATATGCATACCCACAAGCGATAGGAAGTATTAAAAAGAAAATTAAAAATTGAAATACATCCGTTAACGCGACAGCTCTTACGCCACCTAAGGCAGAGTAAAGAGTCAATATACCAACTCCTATTATTACTCCTTGAGCATATGATAAATCTAGAAAATATTGAAATAAATAAGCTACTGCTGTCACCTGTACTGATAGAATCCCTACCGCAGTAATAATAATAATGATACTTGATGCAATACTGCCGCAATTTCCATATAGTTTTTCCATTATTTAAGACATCGATATACACCCATCAAATCTGTCAATATTTTTTGCATAAATATTTTTTACTATTATCCAGTTAAGAGGAATGAATAGTATTGCTGCTCCAAATACTAAGCCCAATTTATAAATTTGTTCAGTTTTGCCAATGATTTGGTTGGCACTCATAAAGGTTGTAAATATGGTGGAAATGATGACTAAGGTTGAAAAATTTTTATCTCCAATGGCATAATCTTTGATGCCCTTAACCTTAGTTGACTTATAGAGCCCAATTATTAAACAAGCGAGCAGATAGCCACCTATTATTAATATATCAAATAATTGTAATTTTCCGATATTCATAAATTCAAATTGTATAAAATTAAAACTTATCTTAGGTGATTTAAACAATCAATTAATTTATGGAATTAAATACAGCGTAATAATTCCTCTTTATTTTTTTTAATTTAGATTTTTTTTATATTTTGTATTAAAAGCAACCTAGCCTCCGGATATTTAATGTAATTTGGTATAAAAATAAATTTTTCTATAAAATATCCTATTAGATTTAATGCTGAAATTATGTCTTGGTTGCAAATTTCTATATTATTATTAATGAAAAATCTTGGCAATTTAAACAATTTATCTTTATATTTTTCACCCACCTCTGCAGTAACCGCATTTCCTGTATTTGGTGAGATATATTTTAAATTGTCGACAGAATTAGTTACCGCGCATTTTGACCAATCTAACGCATATCCTGAGCAATTTAGTAATTTAGCTTCAAAATTAATATATGCTTTATAATTTTCATTAAGATTATCATTGTCGCAGAGAGTATGTAATAAGCCTTTTGTTTCAATGAAGGTTGTTTTATTTACATCTCCGTCCTTTAAAGCGACTTTTATCATTGATATTGTTGAATTTAATATCGATATTTTACTGCTTTCAAACATAATTTCTGAAAAAATTGAATGTATAAGCTCAATTTTTAAATATCCTAATTGTTCATTAAGTCTAGCTTTCCAGTTAAGTAAAACTATATTTCCAGATATAGTTTCATTTTTCTTTTTATTTATTCTGATAAGTCCTGAAATAATACCGTTATTTTCTGAAAAACATTGTACAATTAAAAATTTTTCCTGAAATGGTTTGGCAGAAATTATTATTCCTATATCATTAATTTCTATCATAAAAAATTAATACCTAGTTGCTTTAACGTTGTATGACATTTTTTGAGCAGAATTTAATAGCAAAGTTTCTGTGGTAAATTTATTACAATATTTTTTCACACCAGTCACCAATAATCCGTCTGTTACTCCAGTTGCAGCGAAAATAACATCTTTTTTTACCAAATCATCCACTTCATAAACTTGATTTATATTAGTAACTCCCATTCCTTTAGCTCTAACTATCTGTTCATCATTTTTAAATAGCAATTTTCCTTGCATTCTACCTCCTATGCACTTTAATGCTGAGGCTGCTAAAACGCCCTCAGGAGCACCACCTGTTCCGATATATATATCAACATCATTATCAGGGACGGTGGCAGCTATAACAGCAGAAATATCACCATCACCAATTAATTGAATTTTGGAGCCAACAGTTCTGATTTCTTCAATTATGCTTTGATGTCTTTCTCTATCTAGCATCATTACTACTATGTCACTAGGATTACACTTTTTATATTTTGCTAAACTCAGTATATTTTCTTTAGCACTGTTATTAATATCAATAATGTTTTTGGGATACTCTGCACCAATAGCTATCTTCTGCATATATAAATCTGGTGCACATAAAAAAGAGTTCTCAGAACTTATTGCGATAACTGCCATAGAACCAGAATCTGCTCTTGCACATATAGTCGTTCCTTCAAGCGGGTCAACAGCAATATCAATCTTTTCACCGCCTTTTCCTAATTCTTCTCCAATATATAGCATCGGAGCCTTGTCTCTCTCCCCTTCACCTATTGAAATCTTACCATTCATGGGCAGCTTATTTAACTCTTGTCTCATAACATCAACTGCTGCTTTATCTGCAGAGAGATTATCTCCTTTGCCGATCCAATTATAACATGCAATCGCTGTCAATTCCGTAACATTTTGAATACTATACAGCCAACTATTATTCATATTTATCTATAAAATATTAAAAATTATGCTAATATTTCATCAATATATGGTAAATAATTAGCAAGTGCAAAACATATAAATGATAACATGAAAAAAAATAAAATATCCGCATCAATTCTTGCTGCCAATTTTGCAATACTCAGAGAGGAAATAAAAAGTATATCTGATTCTGGAGCTGATTCAATTCATTTGGATATAATGGATGGTCATTTTGTTCCAAATATTAGTTTTGGACCTGATATTGTTAAAGCTATAAAAAAAGAAAGCACAATTCCGCTAAAAACTCATTTGATGATTAACAATCCAGAAAAATACATTGATGAATTTATTGAAGCGGGAAGTGATATGATAATCTTTCATCAAGAAACAGTAATTCACTGCGATAGGCTGGTTGATTATATTAAGGATAAGGGAGTAAAAGTTGGCATCTCTATTATACCTTCTACTCATGAATCTGTATTAGAATACATATATGAAAAGCTTGATGAAATACTTGTAATGACGGTTAATCCAGGTTTTGGTGGTCAAAAGTTTTTGAGTAGTCAATTAAAAAAAATTCATAATCTTAGTATAATGACCAGTAAAATGGCAGATATTGATATAGGTGTTGATGGAGGAATTAATCCTGATACATTAAAAAAATGTGCAAAAAATGGTGCAAATCTCGCAATTGCTGGAAATTATATATTTAAAGGTAATGAGTATAAATTAAAGGTTGATGAGCTCAAAAAAAGTTTTAAAAGTTAAGGAAAATATAAACATTTTTACAAAAATATTTTTTCGTAGTAATATATTTTGTATAAAATATAATTTGGTTATTAGTTATGAAAGATGATTATGTAACTTTTGACAAGACATCTGTTTATCTGGAAATCATTTCTCTTATGATTCTATTTCTTAAACATGGAGAAGATCCGACTGATACTCATAGTTCTCCAGCATCTAAAGATGAACAGGACATAAACATTTCCCAATACGTAGGTGAGTGTGCAATTAACACAGATTACCCTTTATATGATGACACAATTCATAATAATATTATCAGCCATGATTATGACGTAATCTATAACATAATTTATAACGACATTGGTGATCTAAATGTGGTTAATGATCCAGATGTCAACATTGATGATCTAGGTGTGGTTAATGACCTAGATACGACTTTCGGAGCGGATCAAATAGGACCTATGAGGCCAATGGATGGCGGTTAATAAAAGATTTGCTTTGACCGCACAATTTCATTTGCAACACTTTTTCATTGCCATTTCAACTAAAATTACATACTTTGTATAAATTCTTGGATAGGTGATATTTATGGGTATTATCTTAATATAAACGTTTCACTTCTGTCTAGTATAATGATTTTAGGATTAAAGCAGCATATTAAATTTTAAATAAGTATTTTATGATAATGAAACAAAAAAAATCTGTAGCTTTTCTCATTGACCCGATAAAAAATTTAGATTTTACATCAGATTCTACATTGCTAATAACTAATGAATTGCAAATTAGAGGATATGAATTATTTTATTTTTTACCTCAAAGTTTAATTTTTGAAAATGATAAGTTGTATGCAAATGGGAAGTATTTTCAAATAGATTATGAAGGCCAAAATATCACTGAGTTAAATTCAGAAAAAGTGTTGCTTGAAAATTTCGATGTTGTTTTTATTAGGCAAATACCGCCTTTCAATCAACAATATTTAACTATCACATATTTAATTGAAACCCTAAAGCACACTCTAATATTGAATAATCCAAAATCAATAAGAGATGTGACAGAAAAATTGAGTATTTTGAATTTTAAAGATCACATACCTGATACTATGGTATCTTCAAATATTAACGAAATAAAATATTTTATAGAGAAGTATAATGTTGTAATATTGAAGCCACTTTATGACTGCGCAGGTCAAGGAGTTATAAAAATAGAATATAATGCTCAAAATACAGAAAACGCCATAGAAGCTATAGTGGAAGAACAAGGGTATGTAATGTTGCAGGAATATTTGCCAAATATAAGGGATTTTGGTGATAAGAGAGTTATGTTTTTAGATGGGGAAGTCTTAGGAGTTATTAACAGAAAAGCAAGGCAGGGGGAATTCAGAGTTAATATGATAGTAGGAGGTAAATCATATAAAACTTCTTTGACTCAAGAAGAGCAAAAATTATGTAATGAGGTAGGGAAATTTTTGAAGGATAAAAATTTGTTCTTAGTGGGAATTGATATAATTGATGAGAAATTAATTGAGATAAATGTTACATCTCCAACGGGACTCGTTGCCATTAAGAATTTATATGGTACTGATGTTGAAAAAATAATTGTTGATAAAATTGAAACAAAATTAAAAAATTGCTATAGTGCAGGCTAATTTAAAATTTAAAATTTATTTCTAGTGATTAATATTAAAAGACGGGGCTTGATGTTTATTTTGTCAGCACCATCAGGGACTGGCAAAACTACGTTAGCAAATTATATTTTAGAGAATGATAGTCACATTTCTTTATCAATATCATGCACAACTAGAAAAAAAAGACCAAATGAGGTAGAAGGTGTTCATTATTATTTTATAAGTTGTGAAGAGTTTAAAAAGCAAATTGAAAATGATGAATTTTTAGAATATGCAGAAATTTTCGGAGAGTTTTATGGCACACCTAAAAAACAAGTTCTTGAAAAATTGGATAAAGGTGAGGATGTTTTATTTGATATAGATTGGCAGGGTCATAGACAATTATCAGCAATTGCAAGAGCTGATGTAACTAGTGTTTTTTTGTTACCACCATCTAAAAAAGAGTTATTAGAGAGATTAGAATTAAGAAATCAAGATAAGCCGCAAATAATAGAACAAAGAATGTTGCGATCTGATGAGGAGATTAGTCATTGGCACGAATATGACTACATTATTATCAATAGAGATATTGACCAAAGTATGGAAAAATTGATCTCTATTTTAAAATCAGAAAGGCTAAGAAAAGAAAGAAGGATTGGTTTAAATGATTTTATCTCTACGTTAATTCATGAAAAATTTGTTAAGAGCAAGGTAATTTGAAAAAAAATATTAGAGCAAAAGCCACACAATCATCTACTAAATGGGTAGGTAGAAATGCTAATGATAGATTTAGCAAATTAGCTAAGCAGAATAATTTTCGTTCACGAGCTGCGTATAAGCTTGATGCTATAAATCAAAAATTTAAAATCCTAAAAGGAGCGAAATTTATTTTAGATATAGGTGCTGCACCAGGATCATGGCTTCAGTACATTAGTAGATTTAGTAAAGCGAATAGTACTCTCATCGGGGTTGACTTAAAAGATATTGAGGCAATAGAAAACATCAAAACTATTGAAGGAGATTTTACATCAAGTGAGGTATGGGACGAATTGGATCAGATGTTATTAGGAAATAAACTGAATTTGATTTGCAGTGATATGGCGCCAAATACAAGTGGCACTAGGAGTATGAATCACACTAATATTATGAATTTAGCAGAATCAGTGTTTTTATTTTCTGAAAATTTTTTAGATAAAAAGGGGTCACTTGTTATAAAGCTATTTGAGGGGAATAAAACAAAAGTCTTTTTCAATAAATTGAGGCTGCATTTTAAAGAAGTGCACTTTTTTAAGCCTGAAGCTAGCTATAAAGATTCATCGGAAATTTTTATAATTGCTATGTATAAAATCTAACGCCAGGTTATTATACATATCTTAATTCTGAGGATCATTTACAAAAAGACAAAATTATTGTACAATATTACTTATTGGTGAGTTAGGGGATATGTAAATTTATCAATGTTAGGAAGGATGAATGACGCATACTAAATGTTTAATAAATTTTTATAGGTCATTTGACCTGAGCAGTTTGGCTCGAATAGATTGTTGTACAAACTATAACCAAGTTATTCGTATAATCAGTGCTTTTAAGAATAATCAGAATTTTGATTTTCAATTTATACAGCAAGATGCAATTAATTATTTAATAAATAAACCCAAATTAAATTTTATTGAATTACAGCTAGTTAATCTCAATTATATTTTTGAAAAAGCTTTTGAAGATCATGAGTTTAAAATTGCTTGTATCAATGCTCAGGATGATAAAAATAACGTAAAAATTGTTAATTCAAGTTTTTCATTATTGAATTATAAAGATGAAGGTAAGAGTAAATTTGATATTGTAGATATTATAGCAAAGCCTACAATTAATAGGGAATTTATAGTTGAGCAAGATGTACACTTTGAAGATAAGTCCCCTTCATCAAAACCTATAATTCTAGATGATGAAGTAATATTCAGAAGAAAGTTAAAAAAATTATTAAAAAAGTTGATTTTGTTTTAGGGGAAAGACAAAAAATAGAGAAATTGAAGCAGAGCAAAAGAATAGATGAAATTGCTCGGAAACTTGATGAATTTATACAAAAAAATCAATTAGATAAAAAACCTAATGCCGTTGAAAGGGCTTTTGAATATAAAGTTATAGATAGCAAAGTTAAAAATATTACTGATTCTAGAATGACTGAGTATTTAGTTCCATATCAAGGTGTGAAGCAATGTAAGTTAAATTGGGGGGAGTGAGTTGAAAAATTCTATATTGATAGAATTGCCAAAACCCGTATCACATATTCAGAAAACTACGGAGAGTACGACTTTAGTTTTGTATAAACATTATAATCAGATAAGAAGTAGTGAAAATATTGTTCAAATTAAGTTAGTCAAAGAAGCTTTGTCTTATGAGGAAATTGATCTATATCCGAACAATTATCATGAGTTAATTGGGAAAAAGTTGAAAGATTTTATGATGAAGAATCTTCCTGATAATGATGAAGAAATTCAGGATGATGAAAAATTAAAGGAAAACAACAAAAATATAATGTCGTTTTGTTCAATTGATGATGATTTGAATATAAATTTCCATTTAAATGGAGACGATGGAAGTGGTGAAGATGGAGGTGGAATCCCTCCACAACCTCCAGGAGGACCTGCTATTTTAGCAATGCCTTATAGTGGTAAAGCAGAGTATGATCCTAAAAAGCATATTTACACAATTTTTATCGCAAATTTAGGGCTTAATGTTGTAAGACAGCCATTTTTTCAAAAACTTATTAATGCGTTATATGTAAACAGTTTTTTTATGGATAATGATCATGAGATGCTATCAACTGTGTCATTTGACTTTATTTATGAATATTATTCGGCGTATCAAGGTAATGGTATTGGCAGGCTAATCTATAATATTTCGGGTATCGATACATTTTTAGATAATAGTGCAGAAGTAGAAAATAAGGAAGAAAGCATTGTAAATGAAGATGGTATGCGGCAGATTGGAGGTATTGATTCTACAAATCAGCAAACAGCGGGTGGAAATAATGTCACAAATGGGTTTTTTACAAATATTAGTAATTACAATATTGAATTTCCTGAAGATTCAGATCAAGAGAATAAAGAAAAAATAGAAGGTGATACATCATATTATAGCAGCATAGCTCTAACATATGATTATATATACAATAATTCTTCTGATTGGATTGTTCAAGGTGTTTTTAATAGGTTTGCACCAAAATCAGATAAAGAGAAAAAGGGGAATAATACTGTGAAGGAGGAAGAGGAAGTTTTAAAAACAGAAAGCCTGGGAAATACAACTCCTATCGATAATATTAAGATTAAGTTGAATTTAATCAAGGCAAGCGAAGATGATGGAAAATCTGAAGTAAGCACTGCGGCAATTACCCCAAGAAATAATATTAAGATGAGAGAGAGTGCAATCAATGCGCCAAAAAAACAACTTTTTGACAACAAATCTGAAGCAAGTACTTTTAGAGAGTATAATACGCCACTTTTTCATAAGTTTAGGAAGCTTGATCAAGAAAAAACGAAAGTGACTAAATCAACCAGCAAAACATTTATTATATCTTTTAATAATAATGGAGATTGTGAAATAAGGACTAATTACTGGAAATATACGGAAAAAAAACATTAAACCTTGAGTATGGAGGTTATGTTGTTTATTCAAAAATGCCTAAAAATAATAATGGGAGTGATTTTCAATATCTACATGGTCCTTGTAATGAACTTGAGAAAAGAAAAGATGATAGCAATACTAACTTTGAGAGAGGGGAAAATAATAAGGAGCTTGATTTAGGCGAAATGATAATTTCTTTAGAAAAACTGTTTGAAAATTCGGATATAGATGAGATATAGCGAAGAAAATATATATTAATTATATGTTCTGCACGTTTGAATTTGTAATAAATTTTTATAATATAACTTAAAAATATTCAATTTTGAAAATAATTATGGCTATAACATCTTTCAGTACCCTCTATGTCATAAATAAATTTACTTAGGCACTTGACTTAATGATTAAATTATATAGAATCCTTAGCATTAAACTACAAAATTTATTGCAAAGAGGTTTTCGTGGCACGTATAGCAGGCGTTAATATTCCAACAGCTAAAAAAGTCGGTATAGCACTGACATATATATATGGAATAGGTGTACATAGATCTAAGCAGATATGCGAAAAAGCCAATATAGATAGAAGTATGCCGGTTTCAAAATTATCTGATGATGAAGTTAGAAGAATAAGAGAAGCAATTGATTCTTCATATTCTGTAGAAGGTGATTTAAGGATGGAAGTATCTTTAAATGTCAAAAACCTAATTGATATGAAGGCGTATAGAGGGATTAGGCATATAAGAAAATTACCTGCAAGAGGGCAGAGAACTCACACAAATGCACGTACAAGAAGAGGTAAAGCTGTTGCAATAGCTGGAAAGAAAAAGGTAACTAAATAACAATAACTAAAGAAGATAAAAGTACTGAGTATGAATAAAAAAACAACTAACAAGAAGAAAAGAAGCGTTATTATTGGGATTGCACATATTTCTGCAACGTTTAATAACACGATAGTTACTATTTCTGACATACAAGGTGCTGTTATTGCTTGGTCTTCTGCGGGGTGCAACGGATTTAAAGGATCTCGTAAATCAACTCCATATGCTGCACAAGTTACAGCTGAAGTTGCTGCAAAAAAGGCGACAGAATTTGGTATGAAAACAATTTTAGTGAAGATTCAAGGTCCTGGGAATGGCAGAGATTCTGCGGTTAGAGGTTTAATATCTTCAGGACTTAATGTCACTACGATAAAGGACATCACTCCAATTCCGCACAATGGTGTTAGACCGCCTAAGAAAAGAAGAGTTTAAGTATTAATTAATAGGTATTATAGATGCACGAAGAGATACAGAAGGCTAATATATCATTAAATTGGGTTAGTTTGATTAAACCAGCGAATTACAGTATTGAAGAGGTTGAAGAGAATTCTTCTATATTTCATATTGAGCCTCTTGAGAAAGGCTTTGGTATTACTTTAGGTAATTCTTTAAGAAGAATATTGCTATCATCATTGCAAGGTACTGCAATTTGTGCTGTTAAGATATCAGGTGTGGAGCATGAATATTCAACCATTGAAAATGTCAAAGAGGATGTAGTTGAAATCATTTTAAATCTCAAATCAGTTATTATTAAGGGTAATGCGGGATTTAGTAATAAAAAATTCACTTTAAATGCATCAAAAAAAGGACCAATTACTGCAGGTATGATTGATACCATAGATGATTTTGAGATTGTGAATCCAGATTTAGTGATTTGTAATGCCACTAAGGATATAAAATTAAATATGGAGTTTATAATAACTTCTGGCAAGGGTTATAAAGTTGCAAGTGAGCATAGTGAATTAGATTATGGAAATGACTTTATTGCGATAGATTCAATATTTTCGCCGGTTGCTAAATGTTCATTTAAGATTTCTAACAGTAGGGTTGGTTCTAAAACTGAATATGATAAATTAGCTTTAAAAGTTGAAACTAATGGATCTATTAAAGCTGATCTTGCGCTTGCACTTGCGGCTAAAATCTTTCAAGAACAATTACAGGTATTTATAAATTTCAAAGAAGTAGAAGAGGTTGAAAAACCTAAGGAGAAAAAAATCCCATTTGATATAAATCTACTTAAAAAAGTGAGTGACCTAGAATTATCTGTTCGTTCACAAAATTGTTTAAAAAATGATAATATAGTATATATTGGTGATTTAGTTGTAAAAACTGAAGCTCAGATGTTAAAAACGCCAAATTTTGGTAAAAAATCTTTGAATGAAATTAAAGAGTTGCTTGTGGAAATGAGCTTAAAATTTGGTATGGAAATTGAAAATTGGCCTCCTGAAAATATAGAGGAGCTGATTGAAGATTACCTTGGTGAAAATAATTAATGTATTTTTGATATGATACACAAAAGAAATAAAAGAAAGTTTTCTAGAAGAACTGCTCATAGAACGAGTTTATTAAGAAACTTATGCAAATCCTTGATAAATTGTGAGCAAATAACAACTACACTACCAAAAGCGAAAAGCTTACGAAGTGTGGTTGAAAAATTGATAACTGCAGGTAAAGATAATTCACTTAATTCTAGAAGAAAGTTAATTTCAAAATTAGGTGGGAGCCTGAAAGAAACAGATAAAATTCTTAATGTATTATCGCCTAGATTTAAAGAAAGGAATGGTGGTTATACCAGAGTTATTAAAGCTGGTTATAGAAAAGGAGATTGCGCTCCTATAGCAGTCATTCAATTTGTTGCTTAATCTATTTATATTAGGCATAAAATTAAGATCAATTGAGTGAATGCGGGATATAAGGTCTTCAGTTGCAAGGCACTTGGTCAATCCTTATTTGATTAAATTTTGTGAAGCTATTGTTATATAAAATCAACTTTATTGCAGCTTAGCGCTCCTAATTATTTTCGTACTTTTTAGCAATGTAGATTATTTTTAGCATTTCCAAAATTTTTTTATTTAAAATAAGTAATGATCATTTTACTTTATTTAGCTGCCTAAAAATATTGAGCATTGAATTTGTTATCGATAATCCTTTTGTATCTAAGGGTGGCTTCTTCGATTTCCTTATTGATAATATAAAATTACCATTTGAAGTGAATCCTCAAACATGTATGGAAAACTAAGCAACTTTTTACAGTGTAATATCTTAAAATTATTAGTGAGTAATAATTTAAAAAAGAATGCCTTCTATTAAAATTATAGTAGGCTTCAATGAACTCAAATATCATAGAATTAGCAACATCTCCTCAAGCAAAACTTTTGCAAAGTTATTTCTGGTGTGAAAGCAATATTTTGCAGCCGCGTTATTAAGACAATTTGCTTTTCCTGAAAGACTTTAATTAACTTTTAAATTTCTTAAAACTTTTTTGACACCTCGAGAATTTTATGGGAGCATGAACAGTAATATGAATTAGAGTAGCTGTTGTCACTTTAATTCACTAGCTAATAGCATTTTTAAATAGCAAGGTAATAACTGATCAAAATTTACTATTGTCAATAGTTAAGGTTATATCCAGTGCACCACCATGTCTTTGGGTTGTTTTGCGATATTTGATTTTTATAGGCATTAGTGCGATTAAACCTAGATCAGTTTACATACCAAACCTATTTATTATTCCAGTGATTCTTTCTGGTTTGAAATATAAGATATTTATGGATGGCACACTTTCCGTATGGATAGGGTATTTTATCTGCCTCTTTTTATAATCCTTTTTAAATGTTCATCCATGCAAAAAATAAAAAATATAAAAGGAAATATGTATCTTAAATTACCTGGTACCTACTGGACACTTATAGTTCTAATATTTTTTTTTGTTGTGAAATTTTTGGATATATAAGTGCGACACAAACAGCTCTTTACCGAGATTTACAGGTATTTGAAGTTAGTATGAGCGGATTATTTTCTGGGTATTTTTTTGGAAAAACTATTAATTACTTAACTTTATTAAAAAAGGAGTTAACATAAAAAATAGAATTACATGAAATTAGACTGGTTTGGATTACTGCGAAAATTAGCAATAGTCTAGAAGCAAATCATGAAACAGCCAACAGCTCTATTGCAAAGAGGTATTGAATATAAAATTAAGCTAAAATAATATTTTTAGATAGAGTAAATCCAATGAATGAAGGTTGAAAGGTTTGTTGATAAAGTTGAGTTGGTTTTTTATAAACATAATCATAGTTTTAATTCCATTTTTACAATCTTATTTGTATTTCACCACTTTTCAATTCATGTTTGCGACAAAGTCCTATATTTTATATCCGCTATGGATAGCGACGACGCCAAAAAAAAGTTTTTTAAAATTAACAGAAAAATACCCAATATCTTTCATCATCATTTCTAGTTCTTGTGGATTGTGAAATTGCTTAATGCTTTCCACTAAATATTGATACGAATCTTTTGAATTGGCGATTAATGATCCAACTTTCGGAATTATTTGAAAGGAATAAAAATCATAAAGTTTAGAAATTGTGATATTATCAACTTTTGAAAACTCTAAACACAAAAATTTACCACCTGGTTTTAATACTCTTAAGGCTTCCTTTAAAACATTTTCTACATGTGTAACATTCCTAATACCAAAGGAAATTGTGCAATAATCAAAGCTATTATCTTCATATGGAATACTTTCTGCACTGCAATGAATCCATTTAATGTCTTTGATGTGCCTTTTGTTTATTTTTTTACCAATACAACCCTTGCCTTTGTCTAGCATTTCCTTATTTAAATCAGAAGCGATAGCATTTTTCCCACCTTTATCTATAAATCTTTTTGCTATATCTCCAGTTCCACCAGCTAAATCTAACAGTGTCATGTTTGCATAACTGTCAATTTCATTAATAAAAATATCTTTCCACTTTCTGTGCAAGCCAAAGCTCATCATATCATTCATTATATCATATTTATCTGCAACTTTGGAAAAGACACCTTGTACCATAGTCTCTTTTTCTTCTTCTTTTACTTTTTGAAATCCAAAATCTACAGTCATATTAATAAAAATGATTTATCTAATAAATGGCAGGAGCGAGAGGTCTCGAACCCCCAACCTCCGGTTTTGGAGACCGGCGCTCTACCAGTTGAGCTACACTCCTATCCTAATGTATTAATATGTATATATCAATAATACTTTGTTAAATCAATAAACTGTTATTATTTATTCATTTCACTAGACAAATGGGGAGAATATTATTTAATATAACTATTAGTCTTATATTTAGAATTTAAAATTTTGTTTAAAATCATTAAAAAACTATTAAAATTTTTTTCAATAGTTGCAACTTTATTGCTGGGATTGCATATTATTTTAATACAATGGAATTTTGATTTTTTATTTCCACAAATTCAAAACTACTTTAGTCAAAATTATTCTATAAATTTTAAATTGAATGGAGAAATAAAGATAAAAATTCTTCCTTTTCCTAAGGTTTCAATAACTAATATTAAATATTCTCATGATGATGGGGTGACTGAAATTATCATACCAAAAGTTCAAGTAAAAATTAATTTATTGAAAATTTTCAACAAAGAGGAGTTGTTGGATTTATATAATACCTCTCTTTATAACGCAAAAATTAAAATGCTAGATTTAGAAAATCAGGAGTATTATGAAATGCTTCAAAAATTTTTATTGAAATCTGGTACTGATTCTACGAAAATTTTTTTAAGAAATGCAGAGCTAGAGTTTATTGACAAAGACAGTGCCCTTGTTAAAAGAAAAATAGAAAAATTAAATCTCACATTCCGTAATAAAAATAATTACCATTTGGATTTAAATTCAACATTTTTAGAAAATAAGGAGCAATATTCCCTTTTTATTGAATCAAATGATTTAGATAAAGATTTAAGTCCAGATAATATAGTTATATCTTTGCAACATAATTTACTGCATTTTTATACGAAATTAGACAGAGATGCAAAATCAGATAAGTTAATAGGGACTGCTAATATACATTTTCACAATAAAGTAGAGAGTAGTTTTTCAGATTTAAAACAATTTGTTAATAAGCAGAATTTTAAAAAAATTCAAGCAGATGTTGAATTTAATAGAGAATGTTTAAGAATAAATAATTTTATGACAGATTCTGAGGGTATTAATAATATTAAGGGAGAGGCAAATTATTATCGAAAATCTAAAATATTGGATTTAAATCTTTTAATTGAGGAGTTAAATTTAGATCAATTGTTTTTAAAATATTATAGTAAAGATGATAAAAGTTCTAAAATAGAATTCAATTCAATGGATGTATTGGATTTTTTAACTAAACGACGAGAATTTAGATTCTCTACGTTTATCACTTCTTCGGCAAATATAAATATTAATAAAATTATTTTAAATGATAAATCTATTAATAATTTTAAATTAGAATTTAGTTCTTGGCCTTCTATTACAACTAAAAATCAAAAAATTTTAGTAAATAATTTAAGTATGTTATTTCCAGGCAATACTAAATTTATTACGAATGGCATTATAAGTAATTCAACTGTACCTATTTTTAGAGGGCACTTACTTTTTACAAGTGAGAGTCCAAAGGATTTAATTGAGTGGCAATATGATAATAAAATTTCAAAGCAAATTAATAATTCTCCAATTTTACTAAAGTCTGAGGTTGTGTTAATGCCATATATATTGCAATTATATCATGCGCAGGTTGCTTCAAAAAACACGCAGCTCATATCTAATATTTTAGCTTTAAATTATCCTGGTAAAAATAAGCTGCAGTTGTATACCAAAATATCAGCTGACAGCTTGAATTTAGATGATTTAAACTTCGATGACAAATTTGATGATATGATGTATATTCTTTACAAAAGTGACTTTGATAATTCAGGAGAAAAATTTGCTCAAAATACAAATAATTTAAATTTTTTACGTACTCAAAAAGGATTTAAAAATCTTACTTTAGAAGTAGATAAATTAATCTTTAAAAAACAACTTTTTAATGATACGCATGTGAATTTAGATATTAGCAAAGATAGATTAAAAGTAGATCACGTAAATATTCAGCATAAATTTGGAAGATATTCGGGGCATTTTATTCTTAATTTGCCTGGTATAAAACCGTTACTAGAGGCTGATTTTAATTTTACAGAACTGCATGATAAATTTTTATATTTATTATTGCCTTCTCAAGAAAAATTTAGCACAAGATATAGAAGGGAACTTTCAAAGGTTGGAAAAAATAAAGAAAAAATTAGTGATATAAATTTTTATAGTCTTAGAAATTTTGATGGTAATTTTCGCTTTAATATAGATAAGTTGTACTTTAAAAATTTAGAGTTTGATAATTTTGCAATGACTGGTGATGTTAAAAATCAAGGAATTAATTTTAACAATATAAGTGCAGAAGCTTTTAACGGAGAGGTTAAAGCCAATGGAAATATTTCTACATTACGACCAATATACTCAATGCAATTAGGGCTTGGATTAGGAAATATCAATCCGAGTTTATTATTAAATAAATTGATAAATTATGATAATAATTCTGGTTATATGAGTGCATCTGGAGTTTTTTTATCGAAAGGAATTAATTTTACAGAAATAAGACAAAATTTAACTGGTAGCATTAATGTCGAAGGTAAGAATATCCAATATAATGGATTAGGTCTTGTTGAATTAGCTGATATACCGCAGTTGCAGACGAATCTTGATTATAAATTGAAAAGGTTAAATTATTATTCTCAATACGGAGAAACGCAATTTGATAATGTTAGTGGCACAATAAACATAAAAAATTCTATTGCTGAAATGATAAATCTAAAATTAACTAATGAGAGGCTAACTGGATTGCTGAATTTAATATACTCTTTTTCAGATAATTCCTTAAATGCCAATTCTAAATTTTCATTTATTCCTGTTAGTAATAGTAACCCTATAACGATAAATATAACAAATTCTGGGACCTTAGCAAATACTAAGACTGCTGTGGATGTTTCCGCATTAGAGAGTTATTTGAGAAAAAATAGTCATTAAAATAAATTGCTAGTAATTAAAGAAGGTGGCAAGGTTAAAACTCTATCAGTATCGTATAATTGGTTGATTAAATTAATAAAAGGTTATTAAATTTTTATGGAGCAAATACAAAACATAATATTTGAGAGTTATTTATTTATAAAGGCATTTCATATAATTTCCATTATAGCTTGGATGGCTGGATTATTATATCTCCCAAGAATTTTTGTATATCATACAAAGACGAAAAAAGATTCTGAAGCAGATAAATTATTTAAAATAATGGAGAAGAAATTATTAAGATTTATTATGTGGCCAGCTTTTTTATCAAGCCTGGTGACGGGCTTGATTTTAATCTATATAGTGGGATTTAAAGGCAATATTTGGTTACATGTAAAATTGCTACTCGTAGTTGGCTTAATATATACGCATCATTTAATGGCGAAATATGTTAAAGATTTTGCTAATGATAAAAATCAAAAAAGTGAAAAATATTTTAGAATATTTAATGAAATACCAGCGATCTTAATGATCATGATAGTATTTTTAGTAGTTACTAAGATGTTTTGAGGACCAATAGCAACTTCCAATTAGGAAGTTTAATGGTGGGTTACCTTCAAGCACAATGACATAGATAAAATTGTTAGGAAGAAAATATGAGAAGAGATGTACTCAAAGGCACCCCATAACAAACTCCATATATGGTACACAAATAGTATCAATATGTCAATTGCAGTTTTAGTTCATTTGAAATAAATATTAGTTCAATTGAAATGAAATTTCAATTAGCATTGGAAAAATCATACTTACAGTTTTAATTTCAATTAAATAAAACTTTTATTTATAATATTTAGTGATTGTAGAAAAAAACAGATATTAGTACATTGGAATAATGGAGGGTATAAATAAAATTTATAGCAGAAATTCGGGCTTGATTTTTAAGGGCTATAGGAGTAATACTTAATTAAATTTTGATAATTTGGTTGCGATTAATGAATAATAATTCAAATTCTTCTTTTTTCTCTCAAAATGCTTTGTTTATAGAGGAGCTATATAATGAGTATCTGAAAAATCCAGATTCAGTTGATGAAAGTTGGAAGGAGTATTTTGCTGAATTAGAGGAAAATAATGATGATTTTAAAAGTTTTTTTTCAGGACCAAGTTGGAAGAAAAAAGGTAATAAAATTATAAGTTATCAAGATAAAGCAAGTAATAATGTTAAAAAAGAAAAAGCTAGTCCAAATAACGTTAACGATCTTTCATTAAAAATAGGTAAGTTAATAGAGGTCTTTAGATCATATGGGCATACAGCGGTAAAGTTAGACCCTCTAAATTTAAGTGATAAAAGTTTCCCCAAAGAGTTAGATTATAAAAATTATGGAATTAAAGAGGAGGAGTTAGAACAGCAAGTGTATGTGGGTGGAGCTTTTGGACAAAATGAAATGCCACTAAAAAAGCTTTATCAAAACCTTATAAATACTTATAGCGGAAGATTTGCAACAGAGTTTGTTCATATGGAGGATTTGCAAGAAAGGGAATGGTTGAGGACCGAAATTGAAAATGATGCAGGTATTGTAAATCTTGGTAAAGAGAAAGAATTTGAAATTTTAGATAGTTTGGTAAAAATTGGGATGTTCGAAGAGTATCTCCATACAAAATTCCCAGGAGCTAAGCGTTTTTCAATAGAGGGCGGCGAAGGAACAGTTACGGCAATTGAGGAAATTATCCAGATATCAGCTAAAAATAATATTGAAGAAATAATTTTTGGAATGGCTCATAGAGGTAGGCTAAGTATTTTGACAAAGGTTATGAAAAAACCCTATCATGTTGTTTTTTCCGAATTTAAAGGAGGGGTGTTTATACCTGATAATCTTAATTTACCAGGTGATGTTAAGTATCATGTAGGGTCATCTTCAGATATTCAAATTGATGGAAAAGATGTGCATTTGACACTTACACCTAATCCATCTCACCTAGAGGTGGTAAATTCTGTGGTTTTGGGAAGGGTAAGAGCTAAACAAGATTTCATTAATGATAAGGATAGAAGTAAAGTTATGGGGATTTTGCTTCATGGAGATGCTGCTTTTAGTGGGCAAGGTTCAGTAATGGAATCTTTGGCTTTAGCCGGGACAAAGGCATATGATATAGGTGGAACTATACACATAATAACGAATAATCAAATTGGATTTACTACAAATGCTTCAGATGGCAGATCTTCAAGATATTGTACAGATATAGCTAAAATGATCAGTGCACCTATTTTTCATGTTAATGGAGATGATCCTGAAGCTATTGCATATGTTAGTAGGATTGCTGCAAAATACCGCTCTAAATTTAAAAAAGATGTATTTGTTGATATAGTGTGTTACAGAAAATATGGGCATAACGAAGGTGATGAGCCGATGTTCACCCAACCTAAGATGTATAATGTTATTCATAAACATAAAAGTCCTTCAGAGGTTTATTTTTCAAAATTATTAGATAAAGGAAATATCAATAAGGATTTAATTCAGAAAAATAAAAAAGAATTCAAAGAATTTTTAAATGATGAGTTTGAATTATCAGATAGTTATAAACCTCAAGAAGCTGACTGGCTTAAAAATAATTGGGAAGGTTTTGATGAATTTTTAACTGATAATAACAGTCATGTAGTTAGCGGTGTAAAATCTGAAGAATTGAAAAATTTGAGCGATCCATTAACAAGTATACCTGAAGATTTTAAATTAAATAAAAAAATAGAAAGATTGCTGAATGGTAGAAAACAAATGCTTGATACTGGTGAGGGTATAGATTGGGGAATGGGAGAGACATTAGCATATGCATCATTACTAAAAGATGGTTGTGATATCAGATTTACTGGTGAAGATGTTGAAAGAGGCACGTTTTCACATCGTCATGCGGTTTTAGTTGATCAGGAGAGCGAGCGGAAATATATCCCATTAAATAACTTAGGAAATGATCAAGGTGGAAATATTGAGATTCATAACAGCATTTTATCTGAATTGGCGGTTATGGGTTTTGAATATGGTTATAGCTATTCCATCCCTAATACATTGGTTATTTGGGAAGCTCAATTTGGTGATTTTGCAAATAGTGCTCAGATGGTTATTGATCAATATTTAGTTTCTGGTAAAGCTAAATGGTTAAGGATGAGTGGACTTGTTTTACTTTTACCACATGGTTACGAAGGTCAGGGACCAGAGCATAGCTCTGCAAGACTTGAAAGATTTTTACAGCTTAGTGCAAACAATAATATTACTATTGCAAATTGCACAACACCTGCGTCAATTTTTCATTTACTTAGAAGGCAAGCTTTGAGAAACTATAGAAATCCTTTAATAGTTATGACCCCAAAATCATTGCTAAGACATAAATTGGCAGTTTCAAAATTAGCAGATTTTGCTGAAGGGACATCGTTCAAATCATTAATAGAGGACGATTTTAAGGAAGTTGATAAAGTTGAGAAGGTGATATTTTGTAGTGGCAAGGTGTATTATGATTTATTTGAAGAAAGAGAAAAACAGGAAAAAAATAGTGTAGCTCTTGTTAGATTAGAAGAGATTTATCCATATCCTAAAAAAGAGATATTAGGGCAATTAGATAAATATAAAAGCGCAAAGCAGATTGTTTGGTGTCAAGAAGAGCATAAAAATATGGGAGCCTGGCATTATATTAAGCCAAAATTTGAAGAAGTTTTAAAAGAGCTTGGCAGTCAATTAGATGTGGAATATGTTGGTAGAGATGAATCCGCATCTCCTGCAGCAGGATATACGAAATTACATCTCGAAGAATTAAGTAAGTTTTTGAAAAAAGCATTTGAATAATAGGAGTTAAAAATTATGGCAATTAATATTATAGTTCCATCGCTAGGAGAATCAGTTACAGAAGCTACCATAGCAAAATGGCATAAAAAAGTTGGAGAGCAAATTAGAGTTGATGAGCTTTTAATAGAGCTGGAAACTGATAAGATAACACTAGAAGTGAATGCACCTGCATCAGGGACTATTAGTGATATAAAATTTAATGAAGGAGATGTAGTAGCGGTAGGTGATACTTTAGGCTTTCTAGAAGAAGGCGAAGTTACCCAAGTGCAAGAGAATATTCAGGCAGATTTAGATGAGGGCTCTAAGGATGTTAGCGAAGCACAACATATTCAGCCACAAGTTAGCAATGATCAAATTTTTTCTCCAGCTGCTAGTAAAATTGCTTCAGAGAATAATTTGCAGAATATAGCAAATACTACAGGGAAAGATGGGCGTGTTACCAAAGGTGATGTACTATCTGCAATTTCAAATCCTCAAATTGAAGCTGCAGCAATTTCTCATCCTCAAGAGCAATCTGAGGAAAGAATAAAAATGACTAGATTGAGAAAAACAATTGCTAAAAGACTCAAAGAGTCTCAAAATACGGCTGCAATATTATCAACCTTTAATGAGGTAGATATGTCAGTAGTTATGAAATGCAGAAAAGATTATCAAGATGCATTTAAAGAAAAATATGGGGTAAAACTTGGATTTATGTCATTTTTTGTTAAGGCTACAGTTGCTGCCTTAAAAGAAATACCAGCTGTTAACGCTGAAATAGACGGAGATTATTTAGTTTATAAAAATTATTACAATATTGGCGTTGCCGTAGGGACAGAGCAAGGGCTTGTTGTTCCAGTTGTTAAAAATGCTGATAAGATGAACCATGCAGAGATTGAAAAAAATATTGTAGGTCTTGGTAAAAAGGCAAGAGAAGGTAAGCTTGCAATGAGTGATATGCAAGGTGGAACATTTAGTATCACAAATGGTGGGATCTATGGTTCTTTATTATCCACTCCAATAATTAATCCACCTCAATCTGGGATACTTGGTATGCATAATATTGTACAGAGGCCTGTTGCTGTTTCTGGCGAAGTTGTTATACGTCCGATGATGTATATAGCTCTTTCCTATGATCATAGAATCATAGATGGAGGTGAGGCGGTTACATTTTTAAGGAGGATCAAAGAAATGGTAGAAACTCCTGAGAAACTTCTGTTTGGATTATAATCAATTATTTAAGGTTTTATATTATGGAAAAGTATGATGTTTTAGTTATAGGTGGTGGACCTGGTGGGTATGTTGCTGCTATCAAGGCTGCTCAACTTGGTAAAAAGGTTGCATGTATAGACAATAAAGAATTTCTAGGTGGTACATGTTTGAATGTGGGGTGTATTCCATCGAAATCATTGTTAAATACAACTCATAAATATCATGATGCAAAACATAACTTTGCTTCAAGAGGAATCGAGTGCGAAAATATTAGCTTCTCATTGGATAAAATAATGGAAACTAAGGATTCAACAGTTTCTGGTTTGGGGCAAGGTATAGCTGGTTTATTCAAAAAGAATAAAATTGATTATTTTTATGGGCTTGGAAAATTTGAATCAAATAATAAAGTATCGGTGGATTTAAATAATGGTGAAAACAAATTATTAGAAGCAGATAATATAATAATTGCAACAGGTTCTGTTCCGGTTGCTTTGCCAAATATCCAAATTGACGAAGAGAGAATAGTTACCTCAGATGGTGCATTATCTCTTAAAAAGGTTCCTCAGAAGATGATTGTGATAGGAGCAGGAGTAATCGGACTTGAGCTGGGTTCAGTATGGTCAAGACTTGGTGCAGATGTCGAAGTTATAGAATTTGCAGATAATATTTTATCTGGCTTTGACAACGATGTAAGAAAAGAAGCAAAGAGAATATTTGAAAAGCAGGGCTTAATTTTTAAGCTTTCCTCCAAAGTAACATCGGCACAAATTAATAATGATAAGGTGGAAGTTGAGGTTACATCAGTATCTGGCGATAATTCAGAAAAAATAGACTGCGATGTTGTTCTAGTTGCTGTTGGTAGAAAGCCAAATACGGAATCACTGGGTGTAGATAAAGTAGGTGTGGAATTGGATGAAATAGGCAGAGTGGTGGTAAATGGACAACTGAGGACAAACATTCCAAATATTTATGCAATTGGAGATGTTATTGCCGGGCCAATGCTTGCACATAAAGCATCTGATGAAGGCGTTGTTGTTGCTGAAATTATTGATGGGCAATATGGGCATGTCAATTATGACGCAATACCGAGTGTAGTTTATACACATCCAGAAATTGCTACTGTTGGTAAAACTGAAGATGAATTGAAAAAGAATAATGTTGAATACAAAATTGGTAAATTTCCATTTCTTGCCAATAGTAGGGCTAGGACATCTGGTGAAACTGATGGTTTTGTTAAGATTATTGCCTGTAAAAAATCTGATCAGGTTTTAGGTGCTCATATTATCGGTGATGCTGCAGGAGAATTAATTGCTGAAGTAGCTGTTGCTATGGAATTTAAAGCAGCATCAGAAGATTTAGCAAGGGTTTGTAATCCTCATCCAACACTAAATGAAGCAATAAAAGAGGCCTCTCTTGCTACATATTTTAAACCTATTCATTTATAATTTTTAACTTGAAGATTTTTTTAACAAACACTCTATCTGGTAAAAAAGAAGAGTTTGTACCTATTGATACAAGCAATGTTAAGATGTACGTATGTGGTCCTACAGTTTATGACAGACCACATATTGGTAATGCTAGGTCATCTGTGGTATTTGATCTTTTATTTAGGTTATTGAGAAATTTATATCCTAAGGTTACTTACGTAAGAAATATCACTGATGTTGATGATAAAATTATTGATTCTGCAAATAAAAATAATGAGAGCGTTGAGTCATTAACAGCAAGAATTACAAAATATTATCATGAGGATTTAGGGCATTTAAATTGCCTAATTCCAAATCAAGAGCCTAAGGCTACAGAAAATATTCCTGATATGATATCTATGATTACAAGGCTTATAGACATAGGGCATGCTTATGTTAATGAGAGTCATGTGTATTTTGATATTGATAGTTACGCCGATTACGGGAAACTTTCAAAAAGGAAAATTGATGATCAAGATATAGGTGCAAGAATTGAGATTTCAGAGTTAAAGAAAAATCCAATGGATTTTGTATTATGGAAGCCAAAAAAACAACATGAACAAATGTATTTTTCAAGTCCATGGGGTGATGGTAGACCAGGTTGGCACATTGAGTGCTCTGTTATGAGTAAAAAATATTTGGGTGATAATTTTGATATTCATGGAGGAGGCGTTGATTTAGTTTTTCCTCATCATGAAAATGAGATAGCTCAAAGTATATGTGAATCAAAGAATAATAAATTTGCAAAATATTGGGTTCATAATGGATTTTTGACAGTAGAAGGTGATAAGATGAGCAAAAGTCTTAAAAATTTTATAACTGTTAAGGAGTTGTTAGATAGTGGGATAAGTGGAGCGGCATTGAGGTATTTTTACCTAACATCACATTATAAAAGACCACTTGATTTTAATAAAAAAGCATTAGAAGATTCACAGAAAAGCATATCTAAGTTTCAAAAATCTATTCAAAAATATAATGAAAAACTTGATGTAAATTCAAGGAAGATACCAGGGGAGTTTTTGTCAAATATAGCGGATGATTTAAACACACCACTTGCACTTTCCTTTATTCATCAATTATCAAGCAAAGCTCTAGAAGGCGATGAAAATTATGCTATAGACTTACTTAATTGTTGTAATTTTTTAGGTCTTAACCTTGAAGAGAAGTCTGGAGAAATTCAATTAACTTCAGAAATTATAAAGCTTGCAGAGGAGAGAAAAGAACTAAAGGTAAATAAAAAATGGGAAGAGGCTGATAAAATTAGGATGAAAATAGAGGGGCTTGGATATAAAATTGTCGACACAAAAGATGGCTATGAGATAATTAAAAATTGAAAATTGTGTAATAATAATTTACAATATTGTTTTATTTTACAGGTGTGTGTTATGACTACAGTAATAAAAATTATCAAAAATAATCAGGATTCAAAAGAACTTCTTGAGCAAATTTTTGACTCTACAAATAATCCAATTTCATGCAAAAGTTATGGAAATGGCAATCATTGTGAAAAAGGTATAGAAGGAAAGTTAAAATTATGGGGAAATAGAGGTGATAATAGTATTGAAAGTGATTGTAAATTAGCAAGGGTTATCACTATAGATGATGAACCAGCTGCATTATTCAATATTGGGCTCACTGGATCAAGCCCAACTGTATCAGATAGAACGATTTATGAGTATATCAGCATCCCTTTTGTTAATGATGCTTTAAATAAAATTGAAGCTTTTTTATCTAATATATCTTCTTATTTCACTAAAAATAATGTTTATGAATTTTCTGGTGTATTTATTGCAGATAAATTTTTGGATAAGAAAGGTAGCATTTCTGGTGCTATAAGCAATATGGCTAATATTTGCAAAGCAGATGATGGTTTTACTAAAGCTTTTCTAACTACAAAAAAGGATCATCCATATCAAAAAGATTTATTTATAGGGTTTGGTGGAAAGGAATTAACTTGTGAAAATTATGTTGAATTAATAGGAAAAAATTCATTTCACCCAGAAAGATTTAAATGTGAAGATGAAAAATTTAAAGAATGTGCATCTTGGGGCAATAAAAAAATGCAGCATAAGGGCTGGCATGAATCAGATAATTGTATTGATTTTGTCGAAAAGACAGCATTTATTTTTGATATGAATCAAGGTCATTTCGATTTTGGGCATTCTGAATTATAAATATATAGAAACTAAATTTGTTAGAAGGCTAGAGATTTATTGGATTCAAATTCATAATTACTAAGTCTCGTGTTATTGGAGACTTTAAAGTAGCAATTTATAAAATTATTAAGGCGCAGAGTAGAATTTTTTTGATTTTGTAGACTATTTGTATACAATCATTGAATTAATATTTGTATATAAATGCCAAAAAATAGCAAACATAAATTAGAGAGATTTACTCTTGCGGAGCATTTTTTGGAGTTTAAATCTTGTTTAATGAAAGTTGTGCTTTCATTAATAATTATTTCGATTATAACTTTTCAGTTTAGTTGGGATATATTTCATTTCCTTTCAAAGCCACTTTACAGACTTTCAGGAGATTATGGAAATTTTCACTTTATATACACTAAGTTAACTGAGGGTTTTATGACCGAATTAAAAATCTCTTTTATTTCAAGTTTCTTTTTATGTTCGCCAATTTTTTTCTATCAGCTTTATAAATTTCTAGAACCTGGATTATATAAAGATGAAAAAAAAACCATTCTGCCTTATATTTTCTTTCCTCCTGTATTATTTTTGATAGGAGTGCTATTGGTATATTTTGTTGTAATGCCAATAACATGGAAATTTTTTATAAGTTTTCAAAATATTACCCCTAAAAATGGCATTCCAATTATATTGGAGGCAAAGGTAAGTGAATATGTAGATCTGGTTGTAGAATTATTTATAGGGTTTGGATTGGCATTTCAATTGCCAATATTATTGGTGATGTTAACGAAATTAAAGATAATTAACTACCTGCAATTAAAAAAATTTAGAAGATACGCAGTAGTTTTAATTTTTATTTTAGCTGCTATACTTACACCACCAGATGTAATTAGCCAAGTGATACTTGCTTTACCACTAGTGTTGTTATATGAAATTTCTATATTTTTATGTAAAAGAATAAAATAAACATGCATGATATTAAATTTATAAGAGAAAACAGCAAGTTATTTGATAAGGGAATGAAGGATAGAGGTATTCATCCATGTTCTGAGGAAATATTATTTATTGATAATATTGTGCGAGAAAATAAATCTAAAATTCAAGATTTGCAACATGAGAGGAAAGAGATTGCTAAGCAAATGTCTTCTATTCATCATGAAGATGAAAAATTTAAAATATTAAAGGAAAGGGGCTATGATATTAAGCATAAGCTACATATTTTAGAAGAACAGAAGAATGAGGCACAAGAAAAGCTAGATAACTTTTTAATTACGCTTCCTAATATTCCTGAAGAAGGTGTGCCATATGGTGAAAAGGAAGAGGATAATAAAGTTGTAAAAAAGTTTGGGGAGCCAAAACATTATGATTTTGCAGTTCGTTCACATTATGACATAGGTGAAAGTCTAGGATTAATGGATTTTAAGACTGCAACAAAAATTTCAGGCTCAAGATTTGTTATATTAAGAAAAGATTTTGTTAGATTGGAAAGGGCACTTGCAACTTTTATGCTTAATGTTCATGTTAAAGAGTTTGGGTTTGAGGAAGTATTTCCTCCAGCACTGGTACTAGAAGAGACAATGTTTAAAGCTGGACAATTGCCAAAATTTGAGGAAGATTCATTTAAAACTACAAATGGGTATAGATTAATACCTACTTCTGAAATCCCTCTCGTATGTATGGCAGCAGATGAAATTACATCAGAGAGTAAATTACCACTAAGATATGTGGGGTATACCCAATGTTTCCGCTCGGAAGCCGGAAGCGCAGGAAGGGATACTAAAGGAATGATGAGACAACATCAATTCTCTAAAGTAGAGTTGATCAGTATTGTTAAGCCAGAAGAATCTGAAAATGAATTAGAAAGGATAACAGGTGCTGCAGAAACTATTTTGCAAAAATTGAAGTTACCCTATAGGGTATCTCTTCTTTGTACACAAGATATTGGGTTTTGTTCTCAAAAAACTTATGATCTTGAAGTTTGGTTGCCATATGAAAAAAGGTATAGAGAGATTTCGAGTTGCTCAAATTGTGGTGAATTTCAAGCAAGAAGAATGAAGGCTAGATATAAATCTCTTAAGGATAGTAAAAATCATTATGTGCATACTCTAAATGGTTCAGGTTTAGCGATAGGTAGGACAATGATCGCCATTATTGAGAATTATCAAAATGAAGATGGTAGTATTTCCATTCCAGTGGAATTACAACCTTTTATGCAAAATCAAAAAATAATTAAAAAAGAAAATGACTAAAAACTCAGCTATTAAATCAAAATATGAATATGCTTCTCTAAATAGAAAAATAATTGCATTTGGGATTGATGTTGTAATTATAACGTTAGTGCTATCTCCGATTATGAATTTGCTAATGATGATATTTTTCGGATTTGATGCTGGTTCTATGGTTGATATTGATAGAAATATTGAACAAGTTAAGACTATGACTTTCTCATCAGTTATGGGTTCATTTTTAGATACTATTAGTAATTTAAGATATATAATGGTGCAGTTGATCATGCTAATGTTCGTTATGACGTACTTCGTGTTTTTTTGGTATAAAATGAGCGCATCTATTGGAAAGTTAGTTATGAGATGCAAAATAGTTGATGCAGATAATTATAACAATATAACAATGAAGCAATCTATCAAAAGAATGATAGGGCACATTTTTAATTTATTAACACTAGGTGTTGGGTTGTTTATGGCAGATTTTACCAAAAAAAAACAAGGGTTGCATGATAAATTTGCAAACACAGTAGTGGTGATTAGAAAAAAAGAAAATAGAGATTAACTTTCTTCTTCATCGATGTGTTTGATAGTTATTTTTATATTTTTATTGCAATTTGTTTGATCATATTTTTTTGAAATTTCTTTGAGATTTTTATCAAGAAAATAGTGTACTTGCTCTAAATATTGTTGGTTATTCATCGATTTACATAAAAGGTTAACTTTTTGATTTCCTCCAAAAGCCTTTAAAAGCACATTATAAGATAAATTTTTACCAATATTCACTGCGATGATGTTGGGTGTTTTATATTTTGTTTGTAAGTATAAAATATTTTTGAAATAATAGTCTTGATTATAAGCGCTGCATGTTCCATGTTTATGCCATTCATGTTTCATTAAATTCGTGGGCATCATTGTTTGTATTTTTTTAAGAGTGGAGCTGCGTATTGTTTTTAAATCTACATCACAGCTTTTATAAGTTTCACAACCACTACTGTTTATGCAGTATGATGGGTGTTTTGAAAAATTTTTGACAGAATTTTTATTTGGCCATAAGCCATGGGGTGATAAATTTTTTTTCATATATTCTGTCAAATTTTTACATTCATTTTTTGGTCCGCTTGTGCAAAATATAGGATACCAGCTTTGAGCAAAAACATAATAATCAAAATCTCCAGATGTAAAATCATGTTTGTTGTTAATTTTAGCAAAACACGAAATAACACTAAAAGATGTAAGGTATATTATTAATATAATTTTAATTGAAATTGAACATTGGCCTGTTTTGAGCATAAAATTTATCTTACGGTATCATTTTGTTCACTTTAGTGTATAATGAATTAGTTTTCTCGGTAAGTCATAAAAATAAAAAATTAATTAAATGAAGCTATTAGTAGTAATTTTGTATTTTATAGGAATAATTGCAATTGGAATTCATTCCTCAAAAAAAAATAAAACTTCCAAAGGTTTTGCCCTAGGTGGTAGAAAGTTGAATGCTATTACAGCTGCATTAGGTGCCGGTGCTGCTGATATGAGTGGGTGGGTAATGATGGCTCTTCCAGGGGCTGTATTTTTAAATGGAATTTCTGAAATTTGGTTGCCTATAGGATTGACGATAGGCGCATATTTAAATTGGCAGTTTATAGCTAGGAGAATTAGAGTGAAAACTCAGAAATATGGTGATTCAGTAACCATAGCTGGTTATTTATCAAACAGATTTGATGATAAATCTGGATTTTTAAGGATCCTAGTTGCAGTAATAACTGCGATATTTTTTATCATTTATATTGCATCTGCACTGGTGGCTTTAGCCTTCTTAATCGAAACCTACACTCCCTATAATTATTTGTATTGTTTAATTTTTAGTGGAGCTTTTGTTTTTATATACACTTCTTTAGGAGGATTTACTGCAATTAATAAAATTGATGTTATGCAGGGGACGTTGATGTTATTTGCACTTCTTTTAGTGCCAATAACTATGTTAATTGGCAGTGATAATAGTGATATCAAGGCTCTTGATCTGAACCTTGATCCATTTTTAAATCTTGATGTTATTGCGATAGTTTCCTTACTAAGTTGGGGGTTAGGATATTTTGGCCAACCACATATTTTAGTGAGATTTATGGCAATAGATAAATCAAAAACTCTCAACGCCTCAAAAAATATTTGTATGAGTTGGATGATTTTATCATTAATAGGCTCTTTTTGTATAGGATTGCTTGGTATACTGTTATTTGAAAATGTTAATAATATTAACCCTGAGACAATATTTTTACTTTCAGCGGATAAATTGTTTCCAGGCTGGCTTTCAGGTTTTGTTTTAGCTGCAGTGCTATCAGCTATTATGAGCACTATATCAGCGCAATTACATGCTACGGCTTGTTCCTTAACAGAAGATATATATCCAAAAATATTTGGGCAATTTAATAAAGTTTGGATTGCAAGAATAATTATGTTTTTAGTAATAGTGATCTCTATGATGTATGCATCTAATCCTAAAAGCACAATTATAGATTTAGTTTCTTTAGCTTGGGCAGGTTTAGGTAGTGCATTTGGTCCAACTATATTATTTTCTCTTTATTTGAAAAAAATGACAAAAGTTAGTGCGCTAAGTGGGATAATAATAGGTGGAGTTACAGTCGTCATATGGCGTTCATTGAAATCTTTTGGTGGTGTGTTTGAACTATTTGACATTATACCTGGTTTTATATTATCAAGTTTGGCTATAGTTGTAATAAATAATATAGGTTGCAAAAAATAAATTTATATATACTAATATTCATAATTTACAGAATTGGGTGGTTATAATATGCAGACGAGTAACAAAATCGCTCTCACTTCATTATTGGGAAATTTAATAGAATATTTTGGTTTTACACTTTTTGCCATCTTTGCCAAAGAGATAGGACAGTCTTTTTTTCCAAAATTAGATTCATTTACACAAATCATATCGGTATTTATAATTTTTGGTACAGGGTTTCTTTCAAGGCCAATTGGTGCAGTTTTTTTTGGACATTTCGGAGATAAAGTCGGTAGAAAAAAAAGCCTGAGTTATACAATACTTGGAATGTCAATTGTGACTTTTTTTATAGCTGTTTTACCAGGATACCAAGCTATAGGAATTGCAGCTCCAATCCTTTTATTAATACTTAGATTGTCACAAGGATTTTTTGTTGGAGGTGAGGGACCTGGTGCTGCATTGTATATGCTTGAGCATAGCAAAATTGCTAATAGAGGGCAAGCTGGTGGCATAATAATTGCCTCAATAGTTTCAGGATCTTTTTTAGCTGTGTCCGTTGGTATATTAATGAATAAATTGGGAATAAATAGCTCCTTGAGTTGGAGAATACCATTTTTTATTGCGTCTTTTTTTGGATTAATTGGTTTGTATTTAAGATTTTCACTGCCAGAAACAAAAGATTTTATAGACATACAAAAAAAGCAAAAGATTTTGAAAATCCCAATTATAAAGGTTTTTAAAGGTTATTGGAAAGAAATGATTCTAATAGCATCCTTAGGAGGTGTAACTACTGCTATGTCATATATTATTATGGCGTATCTAACTCCGTATTTAGAAAAACAGCTTCAGATCGAACACCTGCAGGCTTTAAAGTATTCTTCCTTCTCAATATTCGCTTTTATTATATCTTTGATAATTTTAGGGAGGATATCTAACAAGTTTAATCCAAGGAGCTTTATTATATTTTTTACATATTTGACAATATTATTAATTATCCCAGCATTTATAGCCTTAAATAGTATTAATTACTCAGTATTTATTTTGGGTTTATTAATTTTACCTATTTTAACTGGTGGATTATGTGCGCCGGCATATCCGTATGCAATTAAAAAATTTGCTGCAGAAGTAAGGTATAGTGGAGTTGGATTAAGTTATACTCTTGGTATTGCAATTTTTGGTGGTTTTTCGCCAGTTATATGCTCTTACTTAATTAGAATTACCAATTTGTATTATTCTCCAGCTTTTTATATAATATTTCTTGCTATTTTATATTTGTTTTTTGAAAAAATCATAGGAGAAAAAAGCCAATAAATTAATTTATTGCATCATAAGGTAATTTTATATGATATATTAAATCATAAATTCTACTTATTAATAAATTTTAATATTGTGTAAAATTTATAAAAAAAATTTTAAATGGCTAATTTATTATAAAATCTTAATTTGTTTTAAAGGCGTGAAATAGGCGAAAAACTATTTAAAAAGATATAAAAATTAAAATATTAACGTGCTTTTATATATGATATTAAAAAAAAGTACTAATAAGTGTTAAAAAGTCGTTGACTTCATGCTCAAAAAGTTTATAAATATCTCTACCGAATCATAATATTTGAAATCGTAAATATAGAATTTATAAGACGGTGGTAAACTATTTAAGTTTACTACTTGAATAGTCAAACTTGAGAGTTTGATCCTGGCTCAGAGTGAACGCTAGTGGCGTGCTTAACACATGCAAGTCGAACGGATTCTATTTGTGCTTGCATAAATAGAATTAGTGGCAAACGGGTGAGTAATACATGGGAATTTTCCTTGTAGTATGGAATAACTATTGGAAACAGTAGCTAATACCATATATTGCCGAGAGGTGAAAGATTTATCGCTACAAGATAAGCCCATGCAAGATTAGCTTGTTGGTAAGGTAATGGCTTACCAAGGCTGCGATCTTTAGCTGGTTTGAGAGGATGATCAGCCACACTGGAACTTAGACACGGTCCAGACTCCTACGGGAGGCAGCAGTGGGGAATTTTCCGCAATGGGCGCAAGCCTGACGGAGCAACGCCGCGTGAGGGAGGAAGGCCTGTGGGTTGTAAACCTCTTTTCTCAGGGAAGAAGTTCTGACGGTACCTGAGGAATCAGCATCGGCTAACTCCGTGCCAGCAGCCGCGGTAAGACGGAGGATGCAAGCGTTATCCGGAATTATTGGGCGTAAAGCGTCCGTAGGTGGTTATACAAGTCTGTTGTTAAAGGCCGCAGCTCAACTGTGGATTGGCGATGGAAACTGTATGACTTGAGTGTGGTAGGGGGAGAGGGAATTCCTAGTGCAGCGGGGAAATGCGTAGATATTAGGAAGAACACCAGTGGCGAAGGCGCTCTACTGGGCCATAACTGACACTGATGGACGAAAGCTAGGGGAGCGAAAGGGATTAGATACCCCTGTAGTCCTAGCTGTAAACGATGGACACTAGGTGTTGGCCGTATCGACCCGGTCAGTATCGAAGCAAACGCGTTAAGTGTCCCGCCTGGGGAGTACGCACGCAAGTGTGAAACTCAAAGGAATTGACGGGGGCCCGCACAAGCGGTGGAGTATGTGGTTTAATTCGATGCAACGCGAAGAACCTTACCAGGGTTTGACATCCTACGAACTTCTACGAAAGTAGTTGGTGCCTTCGGGAGCGTAGAGACAGGTGGTGCATGGCTGTCGTCAGCTCGTGTCGTGAGATGTTGGGTTAAGTCCCGCAACGAGCGCAACCCTCGTCCTTAGTTGCCATCATTAAGTTGGGCACTTTAAGGAGACTGCCGGTGACAAACCGGAGGAAGGTGGGGATGACGTCAAGTCATCATGCCCCTTACATCCTGGGCTACACACGTACTACAATGCAGCGGACAAAGGGCAGCCAACTAGCGATAGTGAGCTAATCCCATAAACCGTTGCTCAGTTCAGATTGCAGGCTGCAACTCGCCTGCATGAAGGCGGAATCGCTAGTAATCGCAGGTCAGCATACTGCGGTGAATACGTTCCCGGGCCTTGTACACACCGCCCGTCACACCATGGAAGTTGGCCACGCCCGAAGTCGTTACCCCAACC
>JBGCDJ010000011.1:0-14685 GCA_045105275.1 Candidatus Midichloriaceae bacterium
AAAACGGATGTGATAGTTGCAGCGATACTGCATGATGTAGTAGAGGATTCAGAGTGTACAGTGGAGTTGATAGAGAAGGAGTTTAATGCTAGGATAGCTCAAATAGTGGATAGGCTGACAAATAAGAGATTTGAAAATGGAAAGTGAATAAAGCTAACACTTGAGGAAACATTAAATAGATTACAAGAGATGGGAGACATGGAAGCATTGTTGATAAAATAAATGGATAGAGTGCATAATTTGGAAACAATTGGAGGGTTGAAGCCAGGTAAGCAAAAGAAAATGGCAGATGAGAGTAACAATTATTTTGTAAAACTTATTGCAATAATAGGAGATAAACTTGGTATACATGGCAAAGTCAATCTTGAAAATAAGATGTTTAAATTAAGTAATGAGACTTTAACGAAAAATAAGCGTAAATAATTTAAGTAATAACATAGGTTTAATAAAATAAGTATATAAAATCCCTTTTATTCTAAATTACATGAAGCTCTATATTTGCCTGCAGTTGTTGTCAAAAAACCCCCTTTTGAAATTTTAGCAATGGCCTATTTCGCTGATTCCTACTCTTGATCAATACTATACTCTATTGTCAATTACTGAAAATTTATACTTCAAATATCAATTTTAAAGATTTCAATTAAGTTGAAATCTATTTTGTATTTACAGATTTGGCAATTATATGTTTTATATAAAAACAAGGTAATATGGGGTATAAAGTGAGATGTATGTTATTTTGCAAATAAAAATCCTTGAACTATATTTTAATCTTATATATAAATATTACTTTAAAATTCACCATAAATTTTTTCATGCATCTAAAATCCATTAAATTTGGTGGCACCTCAATGGGAAGTGCTAAATCAATTCAAGAATGTGCTAAAATTATTAAGAAAAAAATTAATGAATCTTTAGTTGTCGTCACGGTTTCTGCAGTGGGAGGAATAACAGATAAATTAATAGAAATAATCAGACTTGCAAGGAAAACTAAGCCAAGATTAGTTAAATCAAAAGTTATTGAAATATCAAATATTCACAAACAAATTCTTAAAAATTTAATATTAGATGATGAAAAAACAGAAAATTTATGGACTCAAGAATTCGAGCCAATCATTAATAAACTTGAAGCTATAAGCTATGGCACAAGTTTGGTTGGAGATTTGACCGATAAAACTGAGGCAAGGATTTGTGCGTTTGGAGAAAAACTTTCATCTTTACTTATGTTATTGGCGCTTGAAAAAAATGGTATTAGATCACAAAGAATTGAATCAGAAAGAATTATAAGAACCGACAATAACTATCTCAAGGCAAAAGTTAATTTTCAAGCAACAAATTTATCCTCAAAAAAAATATTAAAGCCAATTTTTTCCAAAAAAATAGTACCTGTTGTCACAGGATTTATAGGAAAAGATACTCATGGTAACATTACATTATTAGGCAGAGGAGGGAGTGATTACACTGCTTCAATACTGGCAATGGTTTTAAATGCAAATGAAGTTGAAATATGGACAGATGTAAATGGAATTATGACTGCTGATCCGCGCATTGTTAAAGATGCATTTTCTTGGTCAAGTTTAGATATGAATGTGATGTCTGAAATGGCTTATAGCGGTGCAAAAGTAGTACATCCAGACACCATCGTACTTGCTGTTGAAAAAAACATACCTGTATATGTTTATAACACTTTTGACAACTCATTCAAAGGAACAAAAATTACAAAAAATGCTCCTCATGCTAAAGGCATAGTTGCAAGCCCTGGCAATACAATTATTACGTTAGAAAATACCAGTATTATTAATGGAGTTGGATTTGTGAAAAGAGTTACATCAATTGTGGCGGAACATAATATACCAATTGATGTGTGTGCTACATCTGAAATCTCATTCACTTTTTCCATCAAAAGTGAGGATTACTCTAAAAAATTACTTAAAATTTTAGAAAGTTTTGCCACAGTAAAAGTAAAAAACACCGTTACAAAATTGTGTTTTATTGGCAATGAAATTACATCGGATAAAAGACTTCTTGCCGGTATTTTTAGATTATGTATGGAACTAGATACTAAAATATATACAATTAGTGTAAGTGCATCTGGTAACAACATAACTATATTAATTGATGAAAATAAAACAAACACAATATTAAAAGCACTACATCAGAAATTTTTAAAAGAGGAAGAATGCAATCAATAGATTTTTTTAAAAATAACTTGGAATTATTATTTAGGATAGTTGAAAAAATCAATACTCCTGTTTTTATTACAGACGTAGCAATTTTAAAACAGAAAGTGGATAATATACAAAAAGCATTTAATAAAAATTGTTTACTGTTTTATGCCATAAAAGCTAATTTTAATCCTGCAATAATCAATGTACTCAAAGAAGCAGGAATTAATGGAATTGAGACTATATCCCCATTTGAAATAAATTTAGCAAAAAAGCTAGGGTTTGATAATAATCAAATTTTATTTACAGGAAATAATTGTGATGCAGATGAATTAGAGCAAGCAAAAAATTCTGGTGTCATAGTAAATTTAGGCTCAATTTCAGAATTAAACTCTTTTGCAAAAAGATATAGTGGCACTGAAATATCAATAAGAATTAATCCAGGATTTGGTGATGGTGAATTTAAGCAGATAATCACTGGGGGTGAAGACTCAAAATTCGGCATATATCACACCCAGATTCACGAGGCACTAAAGATAATAAATGATAATAATTTAAAATTAATTGGATTACATTGTCATTTAGGTTCAGGCCTATATGACACTAAAAATTTCACACCAATGGTTGATTTTATGTTTAAGCTTGCGAGTCAAATAGATGGTTTGAAATTTATTGACTTAGGTGGTGGGTTTGGAGTGAGATATAAATTAACAGATAAAGAGGTTGATTTAACTCAATTTGCAGCAGTGGTTAATCATCACTATAAAAAATATAAATCCTTAGAATCTAATAATGTCAAAATAATTTTTGAACCTGGAAAGTATCTGGTCGCGGAATCTACATTCTTGCTTACAAAAATTACTAACATCAGAAATTATAATAAACAAAAAATAGTCGGAGTAGATACAGGGTTTAATCATATTATTAGACCTGCATTATATTCCTCATATCATCACATAATTAATATATCCAAGTTAAAGGGAATAAATGAAATAGTAAAAGTGGTTGGTAATATTTGTGAATCAACTGATATAATAAACGAAAATATTGAGTTATCAAATCCTGAAGAAGGAGATATTCTTGCAATACTTACAGCCGGTGCATACTGTTCTTCAATGAGTAGTTTATATAACTTAAGACCATACGCTCCTGAAATTTTAATTGATGAGAACAAATTTACAGTTACAAGGAATAGAATGAGCTTTGAAGAAACTATAGCCTCAATGGGTTTTAAAAACTATAGTCTTATTTTTTAGAAGTTATGGGATGATCGTTATTTTCAATTGTTGAATTATCAATCATATCATCTATAAAATTTTTAGCATCATTTATAGAATTAAAGTATTTTAATGGCAGTATTACACTTTTATTATCTTTTAGTTTAAAGTGCCCGTATATACCTATATTTTCAAATCTCATAGAGCCACCCTTTTGATGTATGGATATTAATTTCAGTGATTTACATTGATCATATATGTGTGGAGCAAGCTGTTTACAGAATCTTTGTGGAATGTTATCAACAATTCTATAGCTATCATTTTCACAAGCATTACAATAATAATTATATGGATAAGTACCTTCTTTGGTTAACTTTTTTACAGTACAATCTTCTATATCAGTGGTTAATGAAAGATAATTATGATTAAAATCAAAAGAATCCTCCAGTGGAATTTTTATCCCAAAATATAAACCTACATTATTTAGATCATTATGCTTTTTATCTCTTTTAAGATTATATTTTTTTGCAAATTCTTCAAAATTTTTACCTGAATCCCATTCATATACAAAACATTTTGTGCCTCATATTTGATCATCAATTCTCCATTTACCAGATTTTTTATTTGGTAATTCTCCATTTATTGCTCCATTTATCGTTATTATGTGCCAAACCTGATTATCGCTATTATAATCGTACCATATACTGCCATTCCCTAATAGAAACCCTCTATAACCTAGTGGTTCGCACGAAGGCATAGTATCTAAAACTGCTTTTCTCCAATCTTCAGAAAAGACCTCATTAAATTTTTTATTTTTTATGTACTTTTTTCTTAAATGACCAAATTGCAATTCACCATTTATAAAAGAAAATAAAAGCTGAAGATCTCGAGATCGAACGGCATTTTGAATTTTTAGCCCAAAACTATAACCTTGTTCTAAATTACATTTTGGACAATTATCAGATTTTGCATTATAGCAAGGATTACTTGGAGTATCTTGATGTGTTTTATGATTTATTTCAGAAAAAGCAATACAACTAATTTGGATAGAAAAAATGAATGAAATCAAAATTATTAAGTTGATATAACAGGCTTTTTTTAAGATTTTTATTTTCATAATTTATATATGTCGAAAGCTACAATCATCGTACTTATTTAAGATGAAAAATCAATAAAATCATTGGTAAATTAAAAAAAAATATTATACGATCAAGCTCCAAAAATAATATAGTATACTAAGGTTTAGAATAAAATTTTTGTTATTATGCTTATAGATCAAATTTGCATGCATCCATTGTGGAAAGAACTAAACAGTAAGTATAAAATACTTCCAATTTCTCCTGCCTCATATCCATATTGTGAATATGAAAAAATTAAATCTATCCCCAAAATAAATCTGTCCGACATTGAGCCTTTGTTAAATAAAAATTCCCATCCCTTTCATTCAAATAGTGATAAAAAAAGGCTGGAGATTTTAAATAAGGCATTATATTCAGATGAAGAAAACCTGATTATATGGTGTGTAAATGGGGGGTATGGCTCATCAAAATTAATTCAATTTTTGGACAAACAAACAAAACCCAAAATTGAGAAAAAATTTATTGGATATAGTGATATTACAGCCTTACATTTATTTTTATCTCAAAAATGGGGCTGGAAAACAATTCATGGAGCCTGCTTAGGAGAATTATTTAAAAGTAATAAAAATGCTAATAATTTTATACATATATTAAATCTAGTATTAAATAATAGACGCACAGTAAATAATAATTATTTTAGTGATATTATATCTTTAAACATATCAGCAAAAAAGTTTAAAGATAAATTTTATAATTATGAATTAACCGGTGGTAACCTTGCAATAATTCAAACTAGTTTCGGCACTAATTGGCAAATAAATATAAAGGATAAAATATTATTTTTAGAGGATGTTGGTGAGGAAGGCTATAAAGTTGATAGAATGCTCTACCATCTAAAATCAACACTAAAATCAGAAGATATTAAGGCTATTATATTTGGAGAATTCATTAAAAGTGATGAACACATAAATTTTACGATTAACGATTTTGCAAATCAAAATTCTGAAATTCCAATGTACAAAACAAATAAAATTGGCCATGGAAAAAATAATTTTCCTATTATTTATAATGAAAAAGGATTAATTAGGTCTACCATTGGTATTCCCTCATATTTTCAGACGCAATTGTATTAATTTCGTAAATCGGCTGATAAAGGAGATTTTTTTGATTTTCTCATTTCTAAAGCGTCAAGCAAATCTTTATCATGTTTAATATAATAAACATACGAGCAATATGTAAGTTTTTTTGGAAGCTGAGTTCAGCAGATTATCAAAGTGCAGTTCAGCAACAATTTGTTTTTTAATCCTATACTTTAAAATATTGAAGTTCACGATAAAGGGTTTTGTCGCATGAGTTGAAAAAGAAGATAATATTAGATAAAGTGAGTCAAATAATTAGGCAGAAAAATGTTAAAAATAGAACCGAAATTACAAAAATATTTCAAAAGACATGAATATCCGACAGAAATAATAATGATATCAATATGTATGAAAGAAAGGATTTTACTAAGTTACCGGAAAATAGGGGAGATAGGGAGATTGAGAGGAATTAACATGGACTATACAACTTTGCAAAGGTGGATAGTGAAGTTTATGCCGATATTGGAAGGAAGGTTTAGAAAAAGAAAAAAGCATATAAATGGTAGCTGGAGGATGGATGAAACATATATTTTGATAAAAGGGAAATGGGCGTACCTATATAGAGCTGTAGATAAATACGGAGATACAATAGATTTTTTATTAAGGATGAAGAGGGATAAGGTGGCAGCGAAAGCATTTTTTAAAAAAGCTATAAAATACAGTGAATACCCTATAAAGGTAAATATCGACAAAAGTGGCTCTAATACATCAGCTTTAAAGTCAATTAATAAGGCATTATCTAAAGAGGATAAGATAGAAATCAGACAAAATAAATATCTCAATAATCTATAAAATATACCCTTTCATCATAGATGCGACAGAGCTCTATTTTTAATCTCTACAGCTATTTGTAATAAAGCCATATCAATGGTAGATCAATTAATATAAAATCATCCCCATAATACATATCCATGATTTCTTACTGTTTGCAGGGATATAGGAGATTTAGGATCTTTTTCAATTTTACTTCTAAGCCTTGTAATTTGTGTATCGATAGTTCTGATGTTTATATTATTTAGTTGTTTAGCTATCTCTTCTCTTGAAATGATTATTCCTAAATTTGTAGCAAAAATGGTTAATAAATCACGTTGACCAGTTGTTAAGGGAATGATTTTATTGTTAGATAAAAGATTTTTGTTTTCTAAATCAAATTGACAATGACCAAATTTTATTTTTTTCTCAATAAAAGAATCCTTTTTAAATCTGGATATTAATTTTTCAATCCTAATTAGCAATTCTTTTGGCTCAAAAGGTTTTGCAATATAATCCTCAGATCCACTTTCTAAGCCATTTATCCTATCATCAACATCCCCTAAAGCTGTTAGCATAATAACTGGTTGTTTTAAGGTTTTACGTTTAAGAAAATCCAACCCTGTCTCTTTTGGCATCAAAATATCTAAAATTACCAGATCAAATTGAAATAATTCAAACAACTTATCTGCAACAATAGTATTTGGAGCTAAACTAACAATATAGCCGTTTTTATTTAGATATTTAGCAAGAAGCTGCCTTATTTCATCATCATCATCAATTACTAAAATATGGTATTGCATATAGCATCATTCAATCATTTTTGGAACGACATAAAAACCATATTTACTTTTTGGAACATTTTTTAATATATCCTTTTTAGTGTTATTCTTTATGTACACATCTTTTCTTAATCTTAGGTTATCATCATTTACATTATACAATGGCTCTATATTATCTGTATTAACGTTTTTTAGCTTGTCAAATATATCTACTATTTTTGATAAATCATTCATATAGGATAATAATTCATTTTCACTGCAGGAAATACTAGATAGTTCAGTTATTCTTTTTACTTCAGATTTGCTTATATCCATTGTATAATTACGACTTATTTATAATATTGTTTGTTTACTATATGATATTTGAAAGTAAAAGTGAATTTTTAAATGAGTTAAATAATCTAAATAAATTTAAAGTTTTAGGAATTGATTTTGGTATTAAAAAATCTGGCTTAGCTATTTACACTAGCGAGATTAATATTGTAACGCCTTTAACAATTTTTAATGATATCACCAGTAATTTTGATAACTTAACCCTATTAATTAAAGAAAATAGCATTAATGCTATAATTATAGGCTATCCATTGAAATTAGATGGCAATGAAACAATTTATACTGAAAAAATTAAAAAATTTGCTGATGCACTTGTTAATAAAGTAAATTTACCAATTATTTTAAGTGATGAAAGATTTACTACATCGCTTGCAAATACATTGCTTAAGGAAGTAAATTTAAAAAGAAAAATAAGAAATAAAATGGATGATGTTGTGGCAGCATCAATACTTCTAGAAAATTTTTTCTATTAAAATTATTCGGATATTTTATTAAAATATGAATCTTAACTTGAGGGGTTACTGAGGGGCAATAACTTCACAAATTAAGAACTTCCTGACAGATAATCTCTCCTTATCTATTTCTAAGTATACTGATGTAATGTTACAATTACGTTAACAAAACAAAATATTTTTAAATTATTTTATTTTTATAAGAATTTTAATTAGTTTTGAGTCTTTTTAATGCTTATATTTGCCATTTATTCCTGTGTTTTGCTTAATTTTTTTTCAATGTAAATTAAATCATTTTTTTGTTCATATGTTTTTTGATACTTTTTTGCTCTTTCTAAAAAAAGTTTTCCAAGCTTTTTATCATTCCTTAGTATTGCATCTTCAGCATAACATCTGTTAGCTTCAAAATAATTTTTATTAATATAATATGCATTGCCTAATTTTTTCCACATTTCAGGTATATATTTAAAATGAAATACTAGTTCCTTTAAAATCGAAATCGCTCTGGTAAGGTCTTTTTTTAATAAAATTAAATTGTTAGATAATTCATATTTTGTAATATATAGTTTTGGATTTATTTTTATTGATTTTTCATAATATATATTTGATTCCTCAATTTTACCAAATTCAAATAAATACTGAGCTTTAGTTACATAAAAATATACATAACTAGGGTTTTTTCTTATTAATTGATCAATTAGATTAATTGATTTTAAGTAATTTTTTTGCTTACTATATGCGAAAGATTGGGCATATAAACAATAATCATCATCACAATTATACATGTTCAATGTTTTTTCTGGAGAGTGAATTAAGGAAAATAACTTGGCTTTGATCAAATTAAATCTACTTTGTAATTGCTTACTTGGATATGTAGTATTTTTAACCGTATTATTGTTAATAGTAGATTCGATAGACTTTATTCTTTCTTTGCTAAGAGGGTGCGTTAGACGATATGAATTTTTAAAATTAAATATGCGTTCTTTATTTTCAAGTTTCTTGAAAAAATTTATCATTCCTTCTTTTTTTATACCTAGGTTATACAGATATTTTAAAGCAATTTTATCTGCAGCATATTCATTATGCCTACTATGCCTTAAGATATCTAGATTTGCTCTATCAACTCCACTAAGAGTTCCAATTGTAGAAATTCCTGGCTCATTTGTGACTAGGCCAATTGCAAGCCCTACGATTGTTGAAAATATTGCTTTTTTCTTACTTAAATTTATTTCTTCCTTAAATTTTAATATATGACTTTGTTTTATGTGAGCAGTTTCATGAGCTATAACACCAATTAAAGCATCTAAATCATCTGTGTTGCATATTAGACCAGCATATAGATATATATTACTTCCATCATTAACAAATGCATTTATGACATTAGACAATATGAGTTGAATTTTGATATTTCTATCATCTAAATCTGCTACCTTAAAAATTGGGTGTGATAAATCTTGAAAATAATTGTTAACCTCATCGTCATATAATACTTGTTCTGCATAACATTGAAAAATAAAAAATATCTGAAAAATAAAATAATAAACTTGTTTCATGACAAATCTATCAAAATTAGTTATTAAACTGCTCTTCCTCACCTTCTTTATTTTCTTCATCAAATGACAAAAGTGCATCTAAATTTTCTTTAACTATGACGTCATGAACTTCTTTCCTTAAGATAGTTGAAGATTTAGGGGATTCGATACCTAATTTTACAGAATTTTTATTAATCTCAATGATTTTTATTTTTATATCGTTGTTAATAATAATTGATTCATCAATTTTTCTTGTCAAATATAACATATTCAATATATTCTTTAGTTCTCACAACAATATAACTTATTTTTTGACAATATTATAGATCTAATCAATCATATATGAATTTATCACAATATTCAGTAAGCTTTATCTATACCTTCCTAATAATATTTTGTAGGGTAGGGGGTGTAGTGATGTTTGCGCCAGGCATTGGTGAAACTTTAATTAATATTAGAATAAGGTTGTTATTTTCGTTGGTACTAAGTTTAGTTTTATTACCAGTAACTTTTGCCACTAAACTACTTCCTATTCCAAACAATGCAATAGAGCTATTTTTAAATATATCAAGTGAAATTGTAGTTGGGGTATTTATAGGATTGTTTTTAAAAATTTTAGTTTCAGTTGTAACTACATTTGGTTTTATAATAAGCAATTCAATGGGGCTCTCAGCTGCAACACTTGTTGATCCGTCACAAGCCTCACAGCAAGGTACATTACTTGGAAATTTTTTTACAATTTTAGTGATAGTTTTAATTTTTGCAGTTGGAATTGATCATGCAATTATCAATGGAATAGCATCAAGTTATAAAACATTTCCGATCTTAAGCTATGCGGAGTATAGTGAAGATTATACACAAACAATAGTCAGAATTGTAAATGAAGTGTGGATATTAAGTGTAAAAATGGCATCTGCATTTATTATTATCAGTTTACTGATCAATATAGGTGGAGGAATATTATCAAAGTTAATGCCACAATTGCATATATTCTTTTTGATAATACCATTGCAGTCTTTAATTGGATTTTTATTCTTATCTATTACAATATCAACTTTAATGCTCTGGTTTATTGAAAAATACACATATTATATTAATAATTTATTTGGATGATGTCTGAAGCGCAACAAGAAGATAAATCGCAAAAAACCGAACAACCAACTGCTAAGAAGTTAGAGGATGCTAAAAAGAAAGGTAACATTCCTTTATCTAAGGAATTTAATAGTTTTATGCTGTTTATTTTTGTCACATTATTGATAGTATTTGTGCTTCCAAAAATTAGTATGCAATCTCTGAATCAACTTTCCTATTTTATTAATCAGCCGCATCAAATAATTTTAAAACCAGATACTGTTTACCATTTAATAAAGCAAGTATTACTAATATTATTCTCTCTCGCATCGCTACCTCTACTATTCTGTTTAATTGCTGCAATTATAGGAAATTTATTGCAAAATGGTATTATGTTTGTCCCTGAAGTTATCAAATTTCAATTAAATAGAATATCTATTTTTTCGGGATTTAAGAGAATTTTTTCATTAAATTCTGTTGTTGAGTTAATCAAAGGACTTGCCAAAATATTCATCATTAGCACTGCTATATATATCACTGTAAAATCCGAAATGTTCCAATTTACAATGATTCATACTTTTGATATGGAGGGTATATTAAATTTTTTAAATCAATCATTGGAGAATATTTTTATAACTGTATGCGTTATTATGTTTTTTATTGCATCATTGGATTTTCTTTATCAAAAACATAAATACATCACAAATTTAATGATGAGTAAGGAGGAGTTAAAAAAGGAGTATAAGGAAAGTGAAGGTGATCCTCTCATCAAATCAAAATTAAAAAGTATGAGGAATAAAATATTAAAAGAGAGAATGATGGAAAAAGTTCCAGATGCAGATGTTGTTATAACCAACCCGACGCATTATGCAGTAGCATTGAAATACTCACCTGGAAATGATGATGCAGCTCCAGTTGTGGTTGCAAAGGGGATTGATAATATAGCTTTAATAATCAGAAGGATAGCAGAAGAGAATGAGGTGCCAATTTATGAAGATCCTCCTTTAGCTCAAGCTTTATATAAAACAGTTGAAATAGATGACGAAATTCCTTTTGAACATTATAAATCAGTTGCAAAAGTGATTACAGAAGTGATGAAGCTAAGAGGAAAAAAGATAGATGTTTAGTATTCAGGATGGTACATTGGTTTTAATAGATAGGTGAATAGATGCAGGATTATTTTTTGAAAACTGATAGATTAACTATGAGAATTACAACAACTTATAGTATAGATGATTGGTATAATTTACAATCTGACCCAGTGGTAATAAAATATTTAGGGGATGGGAAGTCAAGAACTAAATTAGAAATTGAAAAAAATTTGTGTAAAACAATTAAACATTACCATCAATATCATTACCATCAATATAATTTTTCATTTTTTGATATCTATGAAAATAACGTCTTTATTGGTTTAGCCGGATTATTCCATTTAGAATTTGACGAGAAAAATGAAGATATTGAAATTGGCTATGTATTGCACAAAAAATTCTGGGGTAAAGGCTATGCTACAGAATTAACTAAAAAAATTATTCATTACGGATTATATCAACTAAGATTAAAATATTTGATAGCATGCTGTCATTTCGATAACACGGCCTCTAGTAAAGTAATGCTAAAATGTGGAATGAAATATTTAAAAAAATATAAATATAAAGGGGTTTATAGTTGTGATCTATATCAAATAAAATTATAAATTTAAGTGCATTGTACTCTTATTTTTATATCAATTATAATTCATCTGGCTGAGCAGTTTTATCATGTGCTAATTCTTCTTGCATAACTACCAAAGTATCCGGTAATTTTTCTTGTGGATAATCTGTGTTTACACATTGTGGATACTCTGTAATAAATACATTATCTTGTGATTTTTCTTGTTTAGAAGCTGTAATTTTACATAAAGTAAATTTTATATTTTTATCTATAAGGTATGGTTTTTTAAAAATTGGTTGTATTATTTCAGTTATTGTATCTTTCTCCTTACTGCACGCACTATTTACAACTATATATACATCATTATAATGTCTAGCATATTTATCGATATGTTTTAATGTAGTGAATTCATTAGGTTTAGTTATATTTATTTTCTGATAATCAATATATTCTTGACAATATCCCTTCGTGGAGAAGTAGTCATTTAAAATTTTTACAGCACCTAAAGTCATCAATACCAGCAAAGGCTTCGCACATTTATCTATGGTGGTGTGTTGATCCAAAAAACCAGCAATTCTATTATCTTTAAATAGCGTTGAAATAGAACTTATTGTCATCATTGTTCCCCAAGTTGGAAATATATATAGAAGAATTCCTCCCCAATAGTTAGTTTGAACAGAACATACTATATCGTGGTAGAATGTAAAATTATTTGCATCATTAACTAAAAAGTTTCTTTGTAATACACTAGAATAATCTAATGCTTTAAAATCGTTAGCATTATCAAGAGTGTGATGAGATTCATTATCACAAAGCCTCTTTAAATTGTTATATACTTCCTCATTAGAATAAATCATTGCTAGACTCATGAAATTGAAATTCATACTACTATCATCACATTTTATTTTATAAGTAGTAAATTTCTTTTCAAACATATACATAAAATCTTCTGATGAATCATTTTTTCTTATCATCTCTAAAATTTCTACTTGACGATTTTTTTGTAAATTTTCTAATATTATTCCACAATCCTTACTATCTTTTGTAGATTTCAATAAATCTGTAAATTCCTTTAATAATTCTTTATTAGGAATTGAAAATTTGAATATTCCTTCAGCTTCCTTACCTGCCAAATATCCTGAATTAAGCAATAAATGAGAGAAAAATGCTTCATTGTCAATATCAGAATTCCAATCATATTTAAACAAAGATATCTGATTATCAAAATTTAATTCATAAGTTATATTTTTAGAAATTTCCAAGAATTTTTTGCTTAAACTACTATTTTTACATTTTTCTTGAGTAAACAGACGTTCTAAGATAGTTTTATAACCAGTTTTTGACCAATAACTTTGAGGCGATAATTCTTTGTCTCTAAATGAATCGTAAAGGAAGTTCATAACAGCCCATGGTGTGAATACTTCAGTGTGTATTTTACTATTACTTTCTAGGTAATTAATAGACGAATCAATCGTAACTGTTGGAACAAAATAACCACCATACCAATTTTTTATTATATTGAAGACTTTTTCTCTGTCATCAAATGGAGCTTTGCCTTCAAATTTATCAATTAATATTTTTACTTCTTCAGTTGTAAATCCAAAACTTTCACTGAATCTTTTATCAGAAATGCCATATGAACGTATGTTATTACAACCAGCTGTGGTTCCCTTATATGTAGTATCAAATACTCCAGTTAAAATTAATTTTTCTACATAAGGATTTGTTTTAGAAATTGAAGAGCATACCATTTGTGAAATAAGCTTAGAAACATCTACAGGGAGTTGGAGATTTAGTTCTTCTCCAAGATGTCGTTCTAATAATCCACTTACTGGGGTATCATATTCATCTACTAACACATAAACTGCTTCTTTATGATGTTTATACAATAATCCACATAAAAATTTTATACTATTTTCCAAAGAAATTCCATCATAATCCATGCTAAAATATTTTTGAAAATCATTTTTTTCATCACCATATAATTCGGAACTCTCCTTAAGATATCTAAAATTTTTATACAATTCTTTAATCAGGTCTTTTAATTGTTCTGTAATTTCTTCAACTGAATTGCCTTTAATATCTTTAAGACTAATGAATATTACTGGGTATTTACCTTGATATTGCATATATTGTCCATCACTAACTTGAGCAATTTTTAAATTATGATCCAACTGGTTGCTAGTTTTTAATTTGTCTAGAAAGCCTTTATTCCTCTTTGTAAATAGACTGTTGTATAAAGCTAAGATAAATTAAATCTCGAATTCAGTTTACGTTATCCGAATTACAAAGTGATTCCGGTATCTGTAACACTTGATAAGTTTAATGAATCTCTCTCTGGCTTTTTTTTAATATGGGGAAAGAGGTCCTATAAGGAATCTAAGTGATTATGAAATATTGAAAACTTGATTGTGATTGAGTGGTAAGGGGGGCAAATGGACAGTTAGAAATATATATTTGAATGTAGAGGGGAGGAGTAAAAGGTAGTTGACAAGAATAAACAGAGGTGTTGAAT
>JBGCDJ010000012.1:0-76414 GCA_045105275.1 Candidatus Midichloriaceae bacterium
TAAAAATGCTTCTAAGAAATGGACAATGCCGATTAAAAATTGGCCTTTGGCTTTAAATCAATTTGAAATTTTATGTGGAGATTCGCAGTATGATTTAGTAACAAAAATTAATTAACTTACACAAAGAAAATGATTGACCCATATCAAATATTGGCCCCATACTATAAACTATTTATTATACAAAGTACGGTCTTATAGCATATTATTATCAAAATTTCAACTAGACACAATCTCATTATATTTGCAATTTTCTATGTTGCAACTGCACCATTAGCACTTCTTAATGAAAATTTTTAATTCCTTGTCGTAAATATTCATAACCAGTTACAACCGTTAATATAGCTGCGATCCAAATGGATATTTTTCCGATTAAATTAGTATGAGGTATCCCTGTAGCTTCTTCTCCTAAAAGCAATATAATAATTGCTATCATTTGAGCAGCCGTCTTAATTTTGGCTAAATGGCTCACAGGTAGACTCACTTTTAATTCTGCTAGATATTCACGCATTCCAGAAACCAATATTTCTCTACATAAAATAACTAGGGTAGGGAGTACTGGCGCAATACTTCTATCCACCATCATCATAAGAGTTGCCGCAACAAGCAATTTATCTGCAATTGGATCTAAAACTTTACCAAAATTTGACTGAACACTCCATACTCTAGCTAAATATCCGTCAAAATAATCAGTAATGCTAGCAAATATAAAAATTGCCACAGCAATATAATGTGCAATTTTTGAATCAATGTAAAATGCTGAGACTAAAATTGGTATCAAAATTATTCTCAGAGAGGTTAAAATATTTGGTATATTTTTTTGCATAACTTATATAATCACACCTTATCATTTAATCTATGTATATACTGAAAAATATTCTTTGCCAATTTCTTGTTTATACCTTCAATTTTAGCAATATCTTCTTCACTCGCTAATTTAAGATCATTTAATGAATCGAAGTATAAAAGCAAACTCTTTTTTCTTTTTTCACCAATCCCTTTAATCGCATCTAATTCAGATTTCTTACTATTTTTTCTCATTAAATTTCTATGTGATGTCACAGCAAATCTATGAGCTTCATCTCTAATGTTTTGTAAAAAGAACAATGTTTTGTCATTTTTGTCGATCTGAAAAGAAGATTTTCCATTTTGATGAAAAAATTCTCTTCCAGAATTTCTATTTACCCCTTTTGACATCGCAACTATATTTAAATTATTGATATTCATGTTATTAAATTCCTCAGTTGCAACGGATAGCTGCCCTTTCCCCCCATCAATTATAATTAAATCTGGCAAAGAATTTTTATCTATATTTCTAAATCTGCGTCTAATCACTTCTCTTAACATATGATAATCATCCATACATTTTTCATCGGCAATTTTATACTTTCTATACTCATTTTTAATAAAACCATCCTGCCCTACTATAATCACGCATCCTATTGGACTAGAGCCATGGTTATGGCTATTATCATAAACCTCAATTTTTTCAGGTACAAAAGGAAGATCAAATTTTTTGGCTATATCTTGAAATATATTAATTTTTGTTAAATAACTTTGGATGTATTTTTTATATGACTCTTTTGTATTTTCAATCACAAAATTAAGAATATTTTTATCATCTTTATTTTTTGGCAAGATAATTTTTGATTTGGAGATATTTCCAATAGCTTTAGATATAATTTTAAAATCTATGTTTTCAACATTACACCAAATTTCACTTGGCGCTGTATTATTTTGATAAAATTGAACAATAAATCTATAAAATATTTCTTTTTCTGACTCTATTAAATTTCTATCAAAAAAATGACATTTATCTCCGAAGTTATGGCCATCTCTGATTATATATACCTGTATGCAATATTTTTGTGATAATGGTTCTTCATAAAAAATGAATATATCAATGTTTCTATTCGAAAATCCATGAAAAATATTTTTCGATAGCACATAGTTTAATAATTTTATTTTATCTCTAACATTAGCTGCCTCTTCATACTGCATTTTACTACTAAAATCTTCCATCTCTTTGATAAAATCTGAAAAAATCTCCTGTGTTTTTCCTGCTAAAAATTTTTTTAAGTTAGTAATTGATTTGCCATAATTTTCTTGATTAATTTTACTTACGCATGGAGCACTGCATCTTTTAATTTGATACATTAAACATGGCCTTTTTCTTGCTGAAAAATAGTAATCGCTGCAATTTCTTATTAAAAATAATTTTTGAAGCTCAATGATAATTTTATCTAGCTTATCAACTGATAAAAAGGGACCAAAATAAATTAAATTATCATTTTTCTTACCTCTAAACTTTTTTAATTTAGGAAAATCATGATTTTTATCTAATACAATATATGGAAAAGTTTTATCATCTTTCAAAGCAATATTATATTTGGGCTGAAGGCTCTTTATTAAATCTGCTTCCAATATTAATGCTTCAATTTCAGATTTGGTAAAAAGGATTTCGATTCTATCTATAAGAGATACCATCCTTTTTAATCTGTACGACAGATTGTTAATATTTGCATATTGAATAACCCTTTTACTTAAATCTTTTGCTTTACCAATATAAAGAATCTGATCATCTTTATTAATCATTTTGTAAATACCTGGTCTAGAAGTAAGGGTGTTGGTACAATCCTTTATAGCATTAATGCCGTTTTTAATACTTGCGTTTGTCAAATCAATAAAAAAATAAGTAATTGATAATACTATAAGTTTTTAGTAGAATAAACGAAATAAGTTTATTTTTATTATGTCTGACGGATCAGGAGGTTACACAACGGGTGGTTCTATAGGTGGAGGAATGCATATCGAAACTACGCACCTTGGAGGGTCTTTGAGTGGAGCTCTTGATAATATGCAAAAATCAAAAAATCTGGGCTCTTTTGTTGAATCCTCTCCTGTTGGTGCTATTTCTAGATTAGGTAACGCTTTAAAAGGTATGAAAGATGTAGTTGCTATGCCGACACTTTCTATTTCACCCCCTGTTATACCTCTTGGTGCTGGCGCTAAAATACCAGGGATTATGAGTCGAAAGGGTTAAGGCATAGCTATTTATATATATGAGCTCTGAAGTTGAATTAATTAAATCTAGAATTTTACCTTCTGAAATAATTGCAAAAAAAGTTCAGCTTAAAAATAGAGGAGGAACAGGTTATGTGGGTCTTTGTCCATTCCATAGAGAAAAAACCCCCTCTTTTTTTGTCAATGATGATAAGGGTATTTATCATTGTTTCGGATGTGGTGTGCACGGAGATATCTTTAGTTTTGTAATGCAAGATGAGGGAATTCCATATAAGGAAGCTTTGGAGAAATTGGCTGAAATTGCAGGAGTAAAATTAAAAATAAAAAATAAAAAAGAAATTGAAAAATTTGAAAAAAATAAAATTTTCTTCCAAATATATAGAAAAGTGGCAGAATTTTATCAAGAACAATTATTCAATGATACTGGGAAAAATGCACTTAATTACGTTTTATCAAGAGGAATTAAGTTAGAAATAATAAAACAGTATAATCTCGGTTTTTCACCTAAAGATCCTTCAATTATTATTAATACATTAAAAAAAGAATTTTCTGAAGATGATTTATTTGAATCAGGTGTTATTAACAAGAAAAATAATTTCATTTATGATCCTTTTTATGGTCGCTTAATATTTCCTATTAAAAATAAATCTGGTGAGTATATTGGATTTGGCGGAAGAATATTAGGAAAGGGAGAGCCTAAATATTTAAATTCTGCAGAAAACCCTATATTTATAAAGAGTGAGCATCTATATGGGTATAATTATGCAAGAAATAGTATTTATAAAAAGAGTAATGCTTTGGTAGTTGAAGGTTATATGGATGTAATTGCTTTAGTAAATTGTGGAATTACAAATGTGGTAGCACCACTTGGAGCTAATATAAAATTAAGTCAAATCGAGATTTTATGGGATACATGTCAAGAACCAACTATATGTTTTGATACTGATGAAGCAGGGCAAAATGCTACAAAAAAAATTGCATATGAAAGTTTAAAATCTATATCCCATAACAAATCTCTAAAATTTGTTAAATTAACAAATGGGAAAGACCCAGATGAAGTAATCAAAAACAAAGGAGTTGAATTTTTTAAGAATTTAGTCTCTCAAAGTATAGCGTTATCTGATTATATTTTTAGCACAGAATCGAATAAGTATAGCTTAAATACTCCTGAGAAAAAAATTGCACTTAAAATTAGTTTAGAAAAAATTTCAGAAAATATAACTGATCAATCTCTTAAAAAGAGCTATTTACAACATTTTAAAGCTAAATATTATGACCTGACTTATAGATTCAAAAAATTAAATTATTCAAAAAATTTTGAATTAGGTTCTTCTAAATTTTTTAAAATTTCAAACGAAGATAATTCACTTCAAGAGAGCCTCTTTATATTGAGTATCCTATGGAATTATCCGGATTTGCTGAATGATAATAAAATTACAGAAGAATTAATCAATACAACTATATCTAATAAACTTGACAATATTAGAAAAATGTTGTTAGATTTCTCCCTGAGCGATGATAGTGATTTATTGTCATTTTTTAGCAAAAGCATCGAAAATCCGACAGAGAAGAATGAGCTAAGCGAAGTAATTGAAAAATTAATTGGATTTAAAAAATTTAAATCCCAAATAGAGGCTAAGGAAAACTTGTTTAAGGTATTTAATATTAAAAAACTCCGGATTATTAAAAATGAAATTGAACAATTAAAAAATCAATTACTATCAACAGTTGATGACAAATTAATGAAAAAAATGTTATACCTAAAGGAATACGAAAGACAACTTAAAGTTGAGATTGCAAATCAATAATTTTACATTATTTTTAACAAAAGAAAAAATTTATAATGACAAACATAAGCATTAAACTTAAAAATTCTAAGCTTCATGATAAATTAAAAGAATATATTAAAATTGGCAAAATATGCTCTGAAGAACTTGATAAGATTATTCCTGAAGACACAAATCACGCAATTGTTAAAGAAGTAATTTCTTTTTTAAAGGAATCTGGGATAGCGATTATAACCAAGGATACCAAGTCAGACATAGTAGAAAAAGATAATGAAGGGGAATTTGAATCTTCTTCAGATAGTATTGTCAATAGTATCGGTAATGATGACCCAGTTAGGATGTATTTAAAAGAAATGGGTTATAGACTATTATTGACTAGAGAAGGGGAAGTTGAAGTAGCAAAAAGAATTGAGGGAAGTAGAAAAAAGAAACTATTTTTTTTAATTCAAACACCTATAGCTCTTAAGGAGATGCAAGATTGGTATGATGATATACTTACTGGAAAAAAGCTACTACGGGAAGTGATAGATATTGATGCAACAGCAAATAGTGAGCAATCTTTTGATGAGGGTGATGCAAATCGTGATGATTTTGACAATACTGAAGAAAACAATGATGACGATGAATTCGATAACGATCATAATTCATCTATTTCAGCTATAGAGAATGATTTAAAGCCAAAAATTTTAGAAATTTTATTAAAAATATCCGAATATAGCAAAGAACTATTAAAATTTTATCATGATAACAATAAAGTAAAAGATACTGGCACTAAAAAAACTCAAGATAAAATTAGACAGAAAATTATTGACGATAAAACTAGTAAAATAGCTGAATTATTGGATGAAATAAAACTTGATGATCACTATATCAGTGACATTTTCATATCACTAAGAGAAATCAACAAAAATATTGTTCAAATTGAAAGCGATTTATTTAAAATTGCTGCTCAATCTAAATTTAATAGAGCTCAATTTATCGAAGCATACAATAGTATTAAATTAGATAAAAATTGGCTAGATTCTTTAGAGAAAAAAGGTATAAAGTATGCAAAATTTATAAATGATAACTTGGCATTTTTTCAAAGAGCAGAGCAAAAATTTGAAAAAATTGAAACAAAATCTGGATTGCCAATCTTTGAGTTTAAATTAATTTTTCAGAACATACAAAAATGGGAAAGAGAAGTTACAAAGGCTAAAAAAGATATGATAGAAGCAAATTTAAGATTGGTAATTTCAATTGCTAAAAAATATGCAAATCGTGGATTACAGTTTCTTGATTTAATACAAGAGGGAAATATTGGTCTTATGAAGGCGGTTGATAAATTTGAATATCGCAGAGGATATAAATTTTCAACCTATGCAACATGGTGGATTAGGCAAGCTATTACTCGTTCAATTGCTGATCAAGCTAGAACTATTCGAATACCAGTGCATATGATTGAGACAATCAATAAAATAATCCGCACATCTAAGCAATTAGCTCATGACTTAGGAAGGGATCCAACATCTGAAGAAATTGCAGAACAGCTTTCAATTCCAGTTGATAAAGTGAGAAAAGTGTTAAAAATTTCTAAGGAACCAATGAGTTTGGAAAATCCTATTGGTGATGATGAAGGAAGTATGCTGGGTGATTTTATTGAAGATACAAATGCTATTAAGCCAATTGATTCTGCTGTACACTCAAACCTAAGAGAGACGACAACCAAAGTTTTAGCGACTTTAACCCCAAGAGAAGAAAGGGTTTTAAGAATGAGATTTGGCATAAGTATGGAAACTGACCATACCTTAGAGGAAGTTGGAAAACAATTTGACGTAACAAGAGAAAGAATCAGGCAAATAGAAGCTAAGGCATTAAGAAAATTAAGGCATAAAACTAGATCTAAAAAATTAGATAGTTTTATGTAAAAATTGAATTAATCCTTCAATAAATTATTTTTGTGTAATAATAGATACTGTTTTTATTGGTGTATATGTTATGCCTTACCCCTAGGGTGGAAATTAACAAAATTTTTCACTAAGTAATTCATATCAATTTTTGTATATCTTTGAGTTGTAGATAAATTTTTATGACCTAATAATTCTTGAATGGTTCTTAGATCTCCTTCAGAATTAGCCAGTAAATGCGTCGCAAAGCTGTGCCTTAAAGAATGTGGTGTAGTGAAATTAGGTAGGCATAGTTCTGCTCTTAATTTTCTTATGGTTTTTCGAAAAACATCTGGATTCAGCTTATCTCCTTTTTCTCCAAAAAATAAAAAACTATCACTTTGGAACTTATAAGGACAATAAGAAATATAGTTTTTTATTTGCTCCTGTATTATTGAAAGTAAATGTAATTCCCTTTCTTTATTACCCTTTCCTATGACAATCACTCTACTAAATTCATCATAAAAGTTATTTACCTTAAGATTTAATGCTTCACTAATTCTCATTCCACACCCGTAAAGTAAATATGCAATTGCCTTATTTCTTTGCCCTATCCAAAAATTATTACTAATTTTTTCTATAGCATTCATTATATCAATTGCTGATTTTACGGGCAATGCCCTTGGCAAAGGCTTATTTAATTTAACAATCTTTATATAGTTTATACTTTGATTTTCTATTTTATATTGATCTTTTAAAAATTTATAAAAATTCTTTAATGATGATATAGTTCTATTATTAGAGATACTTGCTATATTGCTTCTTTTTCTAAACGCAAGCCAAGCTCTAAAATCATGTACTTCTAATTTATCCAATAATGCAAGCGATATTGATTCTCCATGATGATTAAAAATGAACTGCAAAAAATAATATATATCTGTAATATATGCATTAATTGTATTTTGAGAATAATGAAGATTTTTATCAAGATAAGTAATCCAATTATTTAAAGACTCCTGAACCTTCTTATTTATTCGTATACTCTTCATTCAATCCTATAATCATGTGATAATGTGTATATGCACCTACTTTATTTAAAATGTTAGACAAAAGCAAATAACTAGTGAACATAAATACTTAGTTTATCTTTAAAATTTTTAAAAAGCTTTATAAAGTCTTTAAAGAGCCTTGATAAGATTTAAATTATCTGATAAAAGTCTAAGTGGATGGATGGCCGAGCGGTTTAAGGTACCGGTCTTGAAAACCGGCGTGCGTTAACGCGTACCGTGGGTTCGAATCCCACTCCATCCGCCATTTTTGAAACTTTATCCGATATAGTGTCTCGAGATATTTCAACTAATAAAGTTTTTGACACAAAGCTTTTAAAATTATTGATATCAGCATTAACCATAGGAGTTAATAGCGGCCTGATTTATGCTTTTCTAATAACTACAACTACAGCATATTTTAAAGATGCTGGCATTTCTATTGTGGTAATAGGTTTTTTATCAATAAAGACAGTTCCTTATTCATTTAAATATTTATGGTCACCATTTGTTGATAGTTACAATATAAAGCTATTTCCAAAAAATTTTGGTTTAAGAAAAAGCTGGATAATATCCATGCAATTTATTTTATTTATTTCTATAGGAGCTTTTGGCTATATCAATGTAGAAAACAATATTTATTTATTAGCAATATTCCTTGTGTTTATTGGATTTATTGGTGCAACGTATGATATCGCTATGGAGGCCTATAGAATAGAACTTTTTTCAAAAAGAAAATCAGGTATTGGCAATGCTTTTGTGATATATGGATTTAGAATTGGGTTTATAATTTCAGGAATTTTTGCTCTATTTTTATCCACCATAATTGAATGGAAATATGTGTTCTTTATCTTATCTCTATTTATTTTACCATGCATAGTATTGGTGTATTTTTCAGATGACAAAACTCAATATAAAGAAGAAGAAAAGAAATTAAACTACAAGGCTTGGCTTTCGAATAAATTTATTGAACCAATAAAAATATTAATGAAAATTCCAAGATTTGCTCTGATTTTAACCACTATAGCTTTTTATAAGGTGGGGGATGCATATTTAGATACTATGTCTATACCATTTCTAATGGATATTGGATATTCTAAAAATGAAATTGCTGGTGTTGCAAAATCATGTGGAATTATAGGGGTTATAATTGGAACTTTCATTGGCGGAATATTAATATCTAAAATGCAATTTAAATTTAACTTAATCTTTGCCGAAATTTTAGCTTCCATCACCAATTTACAATTTTTGATTTTTTTAACCATAAAAAATAACTTAACTTTATTAGGTATCATTAATTTAATAGAAAGTATCAGTTACGGAATGAGTAATGTTATATTAATGACATATATGAGTTCACTCTGCAATAAAACCCATATTGCAACTCATTACGCAATACTAATATCTTTATCCGGCTTAACAAAATCTTTTTTATCACCAACATCAGGGATTGTTGTAGATAATTTCGGTTGGCAAAATTTCTTTATTATCTCATCTTTACTTTCTATTCCTTCTCTTTTTTGTATTTATCTTTTATATTGGCATAATAGAAAATTATCAAAAAGTTAAGTGAAAAATATAGCTATAATAGTTGCTGCTGGTGACTCCACAAGATTTAATTGTGACATTCCAAAGCAATATTTTATAGTGAATGGTCGGTCCGTTTTAAACTGGACAGTGAGGGCTTTTCTAGCTAGTGATTTTATAGACGATATACTTGTTGTAATTAACAAGCAACACAAAGATTTATATTATAATTCAATTGAAGAATTTGATATATTAGCCCCTATAATAGGGGGGGAAACAAGAAATAAATCTGTACTCTTAGGATTAAAAGCCCTTGAAAAAATTAATCCTGAAAATGTTTTAATTCATGATGCTGCAAGACCATTAATTTCAACAAAATTAATTGATGAAGTTGTATCACAGCTCCAAAACTATTCAGCTGTAGATATTGGCATTAGTATAACTGATACAATTAAATACAATGTTGCAAAAAATAAAATTGAGACAATTGATAGAAATAAATTGTATGCAACGCAAACGCCACAAGGATTCCGATATAAAACAATTTTAGATTTACATAAACAAAATAATACCAATCACACTGACGATATAAGTTTGTGTATTGAAAATGATATTAAAATTTGTGAAATAGAGGGAGATAAGAATAATATAAAAATAACTAATTCTTCTGATATTGAATTTTGCAAATATATTATGAGTAATGAAAAAATATATCGCACTGGTATAGGAGTAGATGTTCATAAATTTTCCGAGCCACTTAATGAAACTGTAAAAATTAAAATTTGTGGAGTTGATGTTGAGCACAATCAATCCATTATAGCTCATTCTGATGGTGACGTTGGGTTTCATGCTATTACAGAAGCACTCCTTGGCTCTATGGCTTTAGGAAATATTGGGCAACTATTTCCACCGAATGATAAAAAATATAAAAATATGGATTCAGCTTTTTTTTTGGAATACACTAGAAAGGAGTTAAAAAAATTTGGAGCCGAAATAATTAACATAGACCTAACGGTCATATGTGAAAAACCTAAAATTATGCCACATAGTAAAATTATGCGTGATAATATTGCCAAGATTTTAGAAATTCATTCCAATCAGGTCAGCGTAAAAGCTACGACCACTGAAAAAATGGGATTCTTAGGCGCTCAAGAAGGGATTGCAGCTCAAGCAATCTGTAGCGTCATTTGCGATAAAATTTAATTGCTAAATATATAATTGATTTATAAATAAAAATTATGAAACGGAAATTTAGTCTCAATCACCTTGTAAAGGCAAACAAAATAAAATTTAAAGTTCCATTTTCTTGGTATTCAATTATATCAACATGGTTTTATATTGGCAAATTACCTGCTCCAGGAACATTTGGATCAATCGCTGCATACCCTATTTTTTATTATATATTGATGCATTCGCCTTCATCTTCTAATGCTCAGGATAAATTACTACTTACGATATTAGTATTATTTATTATTGGATTAATTGCGGTAAAAAAATTCCAAAAAACTACCAATACCTATGATCATAGTTACATTGTTATCGATGAAGTGATTGGTCAACTATTAACATTGTATATTTCTTTAAATTGGTTATCTCATATTTCCCATTTAATTCCTCTTAATATCTCTGAGAAGAACCTAATCTTCTTGATAGCTTTAGCAACATTTAGATATTTCGATATTAAAAAGCCGTTAATTATTGACTATGTTAATAGAAAATACAAAGGAGCATTTGGAGTGATATTTGATGATATATTGGCAGCTATATTTGCATCAGTTTCCATCTATGTGGTTTATCTAGTAGCGAACCTATTTAATTAATATATAATCTTTATTATTTATGAAGTGAATCTCATTACTGCACTTCACTTTCTGATACTTTTAGTTCTCTTGCTTTTTCAATAATTTTTGTTTTTATTTTTTCAGCTAAATTTGAATCATGATATTGGTTATTCCAATTCCCATTACTTCCTATAATTCGTTTATATACACTAACTTTTAAGGAATGAGCCGTCAATTCCTTCCCGGTTATATATATATTAACTTTATACCTTTCTTTAGAATTATCGTTAACACTATACCAATCAGTAACAATTGCTCCACTTAAGGAATCTGTTGAATTAAGTGGCATAAAATTAACTTGATCAAGAGATGCTCTCCATAGATAAGTATTAATATTCATTTGACTTGAAACTGAAGAGGACTCTGAGCTACCCTTGCCAAAAGTCAAGCCATTACCAGTTAATTTACCAATTCTATCTTCTTCTTTTTGTTGACGTGTTTTAGGATAATCATTCTTAATGTTAAGTTTTGAACATGCACATAATGAAGAGCATATAACTAAAACGGCAATAAATCTGAAATTTTTGTAAAACATATATAGGTTAATATTTATACCAACTGTTGAACGCTACACTAATAACTAAATACTCAAATGTCAATTAATCAACTCCTCGTAAAATTAAATAAATATGAAAAGGATAGTTAAAATAAGTACGATCTAAATCTGACTCTGTTGTAAATAGCAAATTTAGTTTAAAGATTACAATTCTTCTCTTACAGTCTCTTCGCACAAAGTAAATGTCAATTCTTCATCACTATAAAAGGAATTTTTAAATATAGGGTATTTTAATACTGCCAATTTTTTTTGCTCTGCACCACAATTATTATTAATAACTACTTGAGCTTTTTCATGATGCAAAAGATATTTTTCAAATTGCTTTAAAGAACTAAATTTACTTGGGTTAGAAATGTCAAGCTTCCTATAATCACTATGTATACACTGCTTTTCAATTGAACTTGTGCCATGTAAGTGTATTATTTGTTTAAATACATCAGCTATAAGTTTTGTATGAGTGTTTTCTTCTATCTCATTAAATACAAAACCTTCTAAGAAACTCAATATTGCAGATGAAGTATCTGATGCTAGCATCTTAAGATGTACATAACAAAAAATTGTATCACCCCAGCCAGACATCTTGATTAATGTTTGGCTATTATCCTTATAACATTCATTTATTATATTAATAACGTTGTTATTCCCTAATATAAAAGCATAATCTAAGGGCTTTACACTTACAATTTTATCATTTACAAAATTTAAATGGTTCATACATTTAGATTTTAGCAATGCCTCAAATACTTTTTGATCACCAAAGATTGCTGCTAAATGAAAGAAATTAAAATTCATTTCATTATCTTCACATACCACTTCCCCTTTTAATAATTCCTTTGTAATTCCTTCTGCATCCTTTTGCTTTAGCATTGTCACTATTTTTAAATAATGAGTTTTTTGTAATTCGGACGCTATTTTTTTATATCTCTCTCCCTCTAAAGCACGCAAAAATTCTAATAATATTGCTAAATTAGGAATGCTGAATTTATATTGAAGATTAATTTTTTGTACTGTAAGATGTCCTGTGTTAAGTAATAAGTGGGAAAAAAAGATTTCATTATCTATATCTGTAATCCAATTATAATCAAATAGCGAAATATATTTTTTAAAGTGCATTTGAACTGAATTGTGTTCTGCAATACCTAAAAGTTTTTCGCTTAAATTATTATTTACACTTGGCTCTTTAGCTAATAATGCTTGCAATATAATATCTGCATCATTTAACATCGGCAGATTTTTGGGTTTAAAATCCTCTCCATTTTTATAAACGTTATATAAATAATTCATCACTGCACCTGGCACATATGCTCGTATATAACCCTGTGAATCGGTAGGCACTATATAACCTCCATACCAATCTTTTGTGGTGCTTAAAATTTTAGCATGATTGTGAAAATGTAATTTTGTTATAAGTTCATTTACCTCTTTTTCAGAAAATCCAAAGCTTGTACTAAAATATTGATCGCTAATACCATAAGTCATCATACTATTGCAACCAAGCTCATATTCTGTTACTGATATGGCGTCAAATTTTCCTGCTAAAATAATTTTTTCCGTGTATTGATTATAATTTACAATCGAACAAACGGTTTTAGAGATCAATAGGCTAATGTCCTTAACGACCGTGTCCTTCAATGATACTTTTTGTCTTAAATAGTTTTGAAATAGAAAATTTAGTGGTGCATCATATTCATCTACAAGCACATATACTTTTTGTCCATGGTGTTGAAATAATAATGAACTAAGAAATATTAAACTTTTTTCTATAAAAATTTCCGAAAAAAAGTTACCTAAATAATCTTTAGCAACGTATTTTTGAAAATTTAATTTTTGATCAGCTTCAAGTTCATTACTATCAGCCAGATATAAGTGCTCTTTATATAAGGATTTCACTATATCTTTTAGTTTTTCTTCTATTATCACTAAAGAATCGCCAATAATATCCTTAAAACTAACAAGAATAACAGGATACTTGCCCTGATATCTCATATATTGACCATAATCATAACTGCTAATTAAAAGATGCTTGAATATATCTCTATTACAATTGACATAATCGTTAGTTTCTTCAGTATTATCTTTTGCCTTCCACAACCAAGAAATTTTAGTTAACCAAAAATCATCGCTAATAATAGTTTGCTTCTGCTTACATTCTTTGCTTTCTAGCTCAAAGAAAGTTTTTAGCATATCAAGATTTAATGTTTTTCCCCATCCCTTAGGATATGTAATTAGTATTGCTCTTTGATTGCTATCAATTATTTTTTTAATAAACAGAGTCTTATCAACAAATATATCCCCTTCCGCTACCATCTCTTTAAAATTACTAATATCAGTAACAATTTTGGGATGCTTGCTATTTGTTTCTGATCCAGACATAATAACAGTTAAAACATCACTCGATTCGGATATTACTCGCTAAAACTGTAATTATCAAGAAAATTTATTATTACTTTATATCAAAATATTGATTTTATGGTGAATTTTGAGATATCATTACTATGGAAGTATCTTATTTTTATAATTTTTGTGCACCGTCAATGATTTTTGATATAAGAAGAAAGAAATTTTAATTATCTTCTTCTATAGAAATTTTAATTATATAACTCGACAGCAATACCGATAATGGCAAAGTTAGCAAAAAGATACTTATTAGTAGCAAGGAATAAAATAGATTGTTTGATACATAGCATAATGAGCTTATAACAATTGTCGGTATATTTATAAATATAGAAATTAATATTTGTGATGTCCTTTTTTTAAAGCTCAAAAGAAAAGACGAAGATATCACAGAATTAATAGTGATGTTAAATATTACCAATATTTTAATCAATACTAAGTATGTGATATCATAGACTTTATGATTACCAGTTAAAAAATCAATAATTACCATTACAGGCACATATAACATAGCATATGCTATAAAGGAGGCTGCAATTTTTGCTAATAAAAAAAACTCAAGTATCACACCTGTTAATAAAAATTGCTCGAACAATCCTTTTTTATAGTCTTCAACAATGATTAAATCTGAAGATAAAGTTATTGAATAGATAATAAATAATATTTCAATTATTTTAAACGTTTCAGCATTGATATTGCTTCCTTGTAAAAATTTTAAAATACTAATAGATGAGATAAATAAAAAAATACCAGTAATAATTAAGGCTTTATTTTTTACAAAAATATTTAATTGTCTATATAAAATTGATAAAAAAACCTTATATATTGACAACGCATTAAGCTTAATGTTTCTATTCATCACAAAAATCCTCTAAATTTATTTCAGAAGAGTTTTCTATCTTAATATTTTGATTGTGATTGGTAATAATCACAATGCCTTTTTGCATGCACCTAGCTTTGATTAAATTTATCAATATATCCTTTCCTTGATAATCCAAACTATTAAAAGGCTCATCAAGTAACCAAATTTTAGCATTACACAATAATAATCTTGCCAGTAATAATCTTTGTTTATAGCCTTGAGATAATTTATAAGTTTCAGTATCAATATATGGCCCTAAAGAAAATGTCTTTATTGCAGCTAAAATATTAATTTCTTGATCATATAATTTGCCCCAAAATTCAAGATTTTTTAGCACTGTCTGTTCCTCATCTAATATGTCTGTTTTTCCAATATAAAAAAGTAATTCATAAAATTCTTTCAATACCAATTTTACATTTATAGAGTTATAAAAAATATCTCCAGAGCATTTGGGCATTAAATTAGCAATGACCTTAAGTAAGCTTGTTTTACCGATACCATTTCTTCCTTTAATAATTAAAACTGATCCATCAAATATTGTAAATCCTAAGTTCGAAAAAAGTAATTGATTATTTTTGCTAACAGCAATGTTGCTACAAGTTAACATTTTTAGCTAATTGTAGTATTAGATTTATATTGCTCATATAGTTTAGAATATTCCCCTGAATTTAAAAGCAACTCATGATGACATCCGGATTCGCCAACTTTACCTTCTGACAATACAAAAATATTGTCAGCAGTTTCAATTGTTGAAAGTCTATGAGCAATAACAATTGTGGTTTTTCCTTTTTTTAAATAATCTAAGGCCATTTGAACCTTTTTTTCTGAAATAGAATCAAGAGCACTTGTCGCTTCATCAAGCAATAATATTGGAGCATTTTTTAACACTGCCCTTGCTATTGCAAGCCTTTGCTTCTGCCCACCTGAAAGTTTTACTCCATTTTGTCCAATATGTGTATTATACTGGTGAGGCAATTCTGTTATGAATTCATGAGCAGCAGCAACCATTGAAGCATCTAAAATTTCTTCGTCTGTTGCATCAAGTTTTCCATATCTGATATTTTCCATTATAGTATCGTCAAATAGATTAACATCCTGACTTACGAAAGCTATATTTTTTCTTAAAACATCTAATCTTATGGCTCTTATATTTAATCCCCCTATAAAAATATCTCCAAAATCTGCGTCATATAATCTTTGTAATAAATTTAAAACTGTAGTTTTACCTACACCAGAACCACCAACCAGAGCTACAGTTTGCCCTTGCTTAATATCTATATCAATACCATTTAAAATATTTTGATTATCTTTGTAAGAAAAAAATACATTTATAAATTTTATATCAAACTGATTTAAATTTGCGATAGTTTGACTTTCTTCAATTTTCACTTCTGGTTCTACATCAAGCATTATAAATAATCTTTTTGACGCAGTCAAACCTTCCTGCATTATTGTATTAAGCTTTGACAAAGACTTTAAGGGTTTATAGGCTAAAAGTAATGCCGCAATAAATGATACAAAGGCACCAGAAGTAGTCTCGCCTTTTATAGCTTGTAATCCTCCATAAAAAATAACCGATGCGATTGCTAAACCACCAAGTATTTCCATTATTGGAGAAGATGCTGATTCAACATATGCAGCCTTTTTAAAAATTGATAAAAATTTATCAATAATTGCCTTAGCTCTACTAATTTCATAATTTTCTCTGCAATAAGACTTAATAACCTTAATGTTTTGAAATGTTTCATCCAACCTTACCGTAAAGTCTCCGAGCTTCTCCTGCATATTTCTTGAAATTTTTCTCATCCTTTTTCCCAACCTAACAACCGGATAAAATGCTAAGGGAAATATTATAAGAATCACTAAAGTTAAACTAAAACTTTGATAAAACATTAAGCCAATTAAACCAAGTAAAGTAAAAAACTCTTTTATTATGCCTGTAAATATTTCTGAGGTAGTATTTTTAAGTACATTGATATCATTGGTAAATCTAGAAATAAGATTGCCTGATGGATATTTAGTTAAAAACTTTAAATCTGCATGAATTAAATGTTCATATAATTCCATTTGAATATTAGAAACTATCTGCTGTCCAGCACGTTTCATGATGACTGATTCATAAAATGAAGCTATACCATTAATAATGGAATTAGCGATAATTGCGAGGGGAATGACGTAAAGCATATTATAGTTTTTATCTATAAATATATAATCTAATGCGGGCTGAATGATCCAAGCACTAACTGCAGTTGTGCATGCAGTAATTACCATGCACAATAATGCCAAAGTTAATTTTCTTTTTAATGGTCGTATATAATACGTAAACAATCTTTTAGAAAGATACCAACCACTATCATATTTATTTTCTACCTTATTTTTCACTTTATGCTTTTATTTTTGTCCATATTTTTGAGAGAATTGATGTATCGTTTTTAACTTGTTTATTCTCTACTTTTCCCTTAGCTCGTTTTTTTCTATTAAAATTCTCTTTATTATAACTTTTAAATCCTCTTTTATTTTCAGAATTACTCTTTCCCCTGTATTCTGAAACTCCCTTGTCAACAGATACATCAAAATTACTCTTATCATTTTCTGATTGTGAATTATTTTGTTCATTACTTATAGAATGCTCTGGTAATGCGTATCTTTTATTTTTTAACTTAGGTGCATTAGAAAATTTATGCAAAACAATTTTATAATCTTCTGCAGAAATTATATCGTCAATAAACAAGTTAATTTGTATATTACTAGTTTTTTCTATAGAACTTAATTCGCTTTTAAAATTATTCATCAAATATATAATAACATCTGTAGTAGCAACCACATTAGCCACTTTTGCTTTCTTTTTGGAAAGTAAAAATTTGAGTTTGCCAATTAATAATGTAGCTATTGAACCATTCAAAACCACCTTCCCTTTCCCTAAGCAAATTGGACATGTTTTTGAATTTGCTTCAATAAAACTTCTTCCAATTCTTTGCCTAGACATTTCTAACAGACCGAATTCACTAATTCTGCCTATTTGTACTTTTACTTTATCTTGCCAAAATGCTTTTTTTAATTGCCTTTCAACTAATTTTTTATTTTGTAAGTCAAGCATATCAATAAAATCTATTACTATCAATCCTGATAGCCCCCTAAATTTGACCTGCCTTGCTATTTCCAGCGTTGCTTCTAAATTGATATTTAAAGCAGTCTTTTCTACACTGTACTCTTCAGTATAAGTTCCTGAATTGACATCAATAGTGATTAATGCCTCGGTGGTGTTTATAACTATATATCCCCCCGATTTTAATTTAGCAGTGTTGGAATATAGTTCATGCAATTGCTCTTCTATATTATGCTCATATAGTATTGGAGATGTGTTTGTGTATTCTTCTAATTTTTGGGTATTTTTAGGAATGAAGATATTTAAAAACTCCTGTACTTTTTGGTATGCTCTATTACCTGAAATTACTATTTTTTCAACTTCACTTGTATAGTGCTCCTTTATTCCATTAATCAATAAATCTCCTTCTTCATACACTAAAGAAGGCGCAAAAGAAGAAACTGCAGAATTTCTTATTTTTCCCCAAGTTCTAATTAGATATTGAAAATCTCGTTTAATTTCAGCTTTAGTTCTATATGCAGAGGCAGTTCTAAGTATTAAACTTGATTCAGTATGATCCTCTAGCAATTCAGTAGAAATAGATTTTAATCTTTCCCTCTCTTCAGAATCATCCAATTTTCTAGATATGCCTAAATTATTTTTAAATGAATTAGGTGAAAAAACACAATATCTGCCAGACAAAGAGATATACGTAGTTAAAAAAGCCCCTTTATTACCCCTTTCTTCTTTCTCTACTTGCACTAAGATTATCTGGTCCTTTTTTATTACTTCTTGTATTTTATAGCTATTGTAAAGTTCATTATTAAATACATTTTTTACAGCTTTATGATTAACATCAGGTGACTGTGAAATATCATCCTCATTTACCTCGGTTTCTTTTATTTTATTAATCAACTGCTCCTTATCCGCAACTGGTATTTGATAGTATTTGGGATGAATCATTTCAAACGACAAAAAACCCTTTCTATCATTTCCATAATCTATAAATGCTGCTTGTAAAGATGGCTCGATTCTATTTACTTTCCCTAGGTATATATTCCCTTTAATTAATTTTTTTTGAGCACTTTGATAAAAAAACTCTTCTACTTTACCCTCATTATCTAATAAAACAAATTTCGTTTCTTCAGGATAAAATGCATCTATTAATATTTTTTTTGACATTATATTTCTCCATGTAATTTTGCAATTTACTATAATTAGTCAATGATTCACTTTGTTTATGTACAAATCATAAATTGACATTTAAAAGCTACTAAAAATCATGCTCTGATTCTGTGATCAGTTATAAATTTTTGCATACTCATTTATAGTCTGCATGATTTTATCGTATAGATTATAATGATATTATAAAAAAATGATAGCTTAAATATAAAATTGAAGCTTTTGTGCGCTTTGTTTCTTCATAATAACAAGATAAATATTATAGTAGATTGTTATAATTTAGGAAATGATCTGCATATTGTGCAATTTATTTATGTCATAGATAGGTAATTTGCAGAATTGTGCAACAATATCTATGAATTACTTCTAATACATAACAAGTTTAGCCATAGTAAAAAAATCGGCATAACAAAGCTATTATATGCCCCACTTTTCCGGCTTTATCTGGCACAGATTCGAATCTATTATCACCCTTGGTACCGGGAATAATAAAGATAAGCAATCCCCAAACACAACCTATAGCTCAGCATGTGAATCACTTCATCTTATTAAAGACTATCTTGAAAATTATAAAGATAGTGTAAATCTAAAAATTCTCAAAGATATTGCAGAATTTAACAAAATATTTATGCAATGGTACGAGGATAACAAAATCAGCATTGAGGAATGCGCCCTAAGTCTTCCTGCTCCTGATATATCAGATTCAATAGGTTATCAGAGGAATATACTTTTTTGTGATGCAAATGATGAATACATAGTATTTATGCACAAAATGAAAGTTGAAGGATATACTCCATTTCATAATCATGGCAACAATACCCATGTATTTGTTTTGCCAATTACTAAAGGATTAGTTGAAGAAACTTATCTACATGATATTACTGATTTTTCAAAAATTAGCGCTGTTAACTTGCACTCCATTGGGACAAGAAGCTTGAATGCTGGAGAAGTAAGTTTTGGCACGGGTGATTTAATACTTAAAGTGATAAATTCCTCAAAATCTGTACAATCCTTTATTGAAATATATTTTCCTATACCTAAGATATGAAAGTATATATTCCTTATTATAATGAGTCAGATAAGTATCTTCAGACTAAACCTATACAAACTAATCTGCCCTATCATAAAGCTCTTTCTAAAGGAGAATCAAAACTCGCATGTGATTATCTGCTAAACTTAAATATTCATTTTATAGCTTTTACTTCAACAGAGCATGTTATTGAGGATAAAAATAATATTGAATCTTATTATGAAAAAAACGGTTGTGAGCATATAGAAAAAGTGTTAAACGATACTTACATAATTTGGTCATCGGGAGGACAACGAGTGCATGATGATCTTTAATTAATCTTAAATATCACCTCTTCAAAACTCGTTTTTATAAAATACTATTGACGTTATAGATATGATCCATCATCACCACACCATCAATAAGAAAGAGGCGTATACAATGATTGTTTCCATATTAGTTGGAATAGTTGTTGGATATGCGGATATTAGCTTTATAAATACAATATCTACATATTTAGTAGATATATTTATGAATTTGTTAAAATTTATCAGTTTGCCAATTATTTTTTTATCAATCAGTTCAAGTATTTGTAAATTTGCAAAAAGCAAATCTTTCAACTTAATATTTATAAAAACAGTCACTTATACCCTCACAACAACTTTGATTGCTGCAATTATTGCAATGCTAAGCTACCTTGTTATTAACCCAGCTTCAAGTGTTAGTGTAAATAAATTAGGCAACACTGAAGTAGGTAGTTTTATAGCACATTTGCTTGGCATTGTACCTTCTAATATAGTGCAAATATTCTTAGAATATAATGTGATGGCAGTGGTTTTTTCTGCTTTTTTAATAGGCTTTGCAAGCAATTTTCTTAAAGATGAAAATCGAGATTTTATAGAAAAGTTTTTAACCTCTTTCTTTGCTGTATTTATGAACATAGCAAAGTTAGTACTCAATTTACTTCCCTATATATTGTGGGCATTTATTGCATTATTTATCAAGGACTTAAGAAGTGGATTTATATTTGATACTATACTTCTTTATATGCTAACTATTATTGTTGCAAATGTATTGCAAGCAGCAGTTATATTGCCGCTTTTCTTAAAATTCAAAGGTATCCCTGTCATTAATTCACTCAAAGGCATGATGCCAGCTTTAATTACGGCATTTTTTTCAAAAAGCTCTTCAGCTACCATGCCAACCACCATGCACTGTGTGGAAAATAATTTAAAAGTACGTAAAGAAGTTGCGTCATTGAGTGTACCTTTATGCACAACTATTAATATGAATGCATGTGCAGCATTTATATATATCACTGTATTATTTGTCGCACAAAGCAATGGAGTTACTTTTTCTACCTCAGATATTATTATGTGGGTAGTTTTAGCAGTGGTTGCAGCAGTAGGAAATGCTGGAGTACCAATGGGTTGTTACTTTATGGCATCTGCTTATTTATCCGGGATAGATATTTCAATATATTTGATGGGTATTATTTTGCCATTTTATACTATACTTGATATGTTTGAAACTGCTATAAATGTTTGGTCAGATGCTTGCGTCAGTTTGGCTGTTGACAAAAATTATCGTAAAAAAATAGATAAGTCATCCAGCTTTTAGTCTATTATTAGTTGAATTATTAATACAAGTCGTATCTATCTATTCATAAATTGACATTTTAAAACTATTATATATTTTATAACCTAATTCATTGATCTATTATAACCTCTTGCGTACTAATTTGTAGTCTGCATTATTTTATCGTATAGATTTATAACAATATAAAAAAATGCTAACTTAGACATGTCTTTAAAATTTTTTGATTTTTATTCCTACAGGAATTACGGATTTTTATTTAGTATAATTTTTACAATAGTAACCATTATTGGGTATTGCTTTAGTGGGCTAAATTTAGGAATTGATTTTAAAGGTGGAATCATTATCGAAATAACTTCAGAAATTCCTGGTAAAATTAAAGATAGCTTATCAGCAAAATACAGTGATATTGTTTTGCAACAATTAGACAAAAATTTAGTTATAAGACTACAAAATACAGAGAATAGTAGTGTAAAAATAACAGATCAAATAAAATCTGAAATATTACAAGTAGATAAAGAAGTTAATTTTCTTAAAATTGATTTTGTAGGACCAAAAATTTCTAATGATTTGGTTAAAAAAGCTGGGTTAGCATTTTTTTGGTCATTATTTGTTGTAATGATATACATTTTAATAAGATTTAATTGGAAGTTTAGCGTAGGCGCAATATTATCTCTAATACATGATTTAACCGCCTCTATAGGTTTTTTTGTATTTACTGGATATGAATTTAATTTAACATCTATTGCCGCAATTTTAACAATCATTGGATATTCTGTAAATGATAGTGTGGTTATTTATGATCGAATAAGAGAAAATTCATCTAGCAATAAGCAAAATTACCTTACACCTAAAGTGATAAATAAAAGTATTAATGAAACGTTATCTAGGACGTTAATGACATTTTTAACAACTTTTGTTGCTTGCCTTGCTTTATGGGTTTTTGGTGGTGAAAATTTAAGAAGCTTCAGTGCAGTTATTACATTCGGTGTTGCATTTGGTACTTATTCCTCTATATTCATATCAGCCAATGTATTACCATTTCTAGCTAAACGATGAATTTAAAAAAAATATTTAGAAAAAAATCATTTGAAGAATTAAGCAAAGAGGCCAATTCGTCTAAGGGATTAATCAGGAGCATGGGAGCTTTTCAATTAATATTACTTGGAATTGGAGCGATAATAGGTGGCGGTGTTTTTGTACTAACAGGTACAGCGGCCTTTAACCATGCAGGACCCGCTATAACCTTATCTTTTGCTTTAAGTGGGGTTGTTTGCATTTGTGCTGGCTTATGTTATGCAGAATTTGCATCTATGATACCAGTATCAGGAAGCTCATATACCTATGCATATGCTACACTTGGAGAGTTGCCTGCATGGCTGATAGGATGTTTTACTGTATTAGCTTATTTTTTATCTGCAGCATCGGTAGCTAATGGGTGGTCAAGTTATTTTGTAGGTTTATTAGAGCATTACGATATTTATTTACCAGGAAAATTTATACATGTAACAGGGCATTTATACACAGGTTCTAATGGAGAAATTAAAAAAGCATTTTTTAATTTGCCAGCTTTTTTGATATCAGTGACCACTATGTTTATTTTATGCAGAGGAACTCAGGGTTCTTCAACTGTTAATGCAATTATAGTGTTTATAAAAATGGCAATTTTATTCCTTTTTATTGCAATCGGAATAACTAAAATAGATTTTGGCAATTGGGTTCCTTTTATCCCTGAAAACACTGGCACTTTTGGAGAATATGGAGTTTCAGGTATAGTTGCTGGTGTTTCCATAGTATTTTTAGCATTCAATGGATTTGATTCTATTTGCACTGCCGCACAAGAAGCTAAAAATCCACAAAAAAACTTACCTATAGGTATAATTGGAGCAATTATTATAGCTACTATAACGTATATTTTAATAGGAGCAGTTCTTACTGGGGTTGTAAACTATAAGGATTTAAACACGGCTCAGCCGTTTGCAGTAGCTGCAAAAAAGATGGGCAGCACAACTTTTTTACTATTTGTTAAAGTAGGTGCTGTAGCTGCTATTACATCTGTGATATTAGTCCATCAATATGCCATTGTCCGCATGATATATTCTATTACAAAAGATGGTTTGTTACCTGCATTTTTTAAAAAAATTCATGAAAAATATCACACTCCTTACTTAACTACTATAATAATTGGGTTAGCAATGGGGTTAGTCAGTGCTACAACTGAACTGGAAGAGCTTGTAAAATTGAGTACATTCTTTATACTATTAACCATTGTAGTTATATGCTTTAGTACAATATATCTAAGGTATAAGAGACCAGATTTAAAAAGAAATTTTAAATGTCCATTTGTGCCGTGGGTTCCAATGATAGCGATAATATTGGCAGGACAAATATTATTTAGTTATCCTCTTATAACCATAAAGTATGCATTAATTTGCCTAGTAATTTGTACAATTTATTATTTATCTTATGGAAAGCATAAAAGCCATTTGGAAAAAAAATCTTAAATCTCTTTTTGAGAAAAAATCTGTTCGTGAAATTAATTTAAAAGCTTCTGAGCATAATAAATTAAAGAAAAGCTTATCATTATTTCAAATAGTGTCCCTTGGGATAGGAGTGATTGTTGGTGCAGGTATATTTGTTTTAACAGGTATAGCTGCTGGAGCGCATACTGGTCCTGCTATTACACTCTCCTTTACATTAAGTGGCATTATATGTATATGCGCTGGTTTATGTTATGCAGAATTTTCTTCAATACTTAATTCCTCTGGAAGCTCATATTCTTATACTTATATAACTTTTGGCAGATTTCCTGCATGGATTGTTGGGTCATTTTCTGCTATTGGGTACTTTTTAGGAGCTGTATCAGTAGCGGTCGGATGGTCTGGATATTTTTCTGATATTTTGAACAATTTTTATCTAGGACTTCCTGAAAAATTCACCTTGTCAACTGGAACAGAATATAATATTGATGGCAAAATTTCTTATGCTATATTTGATATACCTGCATTTGCAATTTCATTTATATCAACATTGATTCTCTACAGAGGAGTTGCATTATCATCAATGATTACTAGCTTTTCTGTTATTATAAAGTTGTTAGTCTTACTTTGTTTTGTATCAATTGGAGTATTTTACATTGACATAAATAATTGGATCCCGTATATACCACAAAATACGGGAAAATTTGGTGAATACGGCATATCTGGAATTATAACTGGAGTTTCCATGGTTTTCCTCGCTTTTAACGGCTTTGATTCTATATGCACTTCTGCTCAAGAAGTTAAAAATCCTAGAAAAAACATCCCTTTGGGTATCATTATTACAATAATAACAGTTACAATAATATATGTAATAACTTCCGCTGTGATGACAGGTTTGGTACATTATAAAGAGTTAAATGTACCTCAAGCTTTAGCAGTAGCAGTAAATAAAATAGGCTTACTTTGGTTGAGCTATGTTGTTAAGTTTGGTGCAGTAGCAGGTTTGAGCTCAGTAATAATTGTAAGTCAATATACAGTCATTCGAATGCTTTTAGTTATGGCAGAAGATAAATTATTACCTAGGATTTTTGCACAAGTTCATTCAAAAAATAAAACTCCACACATTATCACCCTTGTTATTGGCCTCTCTATGTCTTTTATTGCTGCAACAACCAATCTTCATAACATAGTAAAATTGAGTAGTTTTTTTATTTTACTAACCTTAGTAATAATTTGTATCTCAACTATAGTTATGAGGTATAGTAAGCCAGAATTAAATAGAGGCTTTTACTGTCCTTTGATGCCAGCAACACCAATAATTACAATATTATTAGCTGCATATATAATGTCTTCATATCCTATTCAGATCTATATTAATGCATGCATAGTTTTAATTATATTAACATTTTTATATTTTATTCAAAAAAAGTTAAATATACATAAATAATTATAATTTGTTTTTATGAATACAGAATTGGAATATCTTCCGTATAGATCAAGAAGAAATAAAATTATTAAAAACGATGATTCCTTAAATTTAATTGATTATTACTCCTATGGTAGGCAAAGAGAATTTATCTTAAATTCGAATAAAAAAATTAATTTAGAAATAGGATTTGGTTCAGGAGAATTTATTTTTTATAGAGCTACAAGAGATAAAGAAAATATATATGTAGGTAGCGAGGTATATAACCCTGGTATTGTAAAATTGATTAATAATATTAATAGCCATAACATGGATAATGTCTTTATTTATCAAGGAGATGCTAGGGATTTATTAAATCAAATCCCTTATCAATTTTTTTATAATATTTATATATTATTTCCAGATCCATGGCCAAAAAAGAAGCATCATAAGCGTAGATTAATTAATAAAAATTTTTTACAATATTTGTTGGATAAATTTTCTTCAAATTTATTTATTGTTACTGATCATTCAAATTATGCTGAAAATATTTTGCATGATATTTTAAAAAACGATGATTTTAAATTAAATAAAATGAAAATATCAAACGAAGTTTTTTTCAAAACAAATTTTGAGGCAAAAGCACTACAAAAATCTAATAATATTTTTAATTTCTCTTTATCTCATAAAAATAAGTAAAATGCCCCAAAGAGACACAATTTTCGCTTTATCTACATGCTATGGAAAATCTGGCATAGCGATTATAAAAATATCCGGACCTAATGCCTTGAAAATATTACAGGATCTTAATTTCAAGAAAAATCCATTAGAACGAGTGGCAACTTTAGGAAAGATATATAAAAAAAATTTAGAAATTATAGATGAAGTAATTGTTATTTATTTCCCTAAAAATCATAGTTATACAGGAGAAGATATAGTTGAGTTGCAAACACATGGAGGAATTGCCATTATTAATTCCATTTTCTATGAATTAAATTCTTTTGACTATTTACGCTTAGCTACTAATGGTGAATTTACTAGGATAGCCTTAGAAAATAATAAAATATCATTAAATAAAGCTGAATCATTAATTGATCTTATAAATTCTGAATCTGAGTATCAAAGAAAAGTTGCAATAAGGAATTATAATGGTGAGCTAGAGCAAAGTTATTTATCTTGGAGAAATAGCATGGTCGAGCTATTATCTCTATCAGAGGCTTATATAGATTTTCCTGATGATCTTTTAGATGAAACAGAACTAGAAAGATTAAACCAAAAAATAATAAGATTAAAAGATGAATTTGAAAAAAACATCAAATTTTTTAGTTCTGCTAATAAATTAATGAATGGCATAAATATTTGCATTGCTGGATCAACTAATGTAGGAAAATCAACATTGATGAATTTTTTATCTAAGGCTGATACCTCAATAATTTCAAATATCAAGGGAACGACACGAGATGTTATTAAAACTAAAATCGAAATCTCGGGCATCCCTGTTATATTACAAGATACAGCCGGCATAAGAACAACTTCGGATGAAATTGAGAATATAGGTATAGAAAAAGGTAAAGACGCAATAAAAAACTCCGACATAATAATTTTCATGCTAGATGCGAATGATTTATTAAATTTAGACATAATAATTCAAACAAAAAAGTGGTTAAATACTGCCAGTAAAGTTTTAATATACGTAAATAAAATTGACCTTCTAAATAATTACGTCCCCTTAAAAGAAAATTTGACTAAACAACTAAAGAGCGTTAATTTCAAATACGAAGATTTGCTTTTTTTATCTCTAAAATCGACTGAATTTGATCAAATAATATTTCAAAATATAGAGAGAATTTTAAATTATTTTATGCCATCTACTGATGCAAATTTAGTCACCAATATTAGACATCAGAACAAATTAGAAAATTGCAATAATTACCTCGGTAGTGCTTTGAACACTGATATTCTAGAGCTAAAATCTGAGGAATTAAGGGCTTGTGCAAAAGAATTAGGTCTATTACTTGGAGACATTAATACAGAAGAAGTGTTAGATAAAATTTTTAGTAGCTTTTGTATTGGAAAATGATATAAGTTAATTGTTTCACGTGAAACATAATTTAAATTATGCAAAAAAAATACGACGTCATTATCATTGGAGGTGGGCACGCAGGTGTTGAAGCAGCTACAGCAGCATGTAGAATCGGAGCAAAAACTTGCCTCATTACAAAATCGCAGAGTGATTTAGGAGAGTTATCATGTAATCCATCTATTGGTGGCGTTGCCAAAGGAATTATAGTCAGAGAAATTGACGCTCTTGATGGCATAATGAGCAAAGTCATTGATAAATCTGGGATACATTTCAAAGTACTCAACAAAAGTAAAGGACCAGCAGTATGGGGACCAAGAGCTCAAGCCGATAGAGAGTTATACAAAAAAAATTTACAAAACATTCTGTTGAATTATAAAAATTTGGATGTACTTTATGATGTTGTTGATGACATAATTATTTCTAACAATAGAATCGCAGGTGTCATTTGCAATAATATTGAGATTTCATCCAGCTCTGTAGTCATTACTTCAGGGACATTTTTAAATGGTGTAATTCATATAGGAAAAACAACATACAATGCAGGTAGGTTTGGTGAAAGATCTATCACGGCGTTGGCTGAAAAATTAAAATCTTATGAATTTAAAATTGGCAGATTAAAAACAGGCACCCCTCCTAGAGTATCAAAAAAATCAATTAATTGGGAAATTTTAGAGGAACAAGTAGGGGATGAAATACCCCAACCTTTTTCAGATTTTACAAGAAGCATTTCACAAAAGCAAATACCATGTCATATAACCTATACAAATGAAAAAACACATCAAATAATTAATCATAATCTTTCTCAATCAGCAATTTATTCTGGAAACATTTCATCTATTGGCCCTAGATATTGCCCATCAATAGAGGATAAAATTGTAAAGTTTAAAGATAAGAAGCGTCATCAAGTTTTTTTAGAGCCTGAAGGGCTCGAGAGCGATTTAATATATCCTAATGGCATATCCACTTCGTTACCACAAAATATTCAAGAAGAATTTATCAGGACAATTTCTGGACTTGAACAGGTAAAATTCATCAGATATGGCTATGCAATTGAATATGATTTTATAGATCCAAGAGAGCTGGAAGAAACCTTGGAAAGTAAGAAAATAAAAAATTTATATTTTGCAGGGCAAATAAACGGCACTACTGGATATGAAGAGGCAGCAGGACAAGGCATCGTTGCAGGTGCAAATGCTGCATTAAAATTACAAAATAAAGAATTCATATTATCAAGAAGTGACTCCTATATAGGGGTTATGATTAACGATTTAGTTAGCTTTGGTACTCAAGAGCCATATAGGATGATGACTTCAAGAGCTGAATATAGAATTAAACTCAGAAGTGATAATGCGGCAGAAAGATTGACAGATATAGGCAGTCAATATGACTTATTAACAGCTGATAAATTACAAAATTACGCTGACATCTTGAGTAAAAAAAACAAAATTGAACATATTTTAAAAACTAAAAAAATAATTGATGGTAGTAAAAATATAAATGGATTGTTATCTAAAAATACCCTCGACATTAAACAATTAAAGGAACATTTTTCAAAAATTGTTGATGCAGATGAGAGAATATTAATAAATATTTTTGCAGAAAATTTATACAAAGATTATGAAAAAAGACTTGCTAAGGACATTGAAATTTTGCAAAGTGATAAAAAAATAATTATACCAAATATAATTAATTTTAATGAAATTAATGGGCTTTCTAATGAAGTAAAAACAAAATTAGAGAATTCTTCTCCAAAAACAATAGCCGATATTAAAAGAATTCAAGGAATGACTCCCTCAGCATTAATAACAATAATAATATATATTAAAAAATTAAGAAATTAATGAGAAATAATTGCAAAATAATATCTATAATCAACCAAAAAGGAGGCGTTGGAAAAACAACAACATCAATAAATTTAGCAACGGCATTGAGTCTGCATCAAAAAAATATTTTATTAATCGATCTGGATCCGCAAGGTAATTTAAGTACGGGTATGGGGTTAGAAAACACAGATAGAGCGCAAAGTATTTATAGTTTATTATTAGATGACGCTAGTATTCAAAGTGTAATTAAGAAAACATTAATACCTAATATTGATATAATAACATCTAATCAAGATTTGTCTGCGTTTGACACAGAAGTTTCAAATTTAGAATATAAAGAATTGCTCATTAATAAGAAGCTAAAATATATAAATGAAACATTCCAAAAATACGATTATATTTTTATAGATTGTGCTCCCTCATTAAGCTTGCTTACAGTTAATGCTTTGACGGCTTCAAATTCAGTATTAATACCCTTGCAGTGTGAATTTTTTGCACTTGAGGGAATTGCTAATATCCTTAAAATAATTAACTACATTAGATCCATTTTAAATCCTGAATTAACCGTTGAAGGCATTTTATTAACCATGTTCGATAGGAGAAATAGACTTTGCAAAGAGATTGTTGCGGATGTTAGAAAAAATTTTGGTAACTTAGTCTATGATCAAGTCATTCCAAGAAATGTAAAACTTTCAGAAGCTACATCACATGGCAAACCAATTATGCTCTATGACAGTAGGTGCTCTGGATCAATTTCATATATACTTTTAGCGCAAGAAATATTAAAAAAACATTAAAATCTTATGGCAGAAGACAATAAATTTAAGGCTCTTGGTAAAGGACTTTCCTCATTGATTCCAAACAAATTCGATTTCGATGTCTCAAATTTTAGACCCAATTATTTTATTGAAATTTCGATTGATAAAATTGTAGAGAACATAGATCAGCCTAGGAAAAATTTCAATGAAGAGGATATTTTAGAGTTAGCAAAGTCAATAAAATTGCATGGAGTGTTACAGCCAATTTTGGTTAAAAAATTTGAAAATGATAAATATCAAATTATTGCAGGTGAAAGAAGATGGAGGGCATCAAAGTTAGCAAATTTAAAATTTGTCCCCGCAATAATAAAGGATACAGTTGATAAACAAAATGTAGAAATTTCATTAATAGAAAATATCCAAAGAGAGGATTTAAACCCCCTAGAAGAAGCTAATATTTATAAAATATTAATTGAAGAAAAGGGTTATACTCAAGAAAATTTAGCTGAAAAAATTGGTAAAAGTAGGAGTTATATTGCAAATTTAATTAGGTTGTTAAAATTACCAGATAAATTTAAAAAGCTAATATTTGAGGATAAATTATCTGCAGGTCATGCAAGATTATTACTGAATAACGAAAATCCAGATGAACTAGTTAGAATTATACAAAAAAATAATTTGAGCGTAAGACAAACCGAAAATATTATAAAAAATAATAATAAAATAAATTATAATATACCCTCCAAGGATGGTGATGTTTTAAATTTAGAAAGAAAAATCAGCAAAGCATTAAGTTTAAAAACTCAAATTAATTTGGGAAAAAAGGAAAATAGTATCGTTATCAAATTTAACAATATGGACGAGTTTGATTATTTAATCGCAATGCTATGTGAAAATAGTAAATTAACAATATAATTATTAAAATCATGGAAAAGATACCCGTTAAAAAATTTGCTGAATCTGAAATTATAGATATTACAAATACCACAACCGCAAAATCATTCTCAATTATAGATATGTTTGTGCAAGCAGATTTATTTGTTCAATTAATCATGTTAATTTTAATAATAATGTCCGTATATTCGTGGTCAATAGCACTGGAAAAAATATTTTTATTAAAATCTATCACTAAAGAGTTTAATATATTTAACAAACTCTTAATAGATAATAATTATGATATAACCTCAATTGAGCAAAAGCACTTTGCTGTAATAAAAAAATTAAATATATTTGGTGAAATTATTATCACAATCTATAACAAAATTTGCTCAATTAAGAAAGAAAGCATTAAAGTAGATAAAGAGGAGCTTTTAAATGACATAGAATCAAGAATTTATGAGATTAATAATAAAATTGAGGATAAGCTTTATATTTTGGGCACTATATCAAGTTCAGCACCCTTTATAGGTTTGCTTGGAACAGTTTGGGGAATCATGCATAGCTTTCAATCAATTGTGTTTTTAAAAAATGCGAGCATATCCGCTGTGGCACCAGGCATTGCCGAAGCTCTATTGGCTACAGCTTTAGGATTAATTGTAGCAATTCCAGCGTTAATTTTTAATAATAAATTTTACAGTCGTCTTGAAAGTTTAAATGTTAAATTTCACAATTCCTTTGTAAAATTAGTTAGTAAAATTCATATAAATATTTGATAAATAAGGTGATGCATAACTTTTTAAAACCCCAATCCTTAAAATATAAAAATAAGATAAAGTCAGAAATCAACGTTACACCATTTGTTGATGTTATGTTGGTATTATTAATCATTTTTATGCTCACATCTCACATTATTAACACTGGAGCAGATATAGATTTGCCACAATCCTCAGAAAATTTTTCAAAAAAAGGTGATTATTTAAATATTACTGTGGATAAAAATTCAAATATTTATATTCAAGAAACAATAATAAAAAAAGGTGAATTGATTAACAAGATCAAGGCTATATTAAGTGAAAAACCAAAAATTCAAATTATGCTATATGGAGATCAATCAACTCATTATGGGGATATGATATATGTTTTTAGCACCTTAAGAGAGGCATCAATTGACAATGTCACTTTAGTAACTGAAGAATAAATTAATTAATAATGCACAAGGGATATTTACTATCTATATTATTTCATTTAACAGTTTTTTTATTACTGGCCATTAATGTTAATTTATTGAAAAAACCAAAAAAAATAAGCTATCAGAAATTTTCAATTCATATAGGCCCCATAAAAAAAGACCCCCCTAAATCTCCACAGTTAGAAAAAGATATCACAAAAATAACTCAAATAGCTCCTGAAATTACTAAAAAACTAGATACAACAACCATTACGGATTCAAAACAAAATGAAATAAAAGAGAAAAAAGATATAGTAATCGAGAAACAAAATGAAATAAAAGAAGAGGTAAAGGAGATTCCCCCTAAAGAAATAAAAAAAATTGAGAAAAAAGAAGTGCCAAAAAACAATACTCAAAAAAAACCGCAAAAAATTTCAAAAAAAAGCACTCCTAATAAAAAGAAATCTCCTCCTTCTAAAAAAAAGAAAAGAGTTGAAAAACAAAAGCCTAAGGAAGATATATTTTCAAAATTAGTTGGTAATACTCCCCCTGTTAATTTAAACACTAAAGCAGCTACCTTAGATGAAAATGATCTTTTAAAAATTCAGGCGCAAATAAAAAAACATTGGAATACGACTCCCTGCTCGAACGATATGTTAGTTGTAGTTGAAATTATGATTGATGCAAATTGCAATATTATAAATAGATCTCTTAACAATAGCTATACATCATCATCACAGCTCAGAGCCTGTGCCGAAAGCACATTAAAAGCTACTCAGAAAGTAGATAAATTAGAATTAGAAGACCCTAAAAGTTGTAAAAAATATAGCCAAGAACTCATAAATATAAATTTTAAACTTCCTTGAGGGGAAAAATTTGACAAAAATCGTCAACTAGGCAAAATAATTTCACTACATGACCATTTATAAAATATTGCTTTTGAATACAATTACATACTCTACCGACCTTAATTACTGGTTTTTTTATTATTTCTTACCTATGACTCACATTAATCAATTAAAAAACAAAATTACATTTTTTACTTGATTTTAGAAAGTAGAACATATTAACCTTATATAAGGGCTAATAAATTATATTAATGTGGAGTAAAAAATGACCATTTCATCTAACTTTCCTATTGAATTCATTAATAATGCAATAATTACTGACAATGATAGTACTTACGTAATAGTAAAGGCAACTAATGCGGATGATAAGCAATGCTTAGTTAAAATTGAAAATGGAATTGGAGCTTGTGAAGCAGTTACAGCTCAAACAGATTCAGCAAGTTATTCTTACAAGTTATCAACATTACCAAAAAACTCTGATGGAAATCCTGAATTCAATTTGACACAAATGCATTCAGGTAGAATATATGTATCAATGAAATATCCTTTAAAATTGTATATTGATTCTTCTAATCCTGATAATTTGGCAATTATTGATCCAGATGGATTTAAAACAAGGGATTCAAACTACTACACTATTTACGATAAATTTGAATTTACATTTAATGACAAAGGTTTATGGATTAACCCAACAGCTGTTGATTTCTTATCAATTCCTTTGCAAATATCACTTCCCTCATCATTATCTGACTTTAAAAATTCAGGGTTAAGTGATAAAAGAAGTGATGTTTTAGCAAGTGTTGCGAAGGAATTTTCACAATCTGAGTCAAAAAATGAATGGAATAAGTTATTTTTAAATGTTGATGAAGGGACAACACTAAGAGTTATGTCTCCTGGTAAAGCTATGGTAAACACAGGCCCTGGCTCTAACCCGACTTTTGCCTCTGATTATCTTGCAAATGATAAATTTGGGCTTAACTATATTGATAGTGTTTGGAATTATTATAAAATCAATACAATTAAAGTAGATTGTTCTGAGATTGCAGGAGATAAAGACTTTAATCCAAAATTAAAAAATGGCTATTTATTTACTGGTCAAGTTAAGGATGATAAATTTACATTTAGTAATCCAGGGGATGAAGTTGTATTACCTATTGCTAAACCAGAATCAATATCATTTTTTGCAGGTGCTCAAGGCAGCTTTGACTTTCCTAATCATACAGTCGGAGCAATTATAGCAAGAGCTTTAACTGCAGCATTTGATGCTGGTCTTTTACCAGCCGATAACGACATTACTTTAAATAAAGATTATTTCAAATCTAAACATGCTGATTTTTATAAGGATAATTCGCATTTAGGTACTAAAGGTGGGCCTTGGTTTGATTTATATTCAAAAGCAGTTCATAATTTTAAAGGTCAACCGATCTACACATTTGCATATGACGATGCACTTGGGCAGGATGGGACATTACACTGTCCTGACGTAAATGGTATTGGTAAAGTTTCAGTCACAATAGGAGATATGACTGATACAAAATTTCCAGACCCTTATATAGATTCCACTAAATACACACTTACGGTTAATTTAGGGAAAAATAACCTCAATACTTTTTATGGGCTAAAATATGGTGACAAATTAATTGAACCTGGCGCACCAGTAATGTTAAAAGATGTTGCAAGTCCTTTTGTGGTTAAATTTAATGGAATAGAGGAAAGTATTTACATTAAATATCCAATGATTGAACCTTATAATCCTATAGCTGAAGGAATAGTGATTGATGTAAATAAACAAGATCCTTCCTCTGTTACAGTTAATTTCCCCGGGCCCCCTAAAGATGCAAAGCCTGAAGACATAAAGCACATTGATCTACCCGATGTTGAGCTAAATACAACCAAAGATAGCGCAGATTGTGCAGGAAATATTGCAGAAAAGGCAAGCATAATGGTTATTCGTCACCATCAAGATAGTTGTGATGATAAAGATCCAAAAGGCAAAGATCAAAAAAGCCTTGATAAGTGGGAAAATGCATATGAGCATGTAGGACGTGCTATAGCATACTATACACAGTGTAACAAATTGTATCCAATAGGAAAAATAGTATATGTTGCGGGTGGTGGAAAACAGCGTGATGGCCATTATCAAACGCCGAAACCAATGGATACGGCAGATACTATTGCTAAATCTCTTGCAACCACCTACCGCAAAGATTTTTCTAACAGTGACTCTAAATTCAACGAATCCAATTTTTTGAAAGATGGAAAGGTTATTCATGATCTTGATGGAAATTCAATTGTAGCAGATTATATAGGTGATAATAACTATGCTGGATACACTGACATTACAAAATACATATTAAATATGACATCAAACTCAGACTATAAGTATTCTGTATTACTAGTCGGAGATCATAATGGGTTATCAAAAGATGCTCGTGGTATGGAAGTTAATGGAAGTGGTAGCGAAAAAAAGCACCTATATGAAATTTTTCAAGACAATACAGGTAGTAAACTAGCAACTCCTACTTATTGGAATTCATGGTATGGAATGTATACATTAGAATATAGCAAAGATACTCCTCGTGTTTTAGAAAAAAGTGGAAGTACAATTGGGCAGAAGACAGAAGAAGGTCTATGTATTGATAAGCATACCGGTAAAAAGCAAGTTCTTCCTAGTGATTCGTTTTATTACTCACCTCCATCTCTAAGTGATGTTAAGATAAATACAATTAAAAGTGAATCTACTAGCTTTAATGATTTATTAAAAAAAGCAAGTGATTGCACTGATACCTCATGCCCTAGTGGGATTTATTTTGTTGATGGTGGTGATGCTACCAGCTTATATAATTTAGGCACTAAAATTGGAGGCCCACAAAATACTATGGAGATGGGGAAAACAAGTGAGTGGAGCACAAGTCGTTATGCTATACTGATTGGAGAAGGTAAATATGTGATGAGTGACTATTTCAAACTAGGTTACTATACTCAAGTTTCAGGAGTTGGGAATGATAAAAGCGCCGTTTCAATAGCTCCTGGCATTAATGTCTTAAATAATTGTGCAAAATCTGGTGATGCTGGTTGTGTTGCACCAGGTGGGCTTGATAATTTTTGGCGTAGCATGTCGGATTTAACTATTACTGGCAGTAAAGATCCATTGGTTTTTGCAGTATCGCAAGCATCACCAATAAGAGATGTGACTATTGAGGGTGATAAAGGGATTTTAATGTGTGATTGGCATACAACTACATATGATTGCGGTGAAACTAGCGGTGGCTTTATTGACGGCATGAACGCCTCAAAAATAGGTCTTGGATCCCAACAGCAGTTTTATATATCAAACTCAGAAGTTAATGAACTACAGGCTGGTGTTTGGAATATAGTATCCAATAATAACATAGGTGAAGTGTCAGGAGAGGGTGATAAGAATACGCAAAATCAATAGAATGGCTATCCATTTACAGAAATGAAAGATACTACTTTAGCGCAATTCAAACAGCCTAAATTGGTTAAAAATGGTGATGAATGGCAGGTAAAATATAATGATAAAGCAGAATCAGTTAATGATTTCATTATACTTAAGTTAAATCAAAATGAGGATAGAACAAAAATATCTTCAAGCGATATTCAAAAAATCAATAGTGATTTAGGTAGTAAAGCAGGAATTATTGTAATGCCAGGTATTTATGATCTTGAAGATACATTGAACATACCAACTAATAAAATAGTACTGGGCTTAGGACTACCATCACTTGTGTGCCCACCTACCACAAGAAAGTGCATGGTAACTGAAAGTGAAGGGGTGCGAGTATCTGGATTAGTATTTGATGCGCCAGAAGCTAGTAATTTTGATACAAATAAAGATGCTGTACTTTTAAATATAGGTGAAAAAGGGCATGGCATATCTTCAAATCCTACTATATTACAAGATGTATATTGTAGAATTGCTCACATTGAGAAGAGTCAGAGCGATGCCTCAGCGTATAGCTGCATAACGGTGAATGCTGATTATACAATTGGTGAAAATTTATGGTTATGGAGAGCAGATCATGATGCAAAATTTGTAAATGTGCTTGCAGATACAGCTAAAGCTCCTTATGGGTTGGTGGTTTATGGAAATAATGTCAAAATGTATGGTTTATTTGTAGAACATTTCCAAAACTATCAAACCGTTTGGTTTGGAAAAAGTGGGCAAATTAACTTTTATCAATCTGAAATGCCTTACTATTTGCCAAAAGATGGAGTTTCCAAATGCTTCTTACCTGATAGTGATGTTGTAGATACCACTCCAGTTTGCTCGTCACTATACATAGCTGAGAGCGCATCTGGATTTAGAGGTAATGGGCTTGGCATATACTCATATTTCCCAAATTCAAATGCTAATGGTCAAAAAGCAGGTGAAACCCCATTTACACAAGGTACAATCAGAGCTAAAACTGCAATTACCATAGATGCTGAAGATGTTGTTTTAACTCACGGATTAACTCACTTCCTAGATGGTGATTTAAAAAGTGGAATTGATAATATCATAAATTATAACAACAAGCCATATCCAGAAAATAGCGCTGTCACTGGTGATAAAGATAAAGCAGGATATGGTTTTGACGAATTTAAAACAAGTGATCAAACTAAATTAAAAGCAAGTAGTTATAAGAAAAAAGCAGTTAATTAAGCAAATAACAAGATACTAGCAGCAGTAGATTATGATAAATTGGTACAAGAACATCATCCAGATATCATCAAACAGGCGCTCAACACTATGTGCTCACACGCTGGAACATTTCAAGAAGGTGATTTAAAAAAACTTGCTGAAAGTCATGAAGTATACTCTGAACCAGAGCAGTATACTGCAGACAAAGTAGATGATGCAGAATTTTGTATTGTGCATGGAATTTGCTAATTAAGAATAATTATTTATATAGGGGTAAAATGAATAAGTACACATTAGGAATAATAGGTGGATTACTTGCAATAAGCAGTTCATATGCAAAAGATAATAACTACTACGTCAAAGTAGATGTTGGAGTTTCAAAATCTGAAAAAATAAAATCAGGTCAAAATTTTTATGAATATAGTGGGAATAAAAGCTTTAATTCAAGCCCCATTTATTCTTTGGGCTTTGGATATAAAATAAATGATAAATTAAGGTCAGAAGTAACCTATAGTTATACAGATTTAAAATATAAAAGAACTATTGCCTCTAAAAAAAATCCAACAATGATTCCTGAATATAAGCAAAAAGTTAATATTCAAACAGGTATGATAAATCTTTTTTATGATGTTGTTACTTATCAAAAATTAACGCCTTATATTGGGTTTGGTTTGGGTTATGCTAAGATAAATCCTAAGGAGGCTAGTGTAATTAGTAAAGGGGGTAATACATCCTATCAGTCAAATAAATCAGAAAATTTAACCTATGCTTTAATGGGCGGGTTATCAATTAATATAACTGATAAAATAAATTTTGACATTGGGTATAAATTTCAAGATTTTGGTAAAGTTAAACCCCTCTATACTCCAAATATGTTAGCAGCAGCACAACAAGTTAAAAAGGGCTTTAAAATAAAAACTCACAGTGGAACAATTGGTGTTAGATATAGCTTTTAGTAACATATAGGTTCAGGAGAGGAATCCAAATTAGATCACCCTCTCACAAAGCCCTCTTGCTTATTAAAGGGGGTCGATCCTTTTCGCTGAGTGATATGAAGATGTAGTAGCCACAACCGCATTGCGTGATGCTGAAAAAAGTGCAAATATCAGCATCACGTCATTTGATTTCATTTACATACTCTAGTCATGAGGTTACAGGCAAAATTTCAAATACCTCCATGTCCACTATGTTCAATCTGTAAAATACTTTTTAGCTGGTCATTTACTGATTTATTTATTGTCCGATAAATATTTACAACTCCCATACATCCAACAACAACAGGTCCATCAATTTTATACAGAATTGTACCCTTCAAAACACCTTCATTAGTAAGTGAATTATAAAGCATATTTTTTATAGAGCTTATGTGAGGAGTTCTTTTGCATTACGGAACCTATTTTGATGTTCTAGGTTACCTATCAATGAACAATATTTTGCTTTTCAATTATTTTAGAGTGATTTTTACTCTTGAGCGTCCTTGATCAATATCTTATTTTTTACATATATTTTGCATACCACTTAAAATATGGTGGAGGCAAACGGATTTGAACCGATGACCCTCTGCTTGCAAAGCAGATGCTCTACCAACTGAGCTATGCCCCCAAAATGGAGCGGGCGAAGGGAGTCGAACCCTCGACCCCAACCTTGGCAAGGTTGTGCTCTACCACTGAGCTACGCCCGCTCTTTATATGTATAACAAAATAAAATATACCTAAAATAATATTAAATGCAATCTAATAACTTAAATAAGTAAGTTTATTACACATAAGCTAGCAAATTATATTATATAAAACTTGTCATAAAATTCCTGCTATGATATTAGATTATTTATTGAAACTAGGGGTGCACATTAAAATAAAATATGTGCTGAGAAATACCCTTTGAACCTGAAAAGGATAATACCTTCGGAGGAAAGTTTGTTATGATAAAAAAAGATATTTGGAATATATTCCAAAAAGTTCGCCAAGAAAATCCACTTATTCAAAATATAACAAATTTTGTTGTGATGCAGTACACAGCAAACGTGCTTCTTGCAACTGGTGCATCACCTATAATGTCAAATATCAGTGATGAGTTTAAAGAGCTATATATGGCCACTAAGGCAATATCAATTAATATCGGGATGTTGGATCCATTATGGGAAAAAAATATTATTGATTCATTAAATATATCTAAAACTTATAAATTACCCGTAATTTTTGATCCAGTTGGATCTGGTGCAACAGAATATAGAACTAATTTTTCAAAAAAAATTATTAAAGAGTTTGATATTAAAGTTATTAGAGGTAACCCTTCTGAAATTTTATCTTTATCACCAGCCTCAAACGCAAATAATATTAGCGCATCTAAGGGTGTAGACAGCTGTGTCGAATCAAATCAAGTGCTAGAATGCACAAAAATAATAGCTAACACCTACGATACTATTGTAGCAGTAACAGGTAAAGAGGATTACATCTCTGATGGCAAGCAATTATATAAGCTATCTAATGGTAGCATATTAATGCAAAAAGTGACTGGCATGGGATGTGCACTAAGCTCATTTATTGCAAGTTTTGTTGCAATTGAAAAAAAATATTATGATGCTACGGTTGCTGCAGTTGCAATTTATGGAGTTATAGGCCAAATTGCAGCAAAAACATCCTCAGGGTCCGGTTCTTTTCAACAAAATTTTATTGATGTTTTATATAACTTGAATAAAGAAGATTTTCTAAACTATTTAGAAATTTCAAAATGCTGAAAGATATTTTAAAATTATATTTGATCACAAATCGTAATAAGCAAATTTCTGATACAGAATTTTTAGATTTAATTGCACAAGCAATTTCAGGCGGAGTTACTTCAGTGCAATTACGAGAAAAGAATTTAGAGTACGAAAAGTTTTTAAAATTAGCTGCTCAGTGCAAAGAAATTACTGCAAAACATAATATACCACTATTCATCAACGACAATGTGGATATTGCTAAGAAAGTATCGGCTTATGGTATACATATCGGTCAAAGCGACACTTCATTACAAAATGCCAGAGAGTTTTTAGGAACTAATTTTATCATTGGTCTTTCCATTAATAACTTAACTCAATTAAATGATAAACAAAATCAATATGCCGATTATCTTTCTATTGGTCCTGTTTTTCAAACAAGCACTAAGCCTGATGCAGAAAATTCTACTGGCGTACAAGCAATTTCGTTATTAACGCATAATAAGAGCAAACCAATGATAGCAATTGGCGGAATAACGCTTAATAATATTTCTTCATTAATGAATTCAGGGCTGGATGGATTTGCAATAAGCTCTGCTATTTTTGATCATAAAAATCCAACAATCAAGGCAAAAAAATTTAGGCATAAAATTAATAAATTATTGAACTATAAATGAATTTTTCTGAAGAACGCATAATAGAAATGTTAAACGAATCTAATTTACCAAATGGAGTACTTGGTATTGGAGATGATTGCGCTGTAATACCACAAAATGAGCATAGTTCATGGCTCATATCAACTGATGCATTAGTTGAAGATGTACACTTTTCTACAAGCACTATTTCTCCAGAAAACCTAGGTTCAAAATCAATTAGTGTAAATATAAGTGATGTTGCTGCCATGGGAGGCACACCAAAATTTGTATTTATATCTTGTGCAATACCAAATTATTTAGATAACTCCTTCGTAAAAAGATTCATATCAGGAATCAAAGAACAAACAACCAAACATAATATTCATATTTTAGGTGGAGACACTACAGCCTCTAAATCAAAACTTTTTATTTCTGTAACAATCATTGGAGAAGCAAATAATAATAAAATTAAATACAGATCTTCTGCAAAAATAGGAGATTATATTTGTATAACAAGTATGCCTGGAGCATCGGCAGTAGGATTAGAGTTAACAAAAAATATGAACTTCGCAAAAAATGAAGATGAAAAATACCTAATAAACAAACATGTGGCCCCATATATTTATCTTCAGGAATCTCAATATCTAGCAAATTTTAATAGTGTACATGCCATGATGGATTGTTCAGATGGTTTGAATAAAGACCTAAGTAGAATTTGCAAACAATCAGATTGCTCAGCAAATATCGTCATTGATGAGATACCTATTGATGGTAAATTACAAAGAGTTTGTACAAAAAATAATTGGGATGCATATCAATTTTTACTAACTGGCGGAGAAGATTATTATTTAATATTTACTTTGGAATCTAAATATTTTGAAGATATATGTGAGAAATACTTTATAAAATTTAATAAAAAATTCCACAATATTGGCAATATTGTAGCTAAGAATGCCCAGCAAATTTCATATTTTAATAATGGAGCCAAATATTCAAATATACACCAAGATTTTAAACACTTTTAGTTATGAAAAAATACATACGAGCATTAAGTATTGCTGGATTTGATGGGAGTGGTGGAGCAGGAATACAAGCAGATTTAAAAACTTTTTCTGCATTGAATTGTTATGGGATGACTGTACTCACATCATTACCAATTCAAAATACGATTGGAGTATCAAAAATTTATGATTTGCCAATTGAATCAATAGCCGAACAAATAAGCTCTATTATAGAAGATATTGGCGTTGATGTCATAAAAATTGGAATGTTACACAAATCAGAGATAATTGAAATTGTGCATAATAAGCTGACTGAATATTCAATGATACCAATAATAACTGACCCCGTCATGTTCGCCAAAAGTGGAGATTTATTATTGCAAAAAGTAGCTTTAGTATCTTTAAAGAGTAAAATACTCTCTATTTCTACGATTATCACCCCAAATATTTATGAAGCACAATATTTGTCTGGATTAAAAATTATTTCTAAAAATGACATGATTACTGCAGCAAAAAAAATCTCTGTATATGGCTCAAAGTTTATAGTAATGAAAGGTGGGCATCTAGAACAAGGGGAAGATTGCTGGGATTTATTGTATGATTGTGAAAGTCAAAAAAGCAATTGGTTTTCAAATAAAAGAATAAAAACAAAAAATTTACACGGCACTGGATGTACATTTTCCGCCGCAATTGCATCTTACGTAGGCAATAAATTTTCTATTTATGATTCAGTAGAAAATGCAAATTTATATATCAATAAAGCGATTGAAAGCGGCTCTAAATACAAATTAGGTAAAGGATCTGGTCCTGTAGATCATTTTTATTTTATAGAGAAAACAAATGCAACTAATTGATTTTTTTAATTCAATTGAAGATGTTTATTTAAAAATAATTAATTGCGAATTCAATAAGGAATTAGCTACTGGTTTACTTAAAAAGCAAGCTTTTGAAAGATACATGCAGCAAGATTCATTGTATTTGATTGATTTTGCAAAAGCTTTAGCTATTACAGCAACAAAAAGCCCAAATACCAAGTATTTTTCTCAATTATTACATCTTGCCGATGGGGCTTTAATAGCAGAAAGAGAATTACACAATTATTATTTCAAAGAATTTAACATACTACCAATAAATATAAAAAACAATGCATGTATAGCATATACTAATTTTCTGTTAGCATCTGCTTATGCACATAGTTATGAGGAATCATTAGTTGCACTACTTCCTTGTTTTTATATTTATAGGGAAGTTGGTAATTATATTAAGAAACAATCTTCTTCGACAAATCCGTATTCATTGTGGGTTGATACATACTCAGGTATAGAGTTTTCTAATGCAGTTGATACTATGTTAAATATAACACAACAAGCAATAACAAATATTTCTTTTGATTCTAGCAAAGGCATAAAATTACTAGAATTATTTAAAACATCCACTGAATTAGAATTATTTTTTTGGAATGATTCGTATACTAGTTGATTTTTACTATTAAATTTATATAGCAATCATTTAGTTTGATCACGAAAGCTTGTAAAATGTAAAAAACTTAACGTAAATTTAACATTTCTTGCGTAAACCTTAACGTTATCTTAACACTTCATTGATATAATCATAATTATAACAATAACAATTTAAGAAGGTTTATTATGACAACATTAACAAAATTACAATCAGCATTAGGTGGAATATACACTCTTGAGAGCGCTATTATGCCAAGCTGGTTAGTTAAAACAGCATTCACAGGTCAAATAGCATTAGGATATGATTATATTACAACAGATTTGGATAAAAAAGTTTTTTCAACTGTAGCATTAAAGCTTGAGAAATTTATAATTGGTGATAACTGGGGAACTTTCTTCCTTAACAAGGGAATTGAAAGTTATTTAGGAATTAGCAAATTTATTGCTCAAGAAACAAACAAATGTGTTTATGAAGTTGCAAGCAAATCTTTAGCAATAATACATGCAATAGATAATAAACTAGAAATATCTGCTTCTACTATTAATATAGTCAGTAAATTTGGAGCATATACATATGAAAGTTTCAGTAATACTATTTCTGCTGGTTATGAATTTGGGACAGATTTTTATGAAGATTTCAATAGTACTGCAGAGGAATCTGTATCAACTTTAGAATTAGACTTGATGGATAATCAACTACATATCGATCATGGAGCAATAATATTGGGTATTAGTTAGTATCGTACTACTTAAGCTACGGTGATCCAGAGACTTAACCTTGGTTATGTCTCTGGATTTAGTTTAACTGGATTGCCGTAATGCCTATGATCTCTTTGTGTTTTTGATCCTCTTTTTCAACTTTAAGCAAATTACATTGAATGCAATAAAACCTAACTTATATACTTGACATTATAAAAAGAAAAGCGTTATCCTCCTTGTGACGAAATTAAAACATGGACATGAAAATAGTAATCATTGGTTACGGGAAAATGGGTAAAATGGTTGAGCAGGAAGCTATAAAATCACAAATTCCCGTATCCAAAATAATTAATAATCGAGATAATTTATTATCACATAATTTTAAAAATGACGAGATTGCTATAGAATTCACCGAGCCATCAACCTGTTTAGAGAATATTGAAATTATTTCTTCAAAAGGAATCAATATGGTATGTGGTACAACTGGATGGTACAATGACATTCAGAAAATTCAAAAATTAGTAGCCATAAATAATATAGGTTTTATTTATGCATCTAATTTTGCTGTTGGAGTTAACATATTTTGGAAAATGATCAAGGAAGCATCTTTAGTAATAGATAAATTTGAGGATTATGACGTCATGGGTCACGAAATACACCATAATAAAAAGAAGGATTCCCCTTCTGGAACTGCCCTGACAACTGCACAAATAATAATCGATAACATTGCACGTAAAAAACAAATAATCACTGAGAAAGTTGATAGAGAAATGAAATCTGATGAAATTCACTTCAACTCTTCAAGATGCGGTAGCGTTATAGGTACACATGAAGTGATATTCGATAGCCCTATAGATTATATAAAAATTTCACATAACTCTAAAGGGCGGGATTCATATGCAAAGGGAGCCATAAATTGTGCTAAGTGGATAAAAAATAAAAAGGGATTTTATAGTATTGAAAATTATATGGAGGAATTACTAAATGCCTAAAAATTATTCTGGATTATATACCGCATTAATAACACCGTTTAATAAAGATAAATCCGTTGATTACGCAGCTCTTGAAAAGTTAATTAATGAGCAAATTGAAGCTGAAGTTGATGGATTAGTTATTTTAGGAACTACTGGTGAAAGCCCTGTTATTAGCGATACTGAAGCAGAGAAAATTATAAGCCTTGCAGTAAAAATTTCAAAGCATAAAACAAAAATTATAGTAGGAGCTGGAAGTAATAATACTGAATCAGCAATAGAAAAAAGCAAGCAAGCTCAAAACCTTGGAGCTGATGCTATACTTTCTGTAAATCCATATTATAATAAACCTCCTCAAGAAGGCTTATATAAACATTTCAAACAAATTGCCGATTTAATAGATATACCGATGATTTTATATAATATCAAAGGCAGAACAGCAGTTAATCTTGAAATAGAAACGCTCCTAAGATTATCTCAGCACAAAAACATAATTGGTGTAAAAGAAGCAAGTGGTGATTTATCTCAGATAATGGATGTGATCAATCAAGTTGATGATGATTTTTCTATATTATCAGGAGATGATGCTTTAACATATCCTATAATGTCTTTAGGTGGGCATGGAGTTATATCAGTAACATCTAATATCTTTCCAAGAGAGATGAAAGATATTGTTTGGCAATGTTTTACAAAAAATTTTGAAGCTGCGAAACAAAGTCACTACAAATTATACAATTTTATGAATGCGCTCTTATCCTTCTCAAGTAACCCTATTCCTGTAAAAACCATATTAGCTCATATGGGCAAGATTAGAGACGAATTTAGGTTGCCTTTATGTCAACTAGAGGATAGTAATAAGCAAAAATTAATTAAAATTTATAATGAAATCAATGGCTGATTTTTACAAATATCATGGATTGGGTAATGATTATATTGTAATTGATCCTAATAAATTAAACTTCAATTTGAAATTAAATGAAGAGAATATAAAGCTAATATGTCATAGAAATTTTGGAATAGGATCAGATGGAATTTTATTTGGTCCAATAATTAAGGATGATAAACTCTCGTTTCAAATTTTCAACCCTGACGGATCAGAAGCAGAAAAAAGTGGCAATGGCATACGAATATTTGCTTTATATGTGCATGATCAAGGTTACATTAAAGAAAGTAAATTTGATTTGTACACAAAGGGTGGAAAAGTAGTGATTAATATCCTTGATTTAAAATCAAATTTGATAAAGGTAGCTATGGGAACTTATTCATTTTTAAGTGAAAAAATACCGACGAATATTGATTCTAAAGAAGTACTTAATCACGAAATTCATTTACTTGGTGAAAAAGAGGTTATTAGTTGTGTAAATATTGGCAATCCTCACTGCGTATTAATCAAAAAAAATGTTACAGAAGATTTAGCTAGAAAATTAGGGCCATTGTTAGAAACTCATAAATTATTTCCAAATAAAATAAATGTACAATTTGTTCAAATTTTGGACAGAGCAAATATTAAAATAGAAATTTGGGAACGAGGGGCAGGCTATACACTGGCATCAGGCACAAGTAGCTCTGCAGCAAGCTGTGTTTCACATAAGCTTGATTTTGTAGATAAGAATGTTACAGTGCATATGAAGGGTGGTAAGGTCGATGTCGAAATAGTTAATGAAGAAATATTCTTAACTGGTGAAGTTGCTAGAATTTTAAGTGGCAGTTTTGCTAAGGATTTTATTGAAAAAATATTAAAATAAGAGATAAACATGGATATAAAATACTCAAAATTAATCGGTGAAATGGGAGAATACGCCTTTGCAGAAATTGATAAAAAAGCAGATTCTTTAAGAAAAAAAGGAGTAAAAGTTATAGATTTTGGAGTTGGAGATCCTAAAAGTCCCACTCCAAATTTTGTAATAGATAATCTTTCAAATTTTGCTAGAAATAGGGCATCCTCTGGTTATCCAAGTTATATTGGCAACATAAATTACAGACAAGCTTGTGCAAAATATATGAAAAGGGAATACAATGTAGACCTTAATCCAGAAACAGAAATTTCGTCAACTATTGGCTCAAAAGAAGCTATTTTTAACTTTCCAACAGGATTTATAAACCCAGGAGATGTAGTAATTTGCCCTACACCTGGATATCCGGTCTACAAAACTGGGACAAAATTCAGAAATGGTAAGGTATATTTTACGCCGTTACTTGAAAAAAATAATTTTTTAATAGATTTTGCATTAATACCAGACAGCGTTGCACATAAAGCAAAAATCATTTGGACCAATTATCCAAATTCGCCTACAGGAGCTTCTGCTCCAAAAGAATGGTTGCAAGTATTAGTTTCCTGGGCAAAGCATTTCAATGTAATAATTGCGGCTGATGAAGGTTGCTACAATGATATTTATTTTGAAGAAAAACCTATAAGCTTATTAGAAATTCAAAAAGAAGGTGTAATAACTTTTTACTCACTCTCAAAACGCAGTAATATGACTGGCTATAGAGTCGGATTTGTAGCTGGAGATGAACGTATTATATCTGGATTCAAGAAAGTAAAAACCAACATTGATTCCGGTACCCCAACCTTTATACAGGATGCAGCATCACTTGCACTCAATGATCAAGTTGAAGTATTGAAAATGAGAGAAGAATACAAGAAAAAACGTGATATAATGACAGACGCACTCACTTCGTGTGGACTAGAAGCTCCAAAAGGTGATTCAACTTTTTATTTATGGCAAAAGGTTCCAAAGGAACTTAATAGCATAAAATTTGCTAAAGCTCTTGTAGAATTAGGAATTGTTGTCACTCCTGGTCAGTTAATTTCTGATGAAGCTGATGGAATAAATCCTGGTCAAAACTTTGTGAGATTTGCACTAGTTCCACCAATCGAAGAAATAACTGAGGCAGCAGCAAGAATTAAAGAACATTTTAAAATATAATTTAGCCTGCCCGAATTAAAAATAGAAATACTCGAAAATCGAAATTTTCCTAGGAGAGGCTGATTTACTGGCTATTCATGCTTTTTTGATTCATTATAAAGTATTTTTTCACTATTCATTTTTAGGTCATCATATTGATTATTTTTAACAGACCAAAATATTCCTAAAACTCCTAAGAGAGCTATCAATACTGCTAATGGAATTAAAAATAATAATACGTCCATATTTTAAAATAATTAAATGTTATTGTTTGTCTTCCACTTATTAAAATTAATTAAAGAATTTTCTGCTTGTATAATTTTTTTATTTTGCCTTTTCTTTATATTTATATCAGGAAACAAGCCAAAATTGATATTCATTGGTTGAAAATCTTCAGCGTGGGATTCATTGGTAATATAATTTGCTAATGCTCCTAAGGCAGTGCATTCTTTAATAAGAGGGGCAGGCTTATTGTTTAATTCATATGCCATATATATACCGGACAACAGTCCTATAGCAGCACTTTCTACATATCCTTCAACCCCTGTTATTTGCCCAGCAAATTTTAATTTGAAGTTATTCTTAACACTTAAATTGGCATTAAGGATTTTTGGGCTATTAATAAAAGTATTTCTATGAATACCACCGAGCCTAGCAAATTCAGCATTTTCTAAGCCTGGTATTGTTTTAAAGATTCTTTGCTGCTCTCCATATTTCATTTTTGTTTGAAAGCCAACTATATTATACAATGTACCTTCTTTATTATCTTGCCTTAATTGCACTACTGCATAAGCTCTTGAGCCAGTTTTCGGATTTGTCAATCCAACCGGTTTCATTGGACCAAAGCTTAAAGTGTCTTTACCTCTTTCAGCCATAACCTCTATAGGTAAACAGCCATTAAAATAGGGAGTATTTTTTTCCCATGTTTTAAATTCAATTTTTTCCGCTGTTACTAAATTTTTAACAAATTTGTAATACTCTTCCTCTGTTAAGGGGCAATTTATATAATCTCTTCCATCTCCTTTATCATATCTAGACTGAAACCATGCGATGTCAAAATTTATACTATCTTTATAAATTATAGGGGAAATTGCATCGAAAAACGCTAAAAAATCCTCATTTTTACATATTTGCAAAATTTCTGACGCAAATTTTTCTGAAGTGAGTGGACCCGTTGCAATTATCACATTTCCTTCAGGAATTCGATCAATTCTTTCTCTAATTAAGTTAATATTAGGATGCTCCGTTATTTTTTTTTCAATTATTTTAGAAAACAGCTCTCTATCTACCGCCAATGCTGAACCTGCTGGAACTTTAGCTATATCCGCGGAATTCATGATTATTGAATTAAGTTCTCTCATTTCTTGATGAAGCAACCCTATTGCCACTTTTGGATCATCGGAACGCAAAGAATTTGAGCATACTAGCTCTGCTAAACCATCAGTCTTGTGTGCAAAAGTTCCTTCAACACCTCTCTTTTCATAAAGAGTGACTTTTATACCTCTTTTTGCAAGTTGCCAAGCAGCTTCGCAACCTGCTAGGCCTCCTCCTACTATTTTGACCTGCATCAATTCAACTACTTGCTTTCTACTTTTTGCTCTTTATTTTCAGGAGATTCTTCTGTTTCTTCTTGTTCGTCTTCTTTTTCCTCAACTCTTCCTGCAATTGTTAAAACAGTAAAATTATCTTTATCTACTGGCACTACATCTTTTGATAATACTATATCATTGATGTGAACATTTCTCCCGATTTCAAAACCTGAAATATCTACTTCTAAATACTCTGGAATATTTTTTGGTATACCGTTTAAACTTATATATTTTCTTACAATATTAAGAATTCCGCCCCTTTTAATACCAGGAGACTTATCTTTATTAATAACTTTTACTCTTACTGCAACTTTGATCGGAATAGTTTCCTTGATCAGCTGAAAATCTACATGAATCGGATTATCAGTAACAGGATCTATTTGTACTTCTCTTGGTATAACTTTTAAAGTTTTTTTACCAAATTTAATATTTAGAAGTTTAGATAGTAAATTTCCCTTTTGATATTCCTTTAAGAAATCTTTGTAAACTAAGCTAATCATATGATTTTCATTAAATCCATAAATGACCGCTGGTATTTTGCCTTCTCTTCTTAAAGCCCTTGCAGAACCAGTTCCTGATCCCTTTTTATCTTCACCTATTAACATTAACTCCGTCATAATTTATGCACCTAAAAACTAGTAAAAATGATATTTTTTTATATATTACTACTGATTATTTTGCAATAATTATTTATTACTTAAAAATAATTAATTTTTATATTACTAAATCAGATTCAGTAGTAACCATTTAAAATATTGATGTTGTTATGTGTATAACAAACTAGTCGTTGAGAACTACAATATTATCAGCAGAAGTTTTATCATTTTTTGTTATCAGTGTATACTCAACTTTTTGATTTTCATGAAGTTCATCTATCCCCGAATTAGAAAGTGCTGAACTATGAACAAAAACGTCTTTTTTACTGTCATTAGGAGTTATAAAACCATAACCTTTAGTAGAATTATACCACTTTACGGTACCTGTATGTCTCATTTTTAACCTTTAATATGTTAATTAATTTTGATATTATTGATAATTTCCTATATTTATTATTATAAAATAAGAAATGATTAACAATACCTATGCACTGTTTTCAGCACAGTAGGAGTCAGTATATTACACTAATTATGTAAAAACAAGGTGTGTGTGTTTTAATTATGAAATAATTTAATTTTCTAAATTATCAAATGCTGTTGTTCTGTTCTCATATCTCAAATGAAAATTCCCTACTGGTCCATTTCTTTGTTTTGCTATTATTATTTCTGCGATATTTCCTACCTTCTCCATTTTTTCTTGCCACTCTATTAATTTTTTTTCATCTGATGAAGGTATCTTTCTACTTAAATAATATTCTTCTCTGTAAATGAACATTACTATATCTGCATCTTGTTCTATATTTCCACTTTCTCTTAGATCTGACAAAAGCGGTCTTTTGTCTTCTCTAGATTCTACTGCTCTTGATAATTGTGAAGCTGTAATAACTGGAATATCTAATTCTTTTGCTATTGCTTTTAATCCTTGAGAAATTTCTGCTATTTCTTGGACTCTATTTTCTTTATTCCTTCCTGTACTACTTATTAACTGCAAATAATCTATCACTATCATCCCTATATTATGCTGCCTTTTCATTCTTCTTGCTTTTGTTCTAATAGCAGATATTGTCAATGCTGGTGAGTCATCGATTATTATTGGTAATTCATTAAGTGCTGAAATCTGTTCTGATAAATTTTTAAATTCTTCTTTATTTACTTTTCCTATTCTTATTTTTGATCCATCTATTTTTGTCTCTATTGCCAATATTCTCGAAGCCAATTGTTCCGCTGACATTTCCAATGAGAAGAAACATATTGATTTCTTTTTTGTGCTCTCTTCTTTAGATTCCTTCACAAATGACTTTGCCGCTTTTAATGCAATGTTTACTGCAAGTGCTGTTTTTCCCATTGATGGTCTTCCCGCTATTATAATTAAGTCTGAGCTTTGAAATCCTCCTGTATATTTATTTAGGTCTATGTAGCCCGTTTCTATTCCACTTATTTCCCTATTACTTTTTAACGATTTTTCTATTCTTACTAATGCTCCTTTTACTGAATCTGTTAGACTATATACTTTATTATCATAATTCCCGCTACTTGCTAATGTATAGAGCTCTTGCTCCATTGCTTCTATTATATTTTCTCCTTCTTCCTCTATCTTCTCCTCTTTTGCCTTAACTATTCCTTCTTCTCCTATATCTATTATTTTTCTTCTTAAATACGTGTCATATACATTTCTTGCTAATGTCCTTATATCTGTACTTAACTGTGACTCCTCTACCAATTTTAATAAATATTCATAACTATTTATTTGAGCATCTTTAAAAATTTCTTCTTTGGCAAAATAATTCTTTATTGTTATAGGGTCTGATACTAACCCTCTATCCATTAATTTACTTATTCCTTGATATATTTTTGCATGTATTGGGAGATAAAAATGCTCTTCTTTTAAAACATCTCCTATCTTATTCATGTTCTCATTGTTATTTAATAACTGCCCTAGTATATTTTGCTCTGCTTCTATGTTTTGTGGTCTTGTTTCTATATTTTTTTCTTTATCTTTATCTTTTTCTTTCATATTCCTTTATTATTCTTATTAATTCTTCCACTTTTTCTATTTTACTTTCTGGTTGCATCCCATGTCCCATGTTAAATATAAACCTTCCTTTTGAAAATGTATCTAATATTTTTATTACTTTTCTTCTCATATCAGAAGATTGTGTTGTTATTATTACATTGTCTAAATTTCCTTGTATTGTTGCTATTTTTTGTAGCTTTTCCTTTGCCCATTCTATTGGTATTGTGTGATCTATTGCTATTATATCTGTTTTCACTTTTTTTATAAAATTTTCATATTTTACCCCTGCTCCTCTGGGAAATGTATTAATTATTATATCTTTTTTATAATCTTTTAGTTCTTCCACTATATTTTGCGTTGGTTTTATTACTAATTCTTCAAATTCCTCTTCTGCTAATATTCCTGCCCAGGAATCAAATAATTTAATTACCTCTACTCCTTTCTCTATCTGTCCTTTTAAATACTTTATTGTTTCTTTTTTTATTCCTTCCATTACCTGTAGAAATTTTTCTTTTTCATTAAAGTATAATTTTCTTACATCACTAAAGTCTCTTGATCCTCTTCCTTGTATTACATAACAAGCGACAGTAAAGGGAGACCCTGCAAACCCTATTATTGCTTTATCTGGATAGTTACTTTCTATTTCTTTACTTACTTTTTCTATTCCTTCATATACTTTTTTATAAATACTCGATGTATCTATTCCTTTTTGTAATTTATAAATTCTTTTTTCTTGGCTTTCCAAAAATACAGGACCCTCTCCTTTTATAAATTCTAATTTTAATCCCATTGCATAAGGTACTATCAATATATCTGAAAAAATGATAGCAGCATCAATATTAAATCGTCTTAATGGTTGAACTGTAATCTCTTTCATTGAATCACTATTCAAACACATAGATAAAAAAGAATCATGTTTTTCTTTTTCTTCTCTGTATTCAGGAAGATATCTTCCTGCTTGTCTCATAAACCAAACAGGAATAGAGAGTGGCTGCTTATTATGTACTTCTTCTATAAATAACTTTTTCATATATTATTATTAATGTTTTTCTATTAGATATATATGTAATGTTAGTTTGGTTAGCCTAACATTTATTAACATTTAAATCTAATAAAAGTAGCAACTAAACATGCTTTGTAAATAGTATATAATTATTAACATACGTAATAAACTAACTAATAAAATTTTATAAAAGTTAATAAAAAAGTTACTAACATTATACTAACAAATAATTAACATATAAATATTAAAATAATTAATTTTTAGAAGAGCTTTGTTTTTTCCCAGAGAGAAAATTATAATTAAATTCAGCCCCAAAAATAAATATAATACTACAGAAATAAAAATAAAGTAATGCAATAATAACACCAACAATACTGCCATATATTACACTTAATTGAGAAAAAGTAGAAATATAGTACTTAAATAAACGAGTAAATATATTCCAAGAAAAAAGGACTAAAAAAGTACCAGGAATATTGTTAAAAATAACTTGTTTTTTATTAGGAAGGAAATAATAAATAAACAATATAAGAAAGAAACCATATAAAGAAATAACAGTATCTCTTAGTAATTTTGTTTCTTGCTCAAAAGCAAGGTAATAATAAGAATCCTTTAAGTGAAAAAAGGAAGCAATATCAGAAATTAAAGAAGGAAATATACCAAAAAAGAACATTATAAGTATGGTAATAAATATCAACACAACAAACTCAATAATGCTAATAAAGCGTCTAAATAGATAAGAGGGGGGGTGACTCACTCTATTTGCTTTATTTAAAATAGTTCTAATGGCTTCAAAAATAGAGGAAGCGGTCCAAATAGCACTAAAAATAGCCAATGTTAACAAACTATGAGGAGGAGCATTAGTAATCTCATGAATTCTTGGTTTTAAAAAATAAATAAGGTTGTCAAAAGTAGAGTCGGCACTATCAGAAATAGAGATGATAATCAGTTCTGACAAGCTTTCTGGAATAATGAATGTTATTATCGCCATAAGAAAAAATAAAAAGGGAAATATAGAAAGCATAAGTAAAAATGCTAAATAACCTGCATGCTCTATACCATCATGATTAATTGTATCTTCGATGGATTTATAAAAACATACCAAAAAGTTTTTAATTTTGGCAATGGGTTTATTTAATAATGAAATCATCACTAGATAAATTATTTTGAATTAAATATAACTTTAAAGTATTAAGTAATAAATTTGCAACAGTTAGTGGTCCTATACCTCCGGGCACAGGAGTAACAAAAGAGGCAATGCCATTAGTGCTTTCAAAATCAACATCACCAACAAGCCTATTATTAACCCTACTAATACCAACATCAACAACAAAAGCATTTTTTTTAACCCAATCTGCTTTTACTAAATGAGGGATGCCAGAGGCTACAATCAGTATATCAGCCTGCAAACATTCTTCCTTTGTATTAATTGTTTTCGAATGGGTAATAGTAACGGTACAATTCTCTCTTATTAAAATAGAAGCCATAGGTCGCCCTACTATAATTGATCTACCTATAATTACAGCTTTTTTCCCAGATAAGTCTTTGAGGTATTTTTTTAAGATGTATAATATACCTTGAGGAGTACAAGGCATAATTTGTGATTTCCAATGATTTAGCAAACCAGTATTATAAATACTAAAAGCATCAACATCTTTTCTATAATCAATAGTTTCAAATATAATTTGCGCATCTAAGTTATGTGGTAAGGGCAATTGTACCAGTATTCCTGTAATATCTGGTCGTTTATTTAATGAGATAATTATTTCACGTAGTTTTTTATTATCTATATCTTTTTTATACGTAACAAGTTCTGTGGATATACCTACTTTTTCTGCAGCTCTTAGTTTAGCTTTGACATATATTTCACTAGCAGGGTTATTACCAATTAATACTGTTGCAATTTTTGGGCGAATATTTATAAGTTTGAATTTTTCCTCAACCTCTTTTTTTATTGATAAAAGGATTTCCTCAGCTATTAGTTTTCCATCTATAATATGTGTCATATACTCTTTGGCAACCCTTTAGTAGTAGAATGTTCAAAATGCAGAGGAGTATTTGGTTTAATATAACTATAAGCACTATGACACGCTCTTGCAGATTCTGCAAATCCAGTTAAAATTAGTTTTAGTTTTCCAGGATATGTACATATATCTCCTACCGCAAAGATTCCATTTAGATTAGTTTGCATCGATGCTGGATTTACTTCTATGTGTTTATTTATTATTGATAAATTCCAACTATCAAGAGGACCTATATTCATTGCCATTCCAAAAAACGGTAATAAGTAATCTGATTTTAAATATTTAATATTATCTTCTAAATCTTTAACTTCTATCTCATTTAATATCCCATTTTTCCCTTTTAATCCATTAAGTTGATATGGAGTAATTAGCTCAATACTGCCATTTTCTGTCAGCTTATTTATTTCTTCAACAGTTTTCGGAGCAGCTCTAAAATTAGTTCTTCTATGAACTATGTATACTTTTTTTGCAATGTCCTTTGCTAATATAACAGCCCAATCTAATGCAGAATCTCCTCCACCTGCAATTGTGACAATTTTGTTTTTAAATTTTGTTTTATTCTTAATGTGATAAAGGACGCTAATATCCTCATAATCTGCAATATTTTCGACAGGAGGTTTTCTTACTTCAAAAGTTCCTCCACCTGCAGCTATAATTATGGTTTTTGCTGTAATTAAATTCTTAGATGTAGAAATTTCCCAATGATCGTCTTTTTTTGCTATACTATTGCATTGTTGATTTAAATAATATTGTGCTTTAAATGGCTCTGCCTGCTTTATGAGATTTTCTATTAGTTTTTCTGCACTTATTGATGGATAACCAGCAATATCATAAATGGGTTTTTCAGCATAAAGGGCACTACATTGACCACCAGAAAAGCTCAGTGTATCAATTATACAGCTTTTTAAACCCAGCATTCCAGCCTGAAATATGCTAAAGATTCCAACAGGACCAGCACCTATAATTGCAATATCGTAGATAACCCGCTCTTAAATAAATTTAATTAAGCTATAAATAATATAAATAATTAGATTGTTCAATATGATAAGTAGTTATGTTGGATAAAACTGCCAAATTTAATAATTATTGATCTCTTATTATGGAGAGGTAAATTAGTTTGAAGTAATAAATATCGTTTTATTTTATAGGTGTGTATTATGACTACAGCAATATAGATTATTAATTTTAAAGGGAGATAATATAGGGAATAGAGGAGTTATAGGAATGGCTGCAGAAATTAGCGTTAGCAAATAGGAAAGCAGAAATGCAAAAACTAGTAGATAAACATGATGTTGAAATAAAAGTAGTAGATGGTGAAAGTCTACAAAGTGCATTTAAGGAAATAGTAAAAAAGACACATCCAGATAGGAATGTAAATAATGGAGAGGAAAGTAAGAATTTAATAGCAGATTTTATTATAGTAACAGAATTGGTTAAGGAGAGAGATAGTAATAAGATAACATCAGAAATATGCTCCCCAATAATGGAAAAGTTAATGGTAGCAAATATAATATTAAGAGTAACAGATGTAGCAATAGATACAGGAAGAGGAATCATAGAGGGGACAGAAGAAAGTGTAATGAAAGCAAGTATAGGATATGTGCAATTAGCAGCGATGTTTCAAGGGCATGGAAATATAATAATGCCACTTATTACAAGTAAAGATACAATATACCAATTATATCAAGGAGAATATCAAGAAGCTGCAAATACAGCTGCAGTAGGAATAGGAGTGCCGTTAATAACAGCTGTAATGTGTAAAGTAGTGCCAGTGATAGGAACAGTAATGGTTATAGGGTTTACATTTTATGGAGGTTATAGAGTTTTAGATAATATGTATGATCTAGGCGATAAAGTTATAACTAGTGTGTATGATTTATGCTTTAGTAATGCTGATACGGTAGAGATTGAAAAAAATGAGTTATTGTTATAAATACCTCAAAACAGTGCCCATAATAATGCTTATAACGACTCACCATATTATGATACTGATTATAATATAGCTGAAGAGTGGATCTAAAATTTAGGACCACTTCTCCCACTCCCTGTTTCTATATCTAGTGTAGAAATATTACTATACAGAAAGAGGAAAAATATAACGCCACGCATACTCAAAGTTGTATTACTTCCATCTATTGTGAAACCAGAACCATTGCTCTGGATACTTTTTAATCCATCCCTCTAGTATTAAATTTATTCTTTTCGTAACGGTATATTTTGTATCATTCTCATGTATTTTTAACGGCTCATGAAAGCTTGCGGTATATCTTGAAGCTCCTGTTTTTATAATGCTTGTAGCAATTATTGGTATTTTGTATTTTAGTGCAATATTAGCAGGTAATGCAGTGGTCATAGCAGGTTTATCGAAGAATGGAATGCTAATACCATCGTCCATTTTTTGATCAACCATTATTCCCACAATTTCATTATTATTTAATGCTTTGATTATTTTTTTTACCCCTATACTTCCCTTTGGAATTAAGGTAATTTTGTAGCTTTCTCTTATTTTATTTATCAAATAATTTGCATATGGATTATTTGATGGTCTATATACTAGATTTAATTTGATACCATATTCTTTAGCTATTCTACTAATTAATTCCCAATTTCCAATATGTCCTGAAACGATGATTGCCTTTGAAAAAGGAATGTTTTGCTTATCCTTAATAGCCACCCTTTCGAAAAATTCTTTTTTAGACATTCTATGCCAATGCGGTATTTCACCAATTACAGATCCAAAGTGTCTCCAGGTATTGAGGAGTGTGTTTTTTCTTTGATATTTTGTTAAATGTGGTAAACACATTTTCATATTTTGTGCTGCTGTATTATTTTCTTTGATAAATTTACTAATAAATCCTAAAATGGTTGCACCAACTTTTGATGAAGATTCTATGGATATAGATCTAAAAATAAAGTAAAACAAATAGATAAAAAACGCCTCTATAAGATATTTAATTCTTTTTTTAAATGAAATGATCTTCATTTTACTATATGATGCTTATCACCCACTATTAAGGGACCCAATGCTTTGCCAGCGATAATGTGCATATGAAAATGCTCTACAGTTTGCAGAGCGTCTTTTCCATGGTTTGCTATTAACCTATAGCCAGACTTATTAATTTTGAGTTTATCAGTGATTTTTTGAATTGAGGAAAAGAAAGATAGAAATTGATCTGAAGATGCTTTTTGAACAAAATCCTCAAAAGTTCTAAACTCCCCTTTAGGAATTGCTAATAAATGCAGAGGAGCCGATGGATTTATATCGTGAAAAATTAAAGTATACTCATCTTCAAATACCTTTTTACAAGGTATTTCATTTTTTATAATTTTGGCAAAAATATTGGTTTTATCGTACATAAAGGATTTTAAACTTAAAATAACGGGATTTTCTGTTGCCCGGCAATCCCAAACCGCGTTTAATGAATATTAAGCTTTATGCAGCTAGTGCGAAAGCTTGATTTTCATTAGCAGGTGCAAACTTTGTGTTTACAATTATAATAGTGATCTTTTACAGGAATCACCCTGAGCAAAACTACTTCTTTTAATGCCATGTCGATACTAATTTCGTCCCCATAAAATATTGGTGGAGACGTCGGGTACCGCCCCCGAGTCCAAAACATCTATTTCAAGTAGAGTTTATTACTATAGCTTTTCAGCAACTATTATTATAACAATTAAAAAACGTCATTGGAAGAGAAAAAATATTGTTAAAAAAAAATTGAATATAATAGATGTTTGTGAGAATATAAAATACAATCATAGATTTTATTATTAGGTGCCTCTCATGAAGTTAACAAATGTAATAAGTAATATTGCTTTTGAAAAAGTAAAATCTTTAAAATATGATAAAGTACTTAGTAAAATTATTTTAATTAATATTTTTTTGTATTTACTGGGAGTGTATTTTTTATCTTTAGCATAAACAATTTAAACAGTGAATTTTTCACGAGCACTATTATAGCTCTATGCATTATATTTTTGCTTTTCATTATATCTCTTCCTTATATTTTTGCCATTAGATATGCAAAAATAGTTAATATAGATAAAGAAAGAGTAATGAAAAATTTTGCAGAAATGTTAATACTCGAGTTAAGGGAGCCATTATCATTTGCAAAATTACAATCAGAAATTTTAAATGAAGTGCTAGCTAATATAAGAAAAAGCAAAGCAGTTGTTATTAATTCATGTGATCAGAATGAATACTATTTGGGGTACAAAGATTATGATAGTTTTAAAAAAATAGCTAAAATGTCTGTAAAAACTTCTCAATATGGCTTGGATCTAATTGAAAATTTTATGATCTCATTTAGAAAACCAGAATTAAATAATAAAATAATCAAAAAAGAATTTTTCATTAAAGATGTTATAGGTAAGGCAATCAAAGTATGTACAGTTCCATTTCCAGAAATTAAAAATATAGAAATAAATATAGAAGATTTTTGTATTAAATCAAATTCCAAATACATAAAGCATATAATCATTAATTTGATAAAAAATGCATACATACATAATGGTAGGGATGTAAAACTAAGTATTAATAGTAATGGAAAGAGATTATATATAACAGATTATGGCCTTGGTATTAATAGGGGCGCACTCAGAAGCATATTTAATAAATTTTACTCAAGACACAGGGGAGGTGTAGGAATTGGTTTATTTTTTTGTAAATCTGCTATGGAACAAATGGGAGGTTCAATTAAATGTGAATCTGAAGAAGGGCAATATACCAAATTTACCTTGGATTTTTCAAAGATATAACACAATGAATTTAATTCTATTAATTTAAAAAACATTGATTAAATTTTGCTAATCCAATTGAAAATTAGCAAAATTTAGTTGCTTTTATTTGATGCATATAGATAATTCACTCTAAATAATATAAGCCAAATTTTTTATTAAATGAGTAAAAAGAAAATTATAAGCTCTGCTATAATAGGAAATATTGTTGAATATTATGATTTTGGCATTTATGCGGTTTTTGCAGAAATTATTGGAAAGTTATTTTTTCCGAATTTCAGTGAATATGTGCAATTAATGTTTTCATTTGCTATATTCGCAATTGGCTTTTTTATGAGGCCATTGGGGGGCATAGTTTTTGGCCATATTGGGGATATTTTTGGTAGAAAAATAGCATTAACAATATCAATAGTAGGTATGGGAATGTCAACTTTATGTATTGGTATAATGCCAGGATATGCTCAAATTGGTGTATTAGCACCAATTCTATTAACAATAATACGAATGTTTCAGGGTTTATGTATTGGAGGAGAGGGAGCGGGGTCTGCAATTTTTATTATTGAGCATTTTGAAGAAAAAAAGGTTGGTTTAATTGGCAGTATAATAATGGCGTCAAATATAGCGGGCACTTTATTAGCATTAATAGTTGGTATCAGTATAGATTACTTTATAACAATAGATGATTTTACATGGAGATATGGATTTTTATTAGGTGGAATTATGGGGTTTGTAGGCTTATATATGAGAAAAAAGACTACAGAGACACCAGTGTTTCAAGAAATGAAGCTTAAAGGAAAAATGACAAAGCTGCCAATAATAGTAGTGTTAAAAGAAAAATGGCAAAATATTTTGATTATTGCATCTTTTGCAAGTGTTGCAACATCAAGCACATACATGTTAAGAGGATTCTTTAATGTATATTTTACAGAAATTATTAATCTTCCAAAAAATGACTCTTTATATATTGTGGCTTTTGCTCTAACCACAGTAATTATAGCATTGCCATTTTTTGGTTATTTAGCAGATAGAATGGGGTATAAAAAATATATCTATTGTGTAATTTTTGTATTTATTGTTTTAATATTACCGATATTTAAGAATATTATTGATAATTTTAACGATATAAAAAGTATTTACTTTAGCATATTTTTTCTAGGAATTTTAGTGGCATCTATTGTTGCTCCATACTACCCATTCGCAATAAAATTTTTTAATCCAGAGCTGAGATATTCAGGAATTGCTTTAAGCTGGAATATGGGAAATGCATTGTTTGGAGGAACAACCCCAATAATTTCAACTTTTTTAGTTATGAAAATAGGTTATGTTGCTCCTGCATATTATTTAATGTTTACTGCAGGCTTATTTTTGGTTACTAGCTTTTTAAATAGAAAATTTTTGGCTGAGCATTAAATTAGCTGTACCTGGGCAAAAAAACTTGTTAAAATTCATCAATGCCTCTGTGGCGGAATGGTAGACGCGGCAGACTCAAAATCTGTTATCCTTTTTGGATGTGCTGGTTCAAATCCTGCCAGAGGCACCATTGCTATTTATTTAATTTAGTGAATATTCATTTATTTTACTATTAAACTATTGACGTAAAATGAAAATCTAACTACTATGAGGGCATTCAATGACAGTGAAAGACTTTTGCATAGCTGTGGTGCGATGCAAGAATTTTATTCCAATTTAAAATTTTATCAACAATAAATAAACAAAATGCAAGATAGAAATACAAACGACGTATCTAGTGATGCGATTAATTTAAATAAGAAGAATGAAGAGCAAAATAATAAGCAAAATACCCAGGATATTAAAGATGTCAAAGTTGAAGAGAAGCACACAAATATGAGATTAAGAATTAGTGATAATAAAACTAATTCCACAGCAAAAGAGAGCACAGGTAACGATTTAGAAAATAATGCTATAAAGCAAGAATCAAGCAATGAAAGTAATGACAGTAATGAAGTTTTAAAATTAAAGGATTTTAAAAATAAAAATCCTAAGGAACTTATCATATTAGCAGAGTCACTCTCATTAAAAAATCCCAGCAATTATAATAAGCATGATTTAATATTTGCAATTCTAAAAGCGTATGCAGAAAAAAACTATAAAATTATAGGGGAAGGAGTTTTAGAAATTTTATCTGATGGTTATGGATTTTTAAGGTCTGCAAAATCAAATTACATACCATGCTCAGATGATGTATATATTTCACCAAATCAAATTAGAAGATTCGGTTTAAGGACAGGAGATAGCGTAGCAGGCTTTATAAGAGCTCCTAAAAAAGAAGAGAGATACTTTGCAATAACTAGCGTGCAATCAATTAATTTTCAATCCACTGAAGGAAGCAAATATAGGGTTTTATTTGAAGATTTAACCCCACTTTATCCTGATGAAAAGATTGCGCTAGAGTTTTTAGACGGAACTAAAAGCACATTAAGTGGTAGAGTTATTGATATTGTATCGCCTTTAGGCAAAGGGCAAAGAGCATTAGTTGTTGCTCCCCCAAGAACAGGTAAAACAGTATTGATGCAAAATATAGCGCATGCAATTGCAAAAAATTACCCAGACATCTATCTTATAGTGCTTTCAATAGGCGAAAGACCTGAAGAAGTAACTGATATGCTAAGATCTGTAAAAGGAGAAGTTGTTAGCTCAACTTTTGATGAACCATCTCATAGGCATGTTCAATTAGCAGAGATTGTCATAGAGAAAGCAAGAAGATTAGTAGAGTCAAAAAAAGATGTAGTAGTTCTATTAGATTCTATCACAAGATTAGCTAGAGCTTATAATGATATTGCTCCATCTTCAGGTAAAGTTTTAAGTGGAGGAGTTGATTCAAATGCCCTACAAAGACCAAAGAAATTTTTTGGTGCAGCCAGAAATATTGAGGAAGGAGGCTCTCTTACAATTATTGCAACGGCACTAGTCGAAACTGGTTCTAGGATGGATGAGGTGATTTTTGAGGAATTCAAAGGCACAGGAAATTCAGAAATCGTTCTAGATAGAAAAATTGCAGATAAACGAGTTTTTCCAGCTATAGATATTGCCAAGTCTGGCACAAGGAAAGAGGAATTGTTGATTGATAAAGCTAATTTAGCTAAAGCTTGGGTAATGAGAAAGATACTTAACCCTATGAATACAACCGAAGCTATTGAATTTTTAATCAATAAAATGAAATATTCAAAAAACAATGATGAGTTTTTTAAGCAAATGAATACTTATAGTCCAAGTAAAAAGGATTAGTCCAAAGTGATTTATACTGCTAGATCACATGCAAAAGTTAATTTATTTTTAAATATAGTTGGTAAAGACTCAAAGGGGTATCACAACTTGCAAAGCTATTTTGTACTGTTAAATTTATCTGATATGATTACTGTCAATACATCTGATCATGCAACTTTTTGTTCATTTGAAAATAGCGAACAAATAGGAAATAATATAGTTATAAAAGCAATTGAATATATTAATGCTGTTAATAATTCTTTAAAATTTGCAAAAATACACATTAAAAAAAACATTCCAATAGCTGCAGGTTTAGGCGGTGGATCATCAAATGCTGCGATGATATTAAATTTATTGCCAAAATTATGGAATTTGCCAGAATTGACTTGCAACCAAATAAAAGAAGTGGCTTACAATATTGGAGCAGATATACCTTTTTTCTATTATAATAAAAATTCATTTATTGAAGGGATAGGAGATAAAATTACTCCAATAAATGTAAGTAAAAAATTATTTATTCTTTTAGTTAATCCTGGATTGAAAGTGATAACAAAAGAGGTTTATTCATGTATTAAAGGCGATTTTTCCCCTGAAATTCTATATAATAAGGAGGTTATCATCAACGAAATTTTTCATGGTAAAAATTATTTAGAAAAGCATATAATACAAAAATACCCATTAATAGGTGATTTGTTGAAGGTTATAAAAGAACAAAATAATTGTTTAGTAAGCAGAATGAGCGGCTCTGGCTCAACATGTTTTGGTATATTTGAGCAAGAGGAAGATCTGATAAAAGCAAAAAATAAACTTAAAAAAATATTTAAAAATTTTTGGATGCATCATGAGAAAATTTGTATATAGGGTTTTAAAATATATATTTTAACATCCATATTTAAAATTATATTATAATGTAATAAAAGAATTTCTGATAAAACGGCTGTCATTTTTCAAAGTGTAGCTTAGCAGATATCAAAGTGCAATTCAGCAGCAAGCCTAACTACAGGACTATTTTTAATTATCATATGCACTGATTTATAGTTTAATCTCTTGGCTTCCATAATTATGTTGTACAATATAGTATTGTATGAGTGCTCTCCATAATTTGGATACATTATAAGTTCAGGCACAGATATATAAAGGTTACTGAAAGTTATTTTTAATATTTTACATTCTGCAAATGTTTCTTGTTCGTCTGAAAATAAAGCAATTTTCAAATCAAATGATTTGTATATATTTAAAATATTACCTATATACCAGAATAATTTGGTTAATCTAAAGAGGATACTCCATTTTGTGCACATTAATTTTATAGGGGTTTTTATTAAAAAGATATTGCCATAGTAAATAAAAGGATTGTGTTTTTAGTAATTTCAATCACAAATCTTTGTCATCCTCATGAGAATTCTCTCTATAGATGCTTTAGTTTGTCTGATCTGATCCTTTAATTGTTGTAAATTAAAATGCACTACACAATATAAATTTACATATCACTCTTTTGTTTTTTTCTGTTGATACAGTGAGTGACGTTCTCTGATTCCTGACACGAAATATTTTCCTTAAATTTCTCCTGTATCAAAAAAGAGATTGTGATTGAAAAATTATTACTGCACTTACTTCTTTTTGTCCATGTACAGTTATTTCTTTCTTCTGAATACATAATCTAAGTGGATTGATTTGAAGATTTAGAATATCAAAATTCACGAGAAAGAGTAGAGTTGATCTTAATTTTATTTATCTTATTACAGGTTTACTTTTTTTCTAATCTATTAAATTATTTCTTATTTTTCAATATTTTTATTTAACGTAACATTATTATTTCCACAGATACAGCTGCTTAAATAAACATATTTATCATTAATTTTTGGCAAAGAAACGGAGGTGTTTTTTGAAAAAATCCATCCTTCAAAAATCAGTTGATCAGTATTTTTGATTGTAATAAAAGCAAAATTTAACGGGTTTAAAATATCTTTAGGATCTTTTTTACATTCCCTTAGAGAAATAATAACTTCCTCGTTGAAGTCATATTTTTCATTAATCGCTATTGTTGTATATGTGCTTATTCCAGAATTATAGTCTAAAAATCTAATTTTTGCGAAATCACATTGCTCTGGCTCCCCTTCAATTATAGGCTGTTTCACTATATCAATTTCATTATTATTTGATGTATAGATATCTTCTTCAAGAACGCTAAATGGAGATTCTATTTCTTCGTGTTGATCTGTTGCCTTAGCAGTTATTGCAAGACTCCATAAAAATATTGAGATTATGTAGGATGTTAATTTAACTGATTGAATTTTCTGTACCTGAATCATTGAAGATATAGTTTTGGTCATTTGATTTATTATTATCTAAAAAAATACCATCTTCTATATGAGTGGAATTGTTACCATCTTTAAGCCCAAACATAAATTTACTGATCAATGCTTCGAGGTTTATTGATGATTGAGTAAATTCAATTGTGTCTCCATCTACTAGTACTTTTTCTTCAGTACCAGGTGTGATTGATATGTATTTATCTCCTAAAATATTTGAACTTACTATTTGAGCAGAGCTATCTTCAGGTAATTTTATTTTTTTATCTATGAGAAATTTTACTTGTGCTGAATAAGTATCATAATCTAAAATTTGCGACACGACTTTTCCTATCATAATTCCACTAATTTTAACTTCACTTCCAACTTTGATACCATCAGCATTATCAAAATTTGCATTTATCGCATATTGATTATTTTTATCTAATTTGTGGTCAGAAGTTTGGTAAACAAAATAACTAAAAATTACAGCTATAAAAATAACCAAAAATCCAACTATTATCTCAAAAATATTTTTCATAAAAACTTATATAGTTAATTTATTCATTATTTAGGTGTCCATGTAGTATAATCACCAGTTGATTTTGGCTTTGTCTTACTTTTTGACAAAAAATGACCTGGAGGAAAATATGAAAATGCAGAACCAGTTAAATTCAAGCTTCTGTGTTTCATCCATTTATGTTTTATTGATTTTTTGCTTAAAGGAATTTCATTGTCTTGATGGTGTAGCCAACTATACCACTGGGCACTTACTTTAGTTGGTTCAGGTATTCCATTATATAACACCCAGCGCATGTATCTTCCAAAATATCTTGATAGTTTTTTTGATTCGTAAAATATGTTACCAAATTCATCCTCGCCCACTTTTTTACCAAAAAGCTTACTAAAAACTTTATTTACTAACTCCATTGATTGCTTTTAACCATAAATATAAGCATGATTGTAAGTGATTTTTTTTTTCTTTCAATAGTAAAGTTTATAAATATAACTTAAGCAATTAATTCTTCAATTCTGATTAATTCGTTATATTTGCAAACTCTATCAGTTCTTGAGATAGAACCTGTTTTAATAAATGGGCTGTTTGTTGCAACTGCAATATGTGCAATTGTAGTATCTTCAGTTTCTCCTGATCTGTGTGATATTATATGAATAAAATTATTTTTTTTGGCAAGTTCAATACTTTGTAATGTTTCTGTTAGTGTTCCAATCTGATTCATTTTTATTAATATTGAATTAGCTAATTTATCGTTGATACCTTCTTGTAATTTTACAGGATTAGTTACAAATAGATCATCTCCCACAATATTAATTTTTTTCCCAAGCTTTTCGTTTAATAATTTCCACCCTTCTAAATCTTGCTCAAAAAATGGGTCCTCAATTGAAATAATTGGATATTTATCGCACAAGTTTTCGTAAAATTTCACTAGTTCATGGTTTGTAAATATTGATTTTTCACCACTGAAATAATATTTTCCATCTCTATAAAGCTCGTTAGCAGCTACATCTAAAGCTAAACCTACTTCTTCTCCAAGCTTGTAACCGGCTAATTCTATAGCTTCAGAAATAATATTTAACGCTTGGCTTGTAGTTTTAATGTCAGGAGCAAAACCTCCTTCATCACCAGTATTAACTCTGAAAGACTGATCTTTTAATATCTTTTTTAATGAATGAAAAATTTCACAAGCAATTTTTAAATTTTTACTGATGCTTGTATATTTTATTGGAACTATCATAAATTCTTGAATATCTAATCCATTATCAGCATGTGCTCCGCCGTTAATAATGTTTAACATTGGGCTTGGTAATGAAAGGGAGGGGGAGTCATTTATAGCTTGAAATAGCTGTTTATTTTCAAGATTAGCTTTCGCTTTTGCAAATGCTACTGAGATTGATAAAATAGTGTTAGCTCCAAGTTTAGATTTATTAATTGTTCCATCTAAATCAATCAAAAAATTGTCTAGATTTTCTTGAGAGTTAAAATTGAGATTTAGTAATTTGGTTTTTATCTCATTATTAATCATATCAACAGCTTTTAAAACGCCTTTTCCGTTATAATCAGGGGCTTTATCTCTTAATTCTATTGCTTCATAGATACCTTTAGAAGCTCCACTTGGAACTGCAGCTCGTCCGATAAAATTGTCGTTTATGATTAAATCTGTTTCAACAGTTGGATTCCCTCTACTATCAAAAATTTGCCTGGATTTTAGATGGGTTATTTTCACTAATTTTCTCAACCATAAGTTATGAGGCCGAGGCCAGAATCGAACTGACGATAGCGGATTTGCAATCCGCTGCATTACCACTTTGCTACTCGGCCAGAGCAAGCAATACCCTATTCCAAATACTCACTCTGGTCAAGAATAATCATGCTTTTTACATACACCCGTCTAATTCTCTTGTAATCATATCTATTTCATCTGCTATGGATGTGTTGTGCAATAAACCATCATTTATCATTTGATCAATTCCTTCATAAAAAGCCTTGCATTCATCTGTAATATTACTACATATTTTTGAACTTTTAATAACTTCTTTTATTTTCTCATCATCTAAAATTTTATCAAATTTATGTACTTCTTCTAATATTCCTTGTTTTTGAGTTACAACAATGCTCCAAAAATTACCTTTTAAAAATCTGTTGGCATGAATATTCATATCTTCCCCAGAAGACAGTGTTATATCTAAAAGATTGTCAGGGCTGATCTTATTCTGCATAATTTCAGTTTTGAAATAATCTATGATGTTTAAGTTGGCAAAATCTATACTAACGACAAAAAGTGAATGGTCTGTTAGATTTTGGGCCTTTATAATATATGATAAACTTGCCCCTAAAGAAGATTTAGATATAAAAGAGTGATCAAAATAGCCTTGATTTTTTAACACATGAGGTAAAAAATGTAATTTATCTGCTATGCAGGATTTAATAGCATCTAATAGTGACACATCTTTGTCATATATAGATGAAAAATAGTGTGTTTCTAATTTTTGTGAATTTTTAGCAGCCAGCAAAAGTAATGGAATTTTACTTTCTCCCATATTTACTTTGGAACAGTTCTTTAATAAATCGCCAAAATTATCAAGGGTGTAAGATTTTATTTTGTCATAATTTGTACAAGCATATTTTTTAAATGAATCTTGTAGCATGGTTTTCATTTTATTGAATTTACCCTGATATGAGTCCCAAGATGTATCGGCAGATTTAAATATAGTGTGAAAATTATTTTTAACAATTTCGTATGTTTTTTTGGGTGTATATCCATGCGCAATTAAAGCTGCAGGAAAATCTGTTGTTGAAGAAGACGTTATATGATCAAAATGTTTTATAACGCCTTCACCTCCTGTATTGTGCTTTAATTTTTCATCAATTATTTGAATTATTTTTGTCGCAATTAAGGCTTGAGTAGCACCTCTACCATCTACTGATAAAATGTTATACATAATATAAATTTCCTAAAAATTATCTATTACCAAATATGCTATCACACAATCAGTAATTGTATCAAGCTAAAATGGTTGTCTAAATATTAAAATGCAGCTACGTTTTTTTGGATTTCTGAAAAAGTTACTTCGTTTATTATTTTCCCATTTTTAAATGTTGGAATTAGGAGGTTTTTATTAGTGCTAATAGCATTATGATTTATCGTGGTAAAGTTATTATTTACTTTAATTAAAGCTAATCTACCATGTTTAGAATGTTTTTTTGGTTCTGTGATAGGAGATTTGCAAACACCTTCCCAATCACAATTTTGTTTTTTAATTGCAGATAACTTCATTGCAAATTGTTGAGTATCTCTATTAATTTTTTGCAAAAGAGAGGCTCCCATACCAAACGAAACATTTTCTGCACTTATTTTTTTAGATTTTAGCTCTTCAAGGATTTCTTGTATTTTTTCTATTGAAATTCTATCCCCATGCAAAACACGAATAAATTTATTTAAAACTTTATATCCTTTTTGATTAATTTTGTAGCCAAATTTTTCCATTAAAATCTCTATAGTTTTTAATACAATTTCTACTGGTTCACCACTATCCGATCGTATAATTAAAGTACTATTAGAATTAGATATGCGTTCCTTAAAACTCTCTCCCCAAATATTATTAATGGCGTTCCAATAATCGTATGAATCACTAACAACCGCATATGTAGGGTAATTTGAAAATGTAGTAAGAATATTTTTATAAGCACTTATTTCATAATCTTTCCCCCAGGAAATTATAGTTGAGTGCTCAGCTGCTGGGATAGTTTTATATTTTTTTAAATCTGCACCATAATAATTATTGATACATTGTAATGCAGATATTGTGCTAGTTGAGTAAAAATTAATTAAATGGGATGCTCCACCGATTGCAGCAGATTCACAGGAACTAACGCCTCTTGCACCAAAATCTGCAAGCATATAGTCTAGTCTATCTAAATTATCTGCTGTTTCTAAGAGATATTTTTTTATAATTTTTTTACATTCATATGATAACGTTGCAACTGTAGCAGGGTACCAGATTGCTCGCAAAAGGGCTGTTTCTAAATATGTTACTAACCAAAAGCATCTAGGATCCGTATTAGTAATTTGTAAAAGTACATTTTGATTTGGAACTATTGTTCCCTCAGGTACAGCTTCTATGTAAATTGGTAAGAACCCATGATACTTATAAAGTATATATTCCCAGTCTGCCCTATTAAATGGTAAGCCATGTGCTTGAATTACTTCCTCTGCTTCATCTATATTTTCTTTTGTTATTGCCCTGCAAAAATATTTTTTGAGAAACATTTGCAATCCAAAAAATAATGTACTATCAAATTTACCTCCTCTAGATTCTATATAACATGATAAATATTCGGTATCTTTAGGGTATTGCAAATAGTGTGAGGCTTTATAAGAATCCGTGTCTAATATTAAATTATGCATTTTGTAATGTATAAAGATTTTGCAAATCTGTGTAATGCTTGGTATCTAAAAAATCAAGGATAAAATTTAATACTTCAGGTGGCACTAGCTTCTTGATTGTATTTTCAATTTGATATTTATCATTAGTATTAAAGATCACATTTCTTATATATGTTGCATCTATGTCAGCAAAATTTTCTCTTTCAAAATACTTCCATTTTTCAAATAACTTAAGATAATAGCAAGAATGATCTTTTGTGTGCCCTATTAGAGCCACTTTATTTTCTGGAGTATTTTCAATTATTTTTTGAACTTTTTTTTCAACATTTTTCACCCACTCAATATCATTTTCACAATCATCTAAAGGCGCTACCTGGATTTTATTTGTATATAATTCAGAGAAGCTATTCAATATGCATTTTCTTCTCTCAGTATATGTGAAGGGATTTTTTAATGTTCTAGTTTGATTGCTGGAACCACAGAAGATTATTATATTATTTGAAATTTTTAAACCTTCCTCGATAATATATTTATGACCGTTATGAAAGGGTTGAAATCTGCCAATATATATTAAATAGTTGTATTTCATTTAGAACTTATTACAGAAAATAACAAATCTTTAATATTCATTCGATTATAAATTAAAATTGATTAAGTGTAATAGAGTTGCTAGGATTATACAAGAGGTTATGGTTATTAAAGTGAATATTGCATTAATTATCAAAGAAGTTTTTACTGAAATTGGCAGAATAAGGATGGCAGTTAGTGGTTCTGATTTTGCAAAATATCTTGTTAAGACTCAAGCTAGTGAAAACGAACAAACCAAAACAGAAATTAAGAAAAAAACTAAAGCTAAGAAGTTTTTTGATAAATCGTTGGATTTTATAACTTCTCCAGGAGTGGGTATGGTATTAACTGTTTTTGGTGCAATTACATGTTTGTCATCTCCACTTGGGATTGTAATTGGATCTACAATAGCGGCAATAACAATGGCAAGTTATTCTGTTGCGCGCATTAGATCAACTTTGCGTATGAGAACAATAAAAAGAGCACAGAAAAAGGACTTGCTTTTAGATAGCCTTGATCAAAAAATTAATCAAACATTGGATAAGTCTGTAAATCCTGAATTAAGAAAGGCAGCTAATCAAAAAATAATGAAAATTATAGAGAAAAGAATTTCGGATAAACCAATTGTTGAGGAAAAGAGCGCTACAAATTCAATTTCTGGCAAAATTAGGTATTTAAGTTTAACTGGGGCTGCAAATTGGGTGCTAAGTATATTGTCGTTAAACCCAGCGTCTATAGCACTTAGCTCAACTTCAATGGTATTGAGTAATGGATTGAGCTATTTTGGAGAAACTGGCTATAGAAAAGATAAAGATTTACTCGATAGGGAGGTTTTAGAAAAAGAAGAAAAATTAACTCAATATTTAAAAAGAGAGTTAGGAATTGAAGATAAATATATTGGCAAACTTTCAAATAAAGCTTTATTAGAAATATTAAGCATTAAGGAAGCAGAAATATCATGCGCTGGTAAGATATATAAATCTGATGATGAAATGAAAGATGCATTAGGTAACAATGCCAAGAAATACAAAGATGTCAATCTTCAGGAATATGAACCAGAGGTAGGTTTTATTAAGGATTTTGGAAATTTATTCGTCAATAGCTTTAGTTCACAAAAATATGAAGAATTTTTTGTTCCACTTAGTCACAGGGAGAATTTGGATAAAACGACTCAAGATGTCGAATTACAAGAATTGAACGCTTTTAAAAAAGATGAGTTAATACAAGTAAACGGAAGGGGCAAAGGTGTCGATATTGAGATGACCGAGATCAATCAGTATGATCAAAAGCCAAGTATAAGCAAGGCACATCATTCTGTAAAAGATATAATTAAGGAGGAGGGGGTAAAGCATAAAGAGCACTCCGGCGAACGTTTTGTTGATGAGGTGAGCATGGAACTAAGAGAACACTCTATTGCTCATAAGCAATTATCCAGTATAAATGATAAAAACAATGTGACAAGGTATTCAAAAACAGCAAGACAACAATTATCAAACAATAATGTTGAAAAACCAGAAAGAACACTTTAGTGTATGAATACAAATGATTCTAAAATGAAAATAAATCGTGAATTTAATGAAAAGATTTATATTATTAGTATTTTTCATATTATTTTTTGCAATTTACCCGATTAATCAGCGTAATGTTAATGCATCTCCTACCAGCGAGATATTATGTAATGGATGGTTAGCTGCTACTACAGGGATTAATTGTACCACAGGAAAATGTACCCCCAATCCTAGCCCTAGTACCGGAGGAAATGATAGTGATACGTATACCATATCAGACGATGTAGGTGTTAGGGGTGTGAGCAGGGATTATTTTCCCACATGGGGAGAAAGAGAAATGTTTTACAGGACTTCAGATGATCCTTTAAACATGGAGTTAATAGTTAAAAGGCAGTATTGCTGGGCTAGATATGCTTTTTTTCCTTCACCTGCTAACTGTGGTGGCCCAGATTGGAAATGGAAATTTCCTTTAGGTTATTTATCATGGAGTGAAGGTGTAAATTATGCAATATGGGGTGATACAGTAACAAAAACTTTTTCACTTCAAAAAAGGGGTTCGGATAATGCTCAAACCATTTTTTGGGGTTCAAATCATGCATATATAGATTATGAAAAAAGCAATGGGATAGAAAATCCAAAAAGAGTTTGTGCATATTTTAGCCCGGTTGCTTTTGGAAAAATTGTAAGTAGTGATGATAGGCTTATTGGTTGTATAGATATTCCATTAAATCCAGCGCCTAACATATATAATAAAATTATAGTGCCAAAAAGATCAGTAATTATTGATGGTGGTACTCCCGCTGGGAGCACCTTTATTAACCCTAAGATTAATCTTCAAGTCATTGATAGTACTGGACAAAAGATAGGTGGATATATATCTCTAGGGTATAACTACATGGATGGTTCAGTAAAATGCTCTTCAAAAGAAGATACTTTGGGGGATATTTATTGTCCGTTTGTTCAGCCAGGAGCCCCAACAAAAATTTGTGCAGGGTTACAAGGGAAATCCTCAAGTAATATTGGTTGTATAGATAGGCCTAAACCATCTGGTCCAAAAAATGGAGCAGTACATATTGAGGCAGTTCATGATTATTATATTGATAATGCTTGTCCAGATAGTTCAAAGATTAACTCCAAACCGTCTATTTTTCATTCACTCAAAATTCAGATAAAAGATCCTTCAATTAAGGATCCTATTAAGTCAATAATAAAAGAGTTTCCTGGGGCAGGTAATGGCTTAAGAGATTATTATGCCTGCTATCAAACTGGGCAAAATCCAAATGATCAATCAATTAAAACATCAGTTCTTTCAGGTCATGATACAGTTGATGTTTTTGGGGTTCAATTTAGTGCGGTAATTCCTAAATTTGTTGATAAAGATGGGAAAGATGTTAAAGATTACACAAAAATAGGTATTGAAAAGATTCGTCCTCAAAATTTCAAAAAGACACATATGTATCCGCTAATTACAACAAAACAAGCTCGAAATTCAGGAAACTGCGGTAACTGCTTTATTCCTGTGAAAGAGAGTCAGTGCATTGATAATAACCCAACTAGTAAGCAAAAAGGACAAAGCAAGTGCAGTACATACATTACACCAGCTGGAGAAAGAGAGAGGGATTCATGTGCAAAGAATTATGTATGTTATGATTTTGCGAATCATCCTTTGCCGATTGAGATAATAGATGGGAAAATGATAATAGAGGATAATTCAATAAATTGTGCATTTGGTAGTAAAGCTGACGATTTAAATAAAGCTGAAAAAGCGTATTGTCATGGGATATATAAATTAGAACAAGAAGAAAAAAATGCGATATGTATGAATTTAGATACAAAGTGGCCAGATTTTTTTGGTAAAGCAGATAGTATTTGTGCTGAAATCCCTGCTTCTTTTATGAAATTAGAAAAAAATGCTATTTCTTCTTTGACTGGCTATATTGATTTTACAAATGATGGATTTAAATCAACTACAAAATATAAAGATACTGATAGATTAATTGGAGAGTGTAATGCTAAATTAAATTTAGAAAATGAAAAATGCTTATCAAGAGATGATAAAAAATGTTTAGATACATTTCTTCCTGATGAAATTGAAGGATTAGATGAAAATGAAAATATAAAATTCAAAGTACAGTATACTGTTATAAATCAATATTTATATGGTAAAAAAGAAGGGGATGCTAGCGCAAAAGGAATAAATGCAAATATACAAGCAATTGATAAGAAATTGATGGGAACTCTTGGATATGCGTCATCGAAACAAGAATTTTCTGCGATTGATATTCCCCTTCCTGACGGAGCACCTTATAGAACATTGAATGGTAATTTTCCAATTGGTAATATTTATAATGGCTGTAGATTTGCAGTGGGGGAAGATGGCTGTGGAATAAATACTGATACTGCTCCGTTTCTCGGTAATGCATATTTTGATGCAAGTAGTCATAATTTGAATATTAAGAGCCCATTAACTATAACAAAATTAACCACGATATATCCTAAACCTCCACAAGATAAATCGGACTTAATTATTAAGGACATCCCTATAGATGGAAAATGTGAAGATGGGCTTGTTCCTTCTGATATCACGCACCCACCACAGAGAATGTGCAGGGTTATTGTTGATAAAGATAATAATATCATTACAAAATCTTGGTCTGACCAGGCGATTATTAATCCATGTGTGAGCAATAAAAAATCTAATGGTTAATTTATTATTTATACATGGTGCATGGCATTGGAGTGGTTGTTGGTATAAAATCGTTAATTCCAATTTATTGAGCGACAATAAGATATATGCTTTAGATAATGCTGGTAACGGTTTCAGCAAAGGGCTTGAGGCTAGTAACCTTGATGAATATACTTCTAATATACAGGATCTAATCAATAATACTAAAGGGAAATTTACTATCATTGCTCACAGCATGGGAGGGAGCATTGCAAGTTTTATAGCCAATAAATTTCCCAATAAAGTAGATAAGATCATTTATGTGGCTGCTTCTATGTGTGCAAGTAATAAATGTGCACTTGATTATTTTATGGAGGAATATTATTTCAATTTTATGAAAAAACTGGGATTGGAAAATTTAGTGATTCCAGATACACAAGGGCAATTTATTAAATTAAATTTAGTTGATAAACAAAACATTATTAAATTATTTTATAATCAAAGTCCTACCGTGGATATCGATATTGCCTTGAAGAATTTAAGTGAATTGAATTTTGCTATTCCTTTTGCACATAAATATAATTATTGTGAAGAATTTTATTCGATTAAGAGAGTTTATGTTGAGTGCACAAACGACAATGCTATGCCCATATCTATGCAAAGACAAATGCAAAGTGATTTTCCTGTGGTAAAAACATATACATTAAATACTGATCATTCCCCTTTTTTTTCTAAAGACAAAGAACTTTCAGAGATTATAAAAAAAGAGAGTGAACTATAACCAAGGTACATTTTTTAAAAGCATCACTAAGATCAGTGCATCACCAGTACTTGAATAACCTTTCCCTAGTCATTGAGAAGGAGCCATGGCATTTTATCTTCCAAGGCTTTGTCATACCCAAGAGCACAAAGTACTCTGAGGGTGTAATATACTTTGTGTAAGTTACAAAAAAAGATAAAATAAAAGTAACTTATAAAGGTAACATATATGGCACAAAAAGTAACAAAAAATAATACAGAAGCAACAACAAGTAAATTAGTGGATGAATTATTATCCC
>JBGCDJ010000013.1:0-22592 GCA_045105275.1 Candidatus Midichloriaceae bacterium
AAAAGTTTATTTATGAAGGTAATTTTATTTTTTAAGTTATTGCTTATCCAGAAAGATTGATTTTTAGCAAACATGATTATAGTCTCAACGCCTTTGATACATCGATAGACAGAGGTGAAAGATTTAAATCCTAGCATAGGTCGTAGTCGTCGTTTCACTCTCCCATGATCCGATTCAATAATATTATTCAAATACTTAATTTGCTAATGCTCCGTTTTATCATCAACTATACGCTCTATTTTAAGTTCGTTAATTGCTGATTGATATGGAGCATGCTTATCGGTATTAATTTTATAAGGATGAGATTTATGGGTTTTAAGTGCTTTCTTCAAAAATCTTTTAGCTGCATCTGTATCTCGTTTATTCATCAAGATAAAATCTATTGTTTTGCCATATTTATTGATCGCTCTATACAGATATTTACATTTTCCTTTCACCTTGACATAGATCTCGTCAACCCTCCAACTATCGCTGGAACATTGGCTATACCATCTTATTCTTTTATGAAATTCTGGTGCATATTTTTGAACCCATCTATATATTGTCGTATAATCTACTTCTACCCCTCGTTTTTGCATCATTTCCTCCAGATTACGATAGCTTATTGGGTATTTCAAATACCATCTAATATACCCTATAATAACTTCTCCAGTGAAATGCCGATTCTTAAAATCAGCTTCTGCATCTATAAATTTTGTTTCTTTTATAACTGCTTCCCTTTATTTTCTCTTTTATACAACTTCCCTATACTGTTTGCAACAAAGCCCTTAGGGGCCATAACTTTACTTTAGGTATTATTTATAAATTACCAAAAAGGTCTTGATTTTATACTATTTTGGCATCATTAAGTTGGTTAATTTAGAGTATAGATTACCATCAAAGATTAAATATTCTTTTTTATTTAAAACTCTAATGTTACCATTCTTAAAAAATTATATAAAATGGTAGCACTACAACAATTAAAAAGAAGTGAGAAAATAGAGGTAAGAGTTGGTGACGTATTAATTGGCGCAAAAAACCCTGTGGTGATACAGTCTATGACAAATACACCAACAAAAGATGTTAAAGCTACCACTTCTCAAATTATTGATTTATATAATGCTGGTTCTGAAATAGTCAGGATTACGGTGAATGACTTAGATGCTGCAAAAGCTGTTCCTGCTATAATTGAAAACTTAGATGAAAAAGGTTTAAAAATTCCACTTGTAGGTTGTTTTCACTATAATGGTCATACTTTATTATCAGAAGTTCCTGAGTGTGCAAAGCTACTCGCAAAATATAGGATTAATCCGGGAAATGTAGGTTTTAAAAATAAACGTGACAAAAATTTCGAACAAATTATAGAATGTGCAATAAAATATGACAAACCTATTAGAATTGGCGTTAATTGGGGAAGCTTAGATCAAGACCTAGTTGCAGATCTTATGGATAAAAACGCTCAATTAATGACTCCAAAATCTGCAGATTTTATCATGAGAAAAGCCATGGTTGAATCAGCACTCAAAAGTGCAAAAAAAGCAGAAGAAATAGGAGTAAATAGAAATAGAATTATTTTATCCGCAAAGCTTTCTAAGGTACAGGATCTTATATCGGTTTATAGAGAGTTATCAAAAAAATGTAATTATCCCCTACACCTAGGGTTAACTGAAGCAGGAATTGGCACAAAAGGAATTGTTGCTACGACTACAGCTTTATCTATTTTATTGCAAGAAGGAATTGGTGATACAATAAGAGCTTCTTTAACTCCTATGATTGGCGAACCTAGAACTATGGAAGTGAAATTATGCCAGGAGATTTTACAATCCTTGGAAATTAAACATTTCACCCCACAAATTTCATCTTGCCCAGGTTGCGGGAGAACTTCAAGTACATATTTTCAACAATTAGCTCAAGATATCCAACTGCATATAGATAAAAATATGGTTCATTGGAAAGATACATATAAAAAAGTTGAATCAATGAAAATTGCTGTAATGGGATGTATAGTTAATGGTCCTGGTGAAAGTAAGCATGCTGATATAGGAATTAGTTTACCAGGAGATGGAGAAAATCCTGTAGCAGTTGTTTATGAGGATGGAAAAAAAACTCACACCTTAAGGGGTGATAATATCACTTTAGAATTTATAAAATTAATTGATAGCTATATTGATAAAACTTGTCAAAAAATTTAAACAAAGATTTTATAATGAGTATTATAGATCAATAGTTATATGGAAAAATATGAAACAACAATTTACGATACCTGTTCTTTTTCTGTATTATTTATTGGGTTAAACATATATTTTACGGATTATAGTGTATATATTCCAGCATTTCTCCCTAAGCCTGCAGAGGATATATACGATATTGGGGTTGTAAATGGCTTACACCATAACGGATATACATGGCAAAACTTAGAATTAAATAATTTAGGGAAAAAACTTGTATTTACAGGTGGAGCTATGATTGCATTAAAAAATTTTCCATATGATTATGTTGCTGATTACATTATTAATTTCTTTGGAGATATTAATGTTAATTAGATGCATGATACAGTAGAAGCATAAAGTTGCCTTAATGTTGAAAATTAAATCCCTTTATTACCTATGATGATTGTGTGCAATCTAACTTAAATAATTTCTAGCAAAGGCCATGATGTTATTGTATTATATCCTAGCTCTCAATAACTAAAAAACTGCATGAACAATAAAAAAAGGGTTTTCTCAGGAATACAGCCGACTGGTAAAATCACCATTGGAAATTATCTGGGAGCAATCGAAAATTGGGTGCTAATGCAACAACAATATGATTGTTTATTTTGTATAGTTGATTTACACTCGCTGACATCAAATTTTAACCCACAAGAATTGCAAAAAAGCATCAAGTATAACATTGCACTCTATATTGCTGCTGGTCTAAATCCTGATGATGTGACTATATTTCAACAATCAAAAATTTCCGAACATTCTGAGCTTGCTTGGATACTCAGTTGCTTCACTCAAATGGGATGGCTCAATAGAATGACACAATTTAAAGATAAAGCAGGAAAAAATAAGGAGACGGCTAATCTAGGACTATATTCATACCCAGTTTTAATGGCAGCAGATATTTTGCTTTATAATGCAGATATTGTTCCCGTTGGAGAAGATCAAAAACAACATATAGAACTTACTAGGGATATTGCAATCTCATTTAATAATAAGGTGAATAAAGATATTTTTATAATTCCCGATGTTGTAATGAATTCTAAGGCGAAAAGAATCATGAGTTTAAAGGATGCCTCAAAAAAGATGAGTAAATCGGATCCATCAGACCTTTCAAGAATAAACATGTCAGATAAAGAGGAGTTAATTAGAAAAAAAATCCGTAAAGCAAAAACTGACGATATTCCTGGCATTAGCTATAATGCGGCAGAAAGACCTGAGATTTCAAACCTTATAGATATTTATTCATGCTTCACAGAAATTGATGTTGATGAAGTTGTTAAGAACTTTAAATCTATGAAAAATTCTGAATTTAAGGAGGCTTTGGCTGATGTTATCATAAGGCAAATTTGCCCAATTAATCAAAAAGCAATTAAAATTATGGAAGATAAAAAATATCTTGAACAAATTATAAAAAATGGAACAATGAAAGCCAAAGCTACTGCTGAAAAAAACATCAGTAGAGTTAAGCAAATTATTGGTATTACTTGATTATGTCATTATGTATCGTAGATGGATATAACTTTGTATTCAGAGCATTTCATTCCCTACCCCCATTAACAACTTCTAAGAATGTTCCGGTTGGAGCTGTTTATGGGTTTATCAACATGCTTTCAAGGCTTATAGAGGACAACGATTGTGAAATGTTGGTAATAGCGCTAGATACAGGCAAAAAAACATTTAGAAGTGATTTATATCCAGAGTACAAAGCTCATCGAGATGAACCAGATGAAGCATTAAAAATCCAATTTCCAATTATAAAAGAGGCAATTGAGGCATTTGGCGTAAAGGCAATTGAAGCACCTGGCTTTGAAGCCGATGATATAATTGCAACATACACAAGGCTTGCTCTTGAAAAAAATTTTAAAGTTCGGATTATCAGCTCAGATAAAGATTTAATCCAACTAATGCAAAATAATGTTGAAATTTTTGATCCACTGAAGAAAAAGAACATTACTTCAAATATGGTTTTAGAAAAATTTGGAATCAAATATTCACAAATGATTGATTATCTTTCACTCGTGGGGGATGCATCAGATAACATACCTGGAGTTAAAAAAGTTGGACCAAAAACTGCAGCTAAGTTACTGAATCAATTTGGAACGCTAAAAAATATCTACAATAAGCTTGATGAAATTGAACCAATAAGAATTAAAGGATTACTTGAAGATTCAAAAACAGAAGCTTTTTTGTCAAAAAAATTAATTATTTTAGATGATAAAGTTACCCTTCCCTTCAAGATTGAGCAACTAAAATTTGAAGGTATAACTCAAGATAAATTAGCTAATTTTCTTGAAAAATATGAATTTAAATCACTTAATACTCAAAGGATAATCTCTTCAAAAAATCAACCTTCAAACACTATCAATTCAATCACTACAAAAATCATCACATCAAATGAGTTATGTAAAATGTATCCTGAAATTGAAAAGTTTGGGAAATTCTATTTTCATGCTAATGATGATACATTTTCATGTTATTTTGGTAACTATCTTTATAAAATAAATTTAACCAACCAGTTAAATTTACTTTCATTTAGCGATGAGGATCATGATGACAATAATATTAGTAATATATTACAAACTCTTAAAAATGTTTTTGAAGATATCTCAATTAAAAAAATATGTTTTGATGCAAAATGGATAATTCATTTATGTGTTAATGAGGGAATAGATTTTAAAATTTTTGATGATATTTCATTACTTGCATATACATTACACACTGGTAAACAAAAAATTAATTTTGAAACCTTAGCCAATATTTACAATTTAAATTATAAACCTCATGATGCATTTTATATTTATTGCATGCATAAAATTTTAAAAACACAGCTGGCAGAAGAGAGAAAATTTGAAATATATGAGACTATTGAAAAGCCATTGCTTTCACTATTAGTAAAGATAGAAAATAAAGGAGTAAAAGTAGATAAAAATTTATTAATCGAACTAGGAACCGAATTTGAACAAAGGTTAAAATTATTACAAAATGAAATTTTTCAATTATCTGGTGAAGAATTTAATATTGGTTCGCCCAAGCAAATTGGTGAAATACTTTTTGATAAGTTAAAGCTGGAAGGTGGGAAAAAATCTAAAAAAAGTGGTAGCTACATCACAGATGCAGAAACACTTGAAAAACATGCCACTTTGGGAGTGCCAATTGCAAAAAAAATCCTAGAATGGAGACATTATTCAAAATTAATATCCACTTATATTAACGCCCTACAAAAGGCAATAAATAAAAAAGATGGCAGAATTCACACAACTTTTTCATTAACAACTACTTCAACAAGTAGGCTATCATCACACGATCCAAATTTGCAAAATATTCCAATAAGAACAAATGATGGAAATAGAATAAGAAAAGCCTTCATTGCCAAAGAAAATCACTCTATTGTTTCTGGAGATTACTCTCAGATTGAACTTAGAATATTGGCTGACATTGCAAATATAGAGAGCTTAAAAGATGCATTTATCCAGAAAAAAGATGTTCATAGTATAACAGCTAGTCAAATATTTGAAATTCCATTAGACAAAGTTGACTCAGAACATAGAAGAAAAGCAAAAGCTATCAATTTTGGCATTATATATGGTCAAAGTGCATATGGTCTCGCAAATAGTATAAATATAAGTAGAGAGGAAGCTTTTGCATATATCGAATCATACTTCAAACAATATCCTGGCATTAAGGGGTATATGGATGCAACTATTGATTTTGCAAAAAAGCATGGATATGTAAAAACTTTAATGGGAAGGAGATGTTACGTTGAAAATATTAATGACAGAAATTACAATATAAGAAATTTTGCCCAAAGAGCAGCGATAAATGCACCTATTCAAGGAACAGCTTCAGAGATAATAAAAAAAGCTATGGTAAATTTAGATTATAATCTTCAGGAATTCCTAATTTTACAAATTCATGATGAGCTATTGTTTGAGATTCCAAACGAAATTATTGAAGATTGCTACGTTAAAATTAAAAATATAATGATAAATACCTTTAGTTTATCTATACCTATTGATGTAAATATTTCCCGAGGTAAAAGCTGGTATGATACTAAGTAAACTACTTATCTTTTACACATTAAAAAAAAACTTTTTTGCATAATACAAATCTATTTGGATAATTTGATGTTGATTATTTTTTTACAATCTTTAGACTAACTACGTTAACATTTAGGTAAAGGTAGTGATATGGTATATTTCACATATAAGGAACAAGAAAAAAAATACTTTGAACAAATTAATGAATTTTTTAAGATGCAGTATGAAGAACATCTTAATAATCCTACAAAAGACGTAGATAGTTGACATTGAGGAATTTAGTAGGGAGTTAGCTAGACCACTTGGTATAAAGGTTGAATCAGATGCTTTTAAAGAATTTACTTCTAAAGTAAAAGAAGGGTTTCAAAAATTAGCAGAAGAGTTTTGGTCTATTGATGAAAAACCGAAAACTGCTTATGAGGCAATGAAAGAACTTGGTTTAAAGGCAAAGCTGGACAAATTAAAACTTGAAGTAGATTATAAAAATAATCCTACATTTATAAAAAGTGTGACATATGCTTTGAAAAATTTTTCAGATTACATATCTAAAAGTTTTTGCGAATGTTTTGGAAAAAGCAACAATGAAGCAATTTCACTACTTACAGAGGCATTTAAATCTCAATAAGCAAGTATATTAAAAAAGTTAGTAAGCAAAATATGAGTGAAGGTCGTGTGAGTGCTCTAAATGCAGGTGAAATGATAAAAGAAAATAATAAAAATACTACAACACTTCAAGAAATTGGTATCATTGTTTGTGTTATTGGCATGGCATTAAAAGAGTTAACAATTGGTCGCAGTAAATAATACTTTATACTTATATGTAACTATGTTGCTGATTATATTGAGCTATAATTGATTCATAAATTTAATATTTTTAACTAAGCAATAAACTATACTGATTGGTTTTGTGGTGATTTTATTTTTCCCCTGGTTTAACTGTATATTAACACTGTTTTACCATTATAAACAGCTTTTCTATTTACCTAAAACGTAGATTAGATTATATTCTTGCTAAATCAAAATTATTGCTATTTGCAAATGTTACTTAATGACATTAGAAAATCCTTTTTAAATTATTTTAAAAACAATAACCATAAAATTTTAGCCTCTTCCTCACTAATTCCACATAATGATCCTACATTATTATTCACTAATGCAGGTATGGTTCAATTTAAAAATCAGTTCACAGGCAAAGAAAAGGTGGAGCACCCTAGAGTTACTACATCTCAAAAATGTATTCGTGCAGGCGGGAAACACAATGATCTTGAGAATGTTGGATTTACTGCTAGGCATCATACCTTTTTTGAAATGCTAGGTAATTTTTCATTTGGAGATTATTTTAAAGAAGAAGCAATTTTTTATGCATGGGAATATTTAACTAAAGAACTGCAAATAGATAAGGAAAAATTATATATCACTATATATCACGAAGATAATGAAGCATTTAATCTGTGGAAAAAAATTAGTAATTTTAATGATGATAAAATAATTAAAATTAAAACAAATGATAATTTTTGGTCCATGGGAGATGTTGGTCCATGCGGACCATGTTCTGAAATTTTTTATGACCATGGTGAAAAATATTTTGGAGGGCTTCCAGGAACCAAAGATGAAGATGGTGATAGATACGTTGAGATATGGAATTTAGTATTTATGCAATATGAAAAATTAAAATCTGGTGAACAAATCAACCTTCCAAAACCTTCAATTGACACAGGAATGGGTCTAGAGAGAATTAGCGCCGTTATGCAAGGAGTGAATAATAATTATGACATCGATATATTTAAAAATTTGATACAAACAATTGTTGAAATATCTGGCAATGACAAAGAAATTATTTCTAATAAAGTAATCGCCGATCATATTCGCTCCTCGTGCTTTTTAATTGCAGATGGTATATTGCCATCAAATGAAGGAAGAGGATACGTTTTAAGAAGAATAATGAGAAGAGCAATGAGACATGTTCATAATATCGGATATAGTGGTAATTTATTATCCAAAATAGCTCCTATTTTTATCAACAGTATGCAAAATTCTTATCCAGAATTAAATGAGGCAAGAGATTTAATAATCTCAACCATGAATATGGAAGAAGAAAGGTTCAAAGATACTTTAAAAAATGGTATTAAATATCTAAAAGAAGAAATTGACCATCTATCTAAAGGCAGTATTTTAGAAGGTTCAAAGGCATTTAAATTATATGACACCTATGGTTTTCCACTGGATTTGACAGCTGATATTTTAAAGGAAAAAGATTTGCAACTTGATAATGAAGGTTTTAACGTTGCAATGCAGGAACAAAAAATCAGAGCTAAAGCCAATTGGAGTGGTAGCGGAGAAATAGGAATTTCATCTCTTTGGTATGATATATATGATAAATTTGGAAGCACCGAATTTATTAGAAAAGAGAATAATAATTTTATTGGAAAAATTCAGGCAATTATAGTTGATGATAAATTAGTTGAGTTTACAAATAGTGGAGATAAAGCTATTATTATAATCGACCAAACTCCATTTTATGCAGAATCTGGGGGACAAATTGGAGATAAAGGCTTAATAAATAATAATAAAATTTATGATACAAAACTGTTTATAGGAAAAATTCACGGACATTATGTAAATCTATCAGAAAAATTAAGTGTAGGAGATGAAGTAAAATTAGCAGTTAATTATCAATTAAGAAACAAGATTAAAGCTAATCACTCAGCCACTCACCTATTACACTTTGCTTTAAGAAATAACTTAGGAAAACATGTAGTTCAAAAAGGCTCTTTAGTAAACGATGAAAAATTACGATTTGATTTCACTCATAATAAAGGGATGACCAAAGAAGAATTAGCTGAGGTAGAGAGATTAGTAAACACCACAATCATTTTAAATAAAAAGATAGAGACTAATTTAATGAGCATAAATGCTGCTAAAAAAAGTGGAGCAATGGCACTTTTTGGAGAGAAATATGCTGATGAGGTAAGAGTTATTTCCATGGGCAATTCAATCGAGCTTTGTGGCGGTACTCACGTAAATTATACTGGAGATATAGGGCTATTTGCAATCACATCAGAAGAATCGATATCTGCAGGAGTTAGAAGAATTGAGGCATTAACTGGAGTTAAGGCATTAAATTATTTTAGAAGCAAAGCTACTCAAAATGAAGAAATTTTGCAATTACTAAGGTGTAAAGAAGAAAATATCGTACGTGATGTAATCAACTTACAAAATCAAATTAAGAGTCTAGCAAAAATTAATGAAAAATATAAAAATGAATTATTCCTTAATGGGCTAGAAAAAATTACTGTAGCTGAAAATAAAATTTTATTACTAAAATTAACTGAACAGAAAGTAGACCTCAAAAGCATTTATGACAATTTAAAAAGTACTAATAAATCTATCGTTATATTAATTAACACAGATAAAATTACTCATAAAACTTCTCTTTTAATAGGTGTATCCAAGGATATATCAATACAATACAATGCTAAAGAGTTGATTCAAAAATGCTTTGATATTATCGATGGAAAAGGAGGAGGAAATTCTGACTTTGCTCAGGCAAGTGGCAAAAAGATAAATGCAGAAGAAAAAATCGTAGAAACCATTAAAAATTTGTTATAAAATTCCATATGAGACCTAATTAAACCTGAAAATTATCTATATCCTCCCCTACCCTAAGGAAATTTCGATAACCTAAACATCCTTCACACTGAAGGATGAATTTTACTATAAATAAATATTATATGTTTGGACAAATTTGTAGCGCAATTAAAAATTTATTCTAACCTTCAGTTTTAGAAATTTTTTTAAACTCCCCTGCAAGCACATATACAGCAACCAACCAAACAACCATTATTATTAAGAATATAACAAATAAACTGGATGAAAGAGATACCAATGACGCTCCTGGAATAATAATTAATAAAAACTGCTGAACCAATGCTCCACCAGATTTACCCAATCTACCACCAATGACATCAGCAGCAGCCTTTCCTTTTGATTTCAATTCTTCACTAAGAGGAATATATGCCATCTCCTTTGTGGCATCGAAAAAAGCGTATTTAGTTGCCTTACCAAGGATATTTTGTAACAAGCCAATAAACACGGCAATAACTATTGGAGCTAAAATTAAAAATGGTAATAAATCAACAATCTCAACTTGGTATATTGAAAAAGCAAAAAATATACCCCCCGTGATTAAGAGAGTAATTGGCGTTAATATAGCAGCTGTTCTCCAAGAAATAATGCTTAATATATAAGACCCTGATATCATAGCTACCATACTAGCAAGACCAGTATAGGTTTGTAAATTTGCCATAAATCTAGCATAATCTTGTTTATCTGTATAAACGACTGCAGCTTGCGCTTTCCAAACTCCTTCAACTATGTTTATTGAAATACCATAACAAATAATTAACAATGCAATTAAACCAATATATTTTGATGTAAATACATGCTTTAATCCTTCAATAAATCCAATTTTTTTCTTCCTCTTTTTTGTCTCAGCATTAATAATATCACTTGGTACAAGTATATTTGATAAAATCCAAAATAAAATAGACAATGTTACTGCTGCAAATAAAGTTGATAAATTTATATACTTTATGGATTCATCCCAACCACCTTTAAAAATAGTTTTATTCGAAAACAATCGTAATAATTCTCCAGAGATAATCATACCGATTTGTGCAACCAAACCAAATAAAGGATATAATCTCTTAGCTTGATCTATCTTAAACACCTGATTTGCAGTTTGCCAAAACATTAAAGAAAGCATTACACTCCCCCATAATTCTGCTAAAATATAATACAAAGAATATGACCAATTTTCAACCATCTGTACTACGAACCTCAAATAGGGATAATTATCTCTAACATCACTAAAATCAAAATGCAAAACTGAAATATTGGGGCGTATTACAAAAGTGAAAACAAGAAAATATGTGATGAAAAATGCATTAAGTATGTGAAAAACAACAGTTTTATTTAATTCGCTGGATAATTTTGCATAAATTAACATAATTAAAACTGCAGCTGGCAAAGTACCATAAAGCTTTATTGCACTAATCAATTCAGCTCCCATTTCATTGACAACTATTGTATCTTTAACAGTTCTTTGTATGCTGTAAATAAACAAAACCATCAACATCATCAATGAGACAACAATAAACTTAGGAGCTTCCTCTTTTTTAATCGGCAAATACTTAAAGATATCAATCATAAATTCTTATTTAAATTACATTACGGTGAGTATGATATGAATTTTTATTCAAAAGTCTAGATATTTAATTTCAATTGACAAAATATTGCCCAAAAGCAGTTAATTATGCTTGTAATGTGGTATATAATTTGTTATTAATGGCTTACAATTTAATTTTAGTAGAATTAAGATGACAAGAAAATGCCAAATTGACGTTAATAAATCAGTTTTTGTGGGTAACAATGTATCTCACTCAAACCGTAAGACAAAAAGAAAATTTATGCCAAACATACAAAATTATTCGCTTATGAGCGAAATTCTTAATTGTTTTGTAAAATTCAGAGCTACACCAAGTAGTATTAGAACTATTGAACATAATCATGGACTTGATAATTTTCTTTTAAAAACACCTAATTCTAAACTTGCTTCAGAAGCAATAAAGGTAAAAAGAAGAATTAAAAAGGTATTAGATAAGAAAGAGAAAAATTCACAAATTCAATCTGAAGATAGTAGTAAAGAGTAATTTTATCTACTATCTACTAACCTCAAAATCAAATTATCAAAGTGCTTATACCATTTTCCGCAGTTGATTGAGCGACTCTTTTTTAAACTATGTTGAAAATAATGTAATTTGAACGCAAATATTATGTTAGCAAGATGCCTATCAAACACCCCGTTAAGCTCCACTTCGTAACCAATATTTTGCAATCTCCTTTGTAGTAATTCAATATTCTCCCCTTTATCGCCTAACCTAAACATAACTTCATCACTCTCATCCCCTTCTATTTCCTGATATATACCATGACCAAGCAAATTTAAAAATCTCCAATCAAATGCAACGCCTGGATCAATTTTTCTCAATGTTTTTGCCGTTATATCACTATGCCCAACAATATTTTTATCTGTAATTTTAGGATAAAGCTTTTTCAGTTTATCGATAATTTTAGCTAAAGCAAAATATTGCGCATTATAAAACTTTTGTACTTTAACCACTTGCACATCATCTTTCAAAAATTTTAGCTCCATACCCCAATTAACAATTTCAATCCCAATGGAATTTTGATTAACATCACTTTTCCCCTTCCAACAACTAATGCCTGCATGCCATGCCTTGCAATCCAAGGGAACTAATTGACACACCTCTCCTTTCTCACTGATCAAAAAATGACTGCTAACTTTTCCAGATTGAGTTAAAACCTTATATGAATCTTTAAAACCTAATTGTGTATAGTGAATAACAATTGTATCCACTTCAATTCCAGAATTCCTTTTTGAATAATTTGAATATTTTGTATTAATTTTACTTTTGTGATACATTTTGTATTCTTGTGTATAAAATCTGATTTATGTCTAAAAAATTTAATTTAATTAAAAATATAGTAGTTATTTTTATCTTAGGTATCAGCAGTGGATTACCTATAGTAATAACAGCTTCAGTATTAAAAGCATTGCTCCATGACTATAGCATAGATTTAAAAACAATAGGAGTACTTGGATTGGTTACAATACCATATTCTTTTAAATTTCTTTGGTCACCTCTCATAGATTATTGCAAAATACCTATATTTAATAGGTATTTTGGACATAGAAAATCATGGATATTAATGTCTCAAATATTTTTAATTTTCTTTATAATTATTTTAGGCAAGGTAAATCCACAAACAAACATGCTGCTATTTGTTGTAGTAGCCTTCTTACTTGCATTTTTCTCAGCAACCCAAGACATATGCATCGACGCTTATCGAATAAGAATATTGAATTTAAATGAACAGGGATTAGGAGCATCATCAACAACTTATGGATATAGAATGGGCATGATCATCTCTGGAATTGGGGGATTTTATTTAGCGGAACTATTTAGTTGGAAAATTTCTCTTTTAATCATGGGATTAGTCATTTTACCGACCGCATTAGTTACAATAATGGCTTCAAAAATACCAGATGAAAATTCAGAAAGAAAAAATATCTCATTACAACAATCGTTTGTCTTGCCATTCAAGATGTTTTTAAAAACTGAAAACTGCTACTTAATTGTTGTTTTAGTAGCTTTATATAAGCTTAGTGATGCATATCTTGGAGCAATGACAACTCCATTTTTATTAGATTCAGGTTACAGTAAAATTGATATTGCAAATGCAGTAAAGTCTTTAGGTCAAATTGGAACTCTAGCAGGAGTAGCAATTGGTGGCTGGCTAGCATTAAAAATAAAACCCGGCATTAATTTATTTTTTACTGAAGTTTTAGCAATGCTTTCAAATTTACCTTTTATATTAATCAATATCCTCCCTAAAAATTTATATTTACTAGCTGTTGTTAATGGTTTTGAAAATTTAACAAGCTCAATTAGTAATATTGCAATAGTTGCATATATAAGTAACCTTAGTAAAAATAAATACGCTGCAACTTATTATGCAATTCTAACTTCAGTAATCGCTATAGGGCGAACAATCGTTTCATCTTCATCAGGGTTTTTAGCTGAAAGCGTTGGCTGGAATAACTTTTTTATTGTTTCTTCTTTACTATCGTTGCCATCTTTAATATGTATATATTTATTATTCTTTAAAAAAATTAATGGATACACCAAATAATAGTATATTGGATATTGCAAGAAGAGAGTTAATCAATAGAAAATTAATTTCTATTAGTGAAGTTAAGCAAATAATCATTTTAACCAAAAATATATTAAAAACCTCTAATATACATTATTATGATATTTTTAATAAGGTATTAAAGGATTTGAATAATGATATACAGAATAGCTTCCAACTAAATGAATATATTTTCAACTTTTCTAATGAATTAACCCCTTTAACTTACCCTTTGAAGTATAACAAAAATTTTGAATTATTATCTGGAACATTAGAATTTTGCAAAAACTATACTCATTATCTCTTTTCAGATAAATTGATTGATGATTTGGACGATGAAAAAACCTCAATCAATAGGATATTATTTAAAGGATTTGACTCATACTTGAACTATATTAAGATCTTTTATTTTACTATTTTGCATTTAGTTTTGAAGGATAAATTAAATAGCGTTCTTTATGAGAATAATATATTAAATATCTCTTCAAGCCCAAATATACAAACAACACTTCTGCCAAAAAATTTAGACTATAATGAAATAAAGTTTAAATTAAAGAGCTGGAAATATTTTTATCAGGATAAATTGAGCCCAACACAAGGTGAACTACTATATTTAACTAATGGTTATGCTTTTGGAGGCTCAAATGAAGATGAAAGATTTACATCAAAAAGATTTAGAGCAGAGGATTGCCTAACATCTATATTAAAATGGATTAACGCAGAAAAAGATTTTAACCCAAATAAGCTAGCTGAATTTTCAACTTTAGATATTGAAAAATTTTACGATAGCTATAATTGCCAAAAAAAGTTAAAGTTCCATGATATATTATCAAATTACATTATCCCTATCCATAATTTTGATGATGTCAGAGTTGGTGATATTTTTGCTTATAGAGAATATGATCTTCAAAACGATCCAACAAAAAAAAATCATAAATATTCATTATGTGGTCATATAGGAATTATTTCTAAAATGAGAGATAGCTACTCTTTTGAAAATATCAGTTATTCAAGGAAGATTCCAGAAATAGAGGGGCTTGTATTCTCATTAGAAAATACAAAAATACACCCTCATAAAAAATATATGTTTTTTAAAACTTTATAAATCACTCATAAACACCAAAAGCATCACTTTCTTGATTTAGAAGCAAGTCATCAATACATTCTTGAAAATCAGCAGGATAACAACTATCTTTGCACTCTTCCTTATTATATTTTGCTACCAATTTTTCTGCAACATATTGTTTAATCTTACTATTTTCTAAATATTTTTCAGATTTTTCTTTCTAACAGACCTGCAGTTTCTCTTCTGTAATCTTACAACTATCTAATACACTTTTAATTTTCGGAATAATCTCCGTCATTTTATTAGCCTGGATATTAACTTTTATGTTTTTATTTTCTTCTAATAGTCTTGCATATTTTGCATTAAGTGCTTCATAACTTTTGCTAATAGCAGATTCGCTACTAACACATTTTGATAACTGTTTGATGATAGATTTGTTTTCATTTTGTACTTCTTGTAAACTTTTTGCCATATTTTAACCTTAAAATAATTATATCTATAAGTGATAGATTATATTTTAAAGATTAATATATCAACCCTTGATTGTGCTATTTTTTAATTTATCTAACCAACAAACATCCCCATATGAAAAAAATCTATAACCACTATCTATCGCATGTTTGTATGCCATTTTAATGTTATTTACACCAGAAAATGCACTTACAAGCATGATTAGAGTAGATTTTGGAGTATGAAAATTAGTAATCAAACAATCCACAATCTTAAATTCATACCCAGGCGTAATAAATATATCGGTCTCACTATTTTGCGGAACAATAAAGCCATTATTATCAAAAGATGATTCAAGCGCTCTAAGCGAAGTCGTTCCTACACATATGACCCTATTTCCATCTCTCTTAGTTTGATTTATTACTTCTGTTGTTCGCTCAGAAATAATAAATTTCTCTGAATGCATTTTATGATTATAAATATCTTCAGATTTTACAGGCATAAATGTTCCAGCACCAACATCTAATTTAATATAAGCAATTTTCACCCCTAAATTTTTAATCTTCTGTATCATTTCATCATTAAAATGAAGACCTGCAGTAGGAGCAGCAACAGATCCATAATCTTTTGCAAACACAGTTTGATAATCACAAACATCTGACTTCTCTGGCTTCCTTTTGAAGTAAGGAGGTATTGGCATTTCACCAATGTTACATATTTTATTAAACAAATCAGACGCACTATAATTAAATTTTAAAACAAATTCACCAGAATCTAATTTTTTAAAAACTGTAGCAACCAGATTTTTTTTAAAAATTATATCCTTACCTAGCTCTAGTAACTTCCCAGGCTTAGCAAAAACAATCCATTTATCCTCATCTACTTCTCTATTTAAATATATTATTATATCTTTTATGCCACTTAATGAACTACTAATTTGCCCAACTAAATATGCAGGAATTACTTTACTGTTATTTAAAACCAACAAATCTCCTTTTTTAAATAACTTTAGTATTTCCGCAAATTTATAATCATAAATCTTGGAATCACAATTTAAATATAACAGTCTAGAATTTCCTCTTGGGTATTTAGGATATTTTGCAATTAAATCTTTGGGTAAATTAAAGTTAAATTCAGAAAGTTTCATTTATGATCTTTTAAAATTATAGTATTAAATTCACTCACGATATTTCTATACATCTCTTTTTTAAAATCAACTATCATTTCCTTTAATTTATTTACATCAATCCATTTCCAATTTATAAACTCGGCCTCAACGGTATTTATATTTATCTCATCATCATTTCCTAAAAAATTAAGCAAAAACCACTTTTGTTTTTGACCTATATATTTACCTTTAAACCATTTTTTTTTGTATTTTAATGGAAAATCGTACTTTAGCCAATCACTAGATTCAGCAATTATATGAAAATTATTCGTCCCTATCTCTTCCATAGCTTCTCTTAACAGTGCATCTTGAGGCAACTCATTTACCTCAATTCCACCTTGTGGCATTTGCCATGCATTTTTAGGTTTTTTTCGCTCTGCAACAAAAACTTGATTTTTGCTATTAAGCATCATCATACCTATACCCAGTCTATACAAATTGGACATTAGAAAATTTATTATGTTTATTTAATTAATATGGAACTTGATCATTATCCTTTTCATCGCCTGATGAATCTTCTGCACCACCATTGTTATGCGTGCTAGCAGACTTATTACTATTCTTATTACCAAGGAGTATAACTGCGCTATTATATGTTTGAAGAACTATCTCTGTTGTATATTTTTTTATCCCTGTTTGATCATTCCATTCCCTAGTCTGAAGTGATCCTTCAATATAAACTCTCGTACCCTTATTAATATAATTTTTTATTATATTAACTAAAGCAGGGATAAACACAACGATTCTGTGCCATTCAGTTTTTTCTCTACGTTCACCACTATTTTTATCTTTCCAATTTTCAGTTGTTGCAAGTGGAAATGTTACAATTTCTTTACCTTCTTGTGTCAATCTTATTTCGGGCTCCTTTCCAACGTTCCCAATAAGAGTAACTTTATTTAAACTTACAACCATTCTATAAAACTGACCCTATTATTATTTAACATTACAGTTATAACGTTTTACCCCCCATGTAAACAGAAAGTTATTGAATATAAAAAAAATTTCTTGCTCTTATGTTAAATATTATGTAATTAGAAGATAAATTGAATATCAATTAATAGTTTCATGGCAAAAATATCAAATAAAAAAGAAGAACCGAAAAAAGTAAAAAGCTCTCTTCATCCAAATTACAGAGAAATTACTGTTGAAATGACCAATGGAACTAAATTCAAGACCAGATCAACGGTATCAAATGATTTATTGAAATTGGATATTGACCCAACAACTCACCCAGCTTGGACTAAAGATGCAAATTATGTAAATACTAAGGCAACCGAGGTATCTAAATTTAATAATAAATTTAAAGGACTTAGTTTTGGAAAATGAGTAAAATAAAACTCTATAATTGATTTTTATTTTACCTCATTATTTCCTGATATACATACTTCATCTTCGTTAATTAAACCAAAATATTTTCTGGCAAGTTCATCGAGATAATCTTTATTGATGTTTTCATCGTAAACTAAGCTAACCCTACTTTCTAGATCACTCTTTTCCTCATTTAATGCAATTAATTTACTTTTCTTAAAAATCACTTCTTCTTTTAAATCAAGCATCTTTATATAACCTCTCTCACCAACAAAACAATGAAATACGAAATAACAGATAATGAATAAAAAAATAAAATTAAAAATGACAAATTTATAATTTATTTTCTTCAGTTTATTCATAAAAGGTTTTGATTAATTATAATTAATAATGTATTAATACTTAGCTACTTATTAATATAACAAATATAAATTTTTTAAAGAAAAAAATGCTACCTTTCTTATTTGGATTTCAAATTTTTATAACCATCTTACTATCACTAGTTATTATTTTTCAAAAATCTAGTAGTGATGGTATCGTTGTGAGCAATGCTGGTGGTCAAATGCCAAGCAGATCACAAGCTACGTTCATAAGTAAATTTACAATATTACTCATATTGATATTTATGGCTAATAGTTTGTTGTTAGCAAAAAATTCATTAAATAAGCATAGTAATGATAAATCTATTATCCAATCATTAGAAAATGAACATATGCACGAGGATAAAGCTGTAGACGGCACCAATGTTCCAAAGATGGAGTAATAATATTTGTGACTAAATTTATTTTTATTACAGGTGGAGTAGTTTCATCATTAGGTAAAGGTATTGCTACATCATCAATTGCAACTTTGTTGCAGGCACATGGATACAAATTGAGGATAAAAAAATTAGACCCATATTTAAACATTGATCCAGGAACAATGAGCCCTTTTCAACATGGAGAAGTTTTTGTTACTGATGATGGTGCAGAGACGGATTTAGATCTTGGTCATTACGAAAGGTTTACCGGGATATCTGCAAAAAAATCAGATTCTATCACTAGTGGAAAAATATACTCTAAATTACTTTTGAAAGAAAGACGTGGAGATTATTTAGGTGGGACAGTCCAAGTAATTCCCCATGTTACAGATTTAATAAAAGAATTTATCTTAAATGAAAGTAAATTAGTAGATTTTTTATTATGCGAAATTGGTGGTACGGTAGGTGATATTGAAGGACTACCATATTTTGAAGCAATAAGACAATTGGGATATGAACTTGGAAAAGAAAATGTCATTTATATTCATTTAACACTTGTTCCATATCTAAAGCATGCATCAGAACTTAAAACAAAACCAACCCAACATTCAGTAAAAGAATTAAGGTCTATAGGTATTCAACCAGACATTATATTATGCAGAAGCGAAAGAAAAATTCCTGAGCATGAAAGAAAAAAAATTGGGCTATTTTGCAATATTAAAGAGGAAAATGTAATTCAATCTCAAGATCAAGATTCAATATACAAAATTCCTTTGGCATATCATCAAGAAGGAATTGATAGACAAATATTAAAAATTGTTAATTTACCATATAATGACAATACTGATTTATCTATATGGAAAGATATAGATGAAAGTAATAAGTTAATTAAAGGAAAAGTTAAAATAGCTGTAGTTGGTAAATATCACTCATACAAAGACTCTTATAAATCCTTAATTGAGGCTTTCAAACATGCTGAAATACATCATAAATGTAAGGTAGAGTTAGTTTGGATTGCGACAGACAACATTAACGATGAAAATATTTCAGAAAAACTCGGCAATGTTGATGGTATAATTGTACCTGGAGGCTTTGGAAAAAGAGGTGTTGAAGAAAAGATTTTAGCAATAAAATTTGCTCGTATAAACAAGATACCATTTTTTGGAATTTGCTTAGGCATGCAATTAGCTACAATTGAATTTGCCAGAAATGTTTTAAATATTTCTGACGCTCATTCAACAGAATTCGATCTTGAATGCACTAATATATTTGATTTAATGCAAAATCAAATCAAGGATAATAATTTAGAAAATCAATCCTCAAAAACAAAAATTGGAGGAACATTAAGATTGGGTAATTATAAATGCACTTTAGAAAAAAATAGTAAAATTCAAAATATTTACAAATCATTACAAATTGAAGAAAGACATAGACACAGATATGAATTTAATGTTAGCTTTGAAGATAAATTTATAAATAGTGACTTGAGTTTTAGTGGCATGTCTTCTGATAATAAATATGTAGAAACAATGGAATTAAAAAATCATCCATGGTTTATTGGTGTACAATATCATCCAGAATATAAATCAAGACCATTTTCTCCACATCCATTATTTATATCTTTCATCAGTTCAGCAAAAAATAAATTAAATTCATAGGCTGTTATTTATGGAAAAAAATCCTAAAATTGATTCTTTTTTTAATAGCTACAAATCAATTATATTAATGATTTTACTACTTTTAACATCCTTAGCTTTTTCCTTTATTTCTACCAATCTTTTTATTTTAGCTTTTTTTGGATTTTTACCAACACTTGTTGCTATATCAATTGACAAACATCCAAGAAAATTTTTGTCTCAAATTATATTTTTATTTAATATTCTTGGTAGCATTCACTTATTTTTAGAAATACTATTTCATCCAAATAATATAGAACAAATCTCCTATTTAATCATCTCCATTCCTCATACCTGGCTTGTTATATATTCATCATGTGCTTTTGGATGGATAATATATCTGTTGATTCCAAAAATCATTTACTACTTTTCCTACAGCAAAAAGTTAGATTTGCTTGACAAATTAAATATGGAATTAAATAACATATACCAAGAGTGGGGTGAAGAAAATATAAATAAAGCTATAAATGAAAGTAAATAAGAATACATTGCACTTATTTACACTTAGCCTTATTTACTTTCAGTAGATTAGTGAATTAGTTATATTATGAATCAAATGTATCATTAATAACTAAAGAAAGGTCATTAGGCTCTTTTACTATTTGATCTAATTTATTTAAAGTGCATCGTCAAGTTAAAAAGAGAGTAGAGTATTAATATTGAATAAAATCTGGCAAAATAATAAAATGCAAAGAAAAATAAAAACCAATAAAATGAAAGGGACACCAAGTAGACACAGATATCCAATGATGATAATAGGACAAGCGATATGGCAATATCATAGATTTAATCAGAGTTATCAGGATGTGAGAGAGCAGCTATTATATAGAGGAATTGATATCAGTCATGAAAGTATCAGAAGTTAGTGCAATAAATTTGGTAAAGAATTTGAAAAAATCATCAAAAAGAAGCAAAGAAAAGTAAGAGATAAATGGCATTTAGATGAGATGATAATAAAAGTAAATGGAGAATATTTTATACTATGGAGGGATGTTGATTTTGAAGGATATGAGTTAGATGTGTTTTTACAGAAGCGCCGTAATAAGAAGTCAGCAATAAGGTTTTTATCAAGATTATTGCAATTATATCCAGCACCAAGAATAATTGTTACAGATAAATTAAAGAGTTACATTAAACCAATTAAGCAGATGTGCCGTTCAACAGAACATAGAAGTCATAAAAGACTAAATAATCGTGTAGAAAATGCACATCAACCAACACGAAGAAAAGAAAAATGCCTGATAAAATTCAAATCACCCTGTGGAGTACAACAAACCTTGTCATTAATGGGGAAAATAAGAAATATATTTGCTCTGGATGTAGGAAGATACAGTAACGCAGCTAATATCCAAAGGGATAATTTTCAAAAAGCTAAATCTATTTGGGATGAAGCTATGCGAATGATAGCTGCTGCCTAAAATTTAAGGGTTAGGGTTGTATTATATCCTTATCTCCATTAACTTGACGGTGCCATTATTACTTTCTGCATTAAAATTCATTCTCTTTTTCTGAAGTAATGGCAGTTATAGCCCTCTGTATTATTTCCTAAGTATTTTTGGTGATCATTTTCTGCTATGTAAAATTTATTTAATTTACTAACCTTGGTTACTATAGGATTACAAAAAACTTCAGATATAATTTTTTGCGATAAATTTATATAGTCTTATATTTACCATTTAATATTAATTATTAGTAATGTTTAGCTTCTTTAATTTTATCAATAGTATTGACTTTTTTAACCGATACGACTATATTAATCTATATATAATTTATAATAAATATAATAATGAGTATTAATAGTACTGAATTTAAAACTCACTTAGGTGAATATCTTACAGAAGCTATGCATAAACCTGTTTTTATAAAAAGACACAATAATGAAGCTGTGTTATTAAGTAAAAAAGAATACGAGAGACTGCAAGAGATTGAAGATTTATATTGGCTTAATGAAGCTAATATTGCAGAAGAAGAAGGGTATGTTGGTGTAGAAAAAACTATGATAACGTTAAAAGATGCTTTTAATTAATCTAAGCAAGCAAGCCGATAAGTTTTTCTCTACATTAGATTCTAAGCAATTTAAACAAGTTGTTAAGGAAATATTCGCTTTAGCTAAAAGTCCCAAGCACACTGATATTAAAAAAATGATATCACAATCTAAATACACATATTATCGCAAAGATATTGGC
>JBGCDJ010000014.1:0-48903 GCA_045105275.1 Candidatus Midichloriaceae bacterium
GAGGTAAAAAGCATTCATCATTATGCCTTTAAGCTAATGGGCTATACTTGCATAAACCTAAGGCATTTCTGCTCTTAGACCAACTTTTCTAAAAAAAGTCAAATCTGCTTTTTTTTTTTTTTTTTGTCCAAAATTCAAAATTTAGCCAAATTTTTTAATTCTAGAGATTAATTTTCTGATTTTTCTAGATTTTACTGTTACCGATATTGAAAATCTATTTTGAAGGTGAGGAAACTAGCAACCAGTTGAGTGTTAAGCATTTATAAGTAGATGTCAACTTGGATGCATACGTCTTAATCCAATTTAATTAAAATAAAAAAATTCTTGCTTTCTTTATACCGCCCTACCCTATTATTTTTATTGCGTCTTTAGCTAATATTTTTAAAATTTCTGAATATTAAATCTATCAAAATTACTAAATGAACAAATACTAAGAAATTGGCAAAAAACCATTTGCAGCTTTTGTTAGAAGTGATCTAAATAACCATTAAGTTAAAAATATTGTAAGGTGCATTTTACATTTATTTAGAACTTATAGAAAAACTCTTAGACCAAAGTTTATTGTATGAGCTCTAAGTGATGATTTGAGATCCTTGCTTGTTTTTATACCCGGAATTTTTTCATGTTTTATTGTACCCAAATCATAATACTTATAACCTAGGTTAATAAATGAGGAATTAGTTATCTTAAAAGAAGTGCCAATAGAGATACCATATGCAAAAGAGCAATTTTTATTAGATTTATTATACATTTTGATCACAGGATCTGCTGCTAAGGTTAGTTTGCTTTTTACATCTGATAAGTAATTATCTACAGAATTTTGACTAACTCCAACCCCTGACCCGACATATATGTTGAATTTATCTTTGTTTATTAGATCATAATATATATTGGCCATAGCTACGGTGCTATTCACATTAAAATGTGATTTTGATTCGAAATTTTGATTTGAAGAGTTATCACTGAAAGAAAATTTCGCTTTATTCAATCTAGATAAAGTAATATCAGATCTAATTTTGTTATCAAATTTATATCCTAAGCCTATATTATAAAACTGTCCTTTGTGTAATCTTGCTTTATCATAATCATTTGATAATTTGTTATAATATGGAATGCCAAAATCTACCCTTAGGTAAATATTTTTATTATCTGCGTATGATTTTTCATTTGATGTTAATACAATTACTAATACTAACATGGAAAATCTTAAAATATTACTCATAAACTACCTTACCTACTGTGTAAATATTATTAAATCAAAAGCTGCTATCCCATAAACCATCATTAATGCTACAAGGATTCAAAATATCATCCTCGATATTATCTATTAATTGTTTTGTATTACACAAATCATCTAATGAATATGTTTGAACTGAACCACTCACAGATTTCGCTTTAATTATAGCATCTGAACGTACAATTCCTTCTTCTCTCCATAAGCAAATCAATGCTTTTAGTGAGCTTTCTTTCCATATTGGTTTTGTGTCATCGTATCTACTATGAAACCATGAAAATGTATCTTTAACAAGATCTGTTAAAGTTTCCCACCAAGAACTATCTTCTTGAGTGGCACCTTCATAATATCTTTGATATCTTTCATGCATTAAATTACATGATGAAACATAACCATCTAGTTTTGCTTTTTGTGAGCTTGATAATGTGGTTTGACAAGTTTGAAGCTGTTCTTGAAAATTTTTATTTTGTTGCTCTGAGGCTTGTAATTTTGCATTGAAGTCGTCTATTTGAGAATTTTTTTGATCTACTGAATTTATAAATTGAGTTAAATTATCATTACAAGCCTTAAAACTGTTGGTTAATGTTTCATTAGTAGCTACTAATCCGCTTATTTGTTCTTTCAAAGTAATAATTTCTGATCCCTGTTGCTTATTTTTGTCTCTCAATTGCTCCAAATCTCTTATAGAATCAGTTTTTAATTGTTTTAATTCTACTTTATAATCATTCCTTTCTTGCTTTACATCTCTTAAATTTATATTACATGTGCTTAATTCTGCTCCTTTTCCTTTGAGATTATCCCTTTCTAAAGTAATCTTAGCTAATTCTCCGTTACAATTAGTTTGTGATTGAGAGCAAGCATCTAATTCAGTTTGCATACTTTCTATTTCCTTTTCTGCAGATGTAGAACCAGCAGCTGCATTTTTACGACATAACTGCAAATCTTTTTTGTATATTTCTGCTTCTTTATTCAAGTCATCGTAATTAGATTGCAATTCAGCTTTTTGTTGATTAGCTTGCTCTAGATCTCCTTGGCATTGTGCTGATTTTTGTTTTTCTTCTTTAACTTCTAGGTTTAGCCTTTGTTTAGCATCTTGACATTGAGAATTTTTAGTTTTTTCAGTATTTAGTTGGGAATTTAGTTCTTGATTCTTTGTTTCTAGCTCTATTTTTTCAGAAGAACTTGATTTTATAAGTTGATGAGTTTGTTCATTTTGAGCTTTACATATATCTAAATCGATTTGCAATTTTCCAGCTCCAGCAACTGCATCACTTTTATCTGCTTCACACTGTGTTAATTTTTCAAACTTGAGATTTAATAAGTTCGTAGTTCCAGTTAAATTGGTTTGAAGAGACAATATTTGAGATTGGAGTGGAGCTAATTCAGTGTGTAATTTTATTTTGTAATTTTCTAACAAACTTGATAAAGATAATTTTTCTTGGTTACACAAGGCGTTATTACGTGTTAATTCAATCTTTTCTCTACCTAAAATATCCAACTGGTTTTGAAGTTTATTTAACTGGTTAGAGTTCAAGTTTGCTTTTTCACTATCACTACCATGTGCGTGACATATCTCACATGATCTCTCCGTAAAATCCTCATAAGCTATTCCATCAGTATGATATCCCATAAACATTACTCTTTTAGTTTAAATAATAAAAAATATACGATATGTCAAAACTTGCTAATCTCATACTGATAGTTAAAAATTCAAACGTCAAGTAATTTTTCCTAACTTCTTATGCCTAAGAGGAACTTTGAATAATCAACTATGATACTCTCTTCTTTCACCACTCATATGTTTGGAATTCATGTAATATTTTAGGTTCTATCGCATCTGTTGAAAAGTATAATAATCTTCGATATTCTGAAAGAAATGATAGATGGTAATAATGCTGAAAGTAGCCGCAAAATTAATGAAGTACTTTAAGAATCATGAATATGATATCCTTGTATATGAAAGAAAAGTATTCTTTAAGTTATAGAGAGATAGAAGATAGGTGAGTTGAGAGGACTCAACATTGATCACGCTACTTTGCAAAGATGGGTAATAAAGTTTATGCCAATACTTGAAGGAAGATTTAGGAAAAGAAAAGCCCAGTAAATAGTAGCTGGAGAATGGACGAGACCTATATTAAGGTTAAGGGCAAATGGTTATATTTGTATAGAGCTGTTGATAAATACGGAGATATCATAGATTTTATGCTAAGAGCAAAAAGAGATAAGAGGGCAGCTAAAGCGTATTTCAAGAAGGCAATTAAATCTAGTGAACAGCCTATAAAGGTTAATATAGATAAAAGTGGCTCTAATACTTCTACTTTGAATTCAATCCATAAGCCATTATCTAAAGAAGATCAAATAGAAATCAGGCAAAACAAATATCTCAACAACAGGATAGAAGGTGATAACAGATTTATAAAGAAACGAACTAGACCGATGCTTAGCTTCAAATCCTTCAGAAGTACCGCCAAAACCATTGCAAAAATAGAACTATTGCATATGATTAAAAAAGGACAACTTGCTGACAATGATAATTATAATTCTGAATTTGATACATTTCTTTTACTCGCTGCTTAATAAAAAAATATGTAAATAATTTAAAATTTTTTACACCATATTTACAGATGTGATAGAGCCTTTTTGCTATTGTTTTTATCTTATCCCCTCCTTTTGTTTCTCCTCTTTGCTTATCTTTTGTTGTTACACCCCCTATCTCTCCGCATTGTCCAATCCTTCCATCTTCATATACTATCTTCCCTGCTTTTGGATTTTAAAAAGCTTATGTGGAATCCTTCTTCATCACAACAAATATCTACTCTTGAATCTTGTAATCTATAAAAGTCAGAAACTACATCTATGGTTGATTTTAATTTTTGACAATGGAGCAGTGTATCATATTTTTTATCTCCATAAATTAAGTTGTGAGAACGTTTTAATCGCTCCAAAAACAAATTATTTGTATTCATATTTTCCTAAATTAAACAATTTTAAATATGTATCATCTATTTAAATTGTATCAATGAGTAGAGAATTCAAAAATGAGGATAAAATAAAGTAGCGTTTTTATAATTAATAATTATCAAACAAGTTGATTTGGTTTTTCATCTTTTGTTATTAAATTAATATTAGTTAAAATGAGATAATAATATATCTAAAAATACTTGACCATAACGCTTAATTTTAGCTTCACCAATCCCCGTTATTTTAGACATTTCATCAATTGATCTGGGTTTTACTTTAATCATTTCTACCAATGTCTTATCATGAAATACTAGATAAGGCGGCACTTTTTGCGCTTTTGCTATTTCTAATCTTTTTAATTTTAATAACGCCAACAAATCTTTTTCTTTTTGTGTTTCAATTTTTAGTAATTTTGTTTGATCCTGAGTATTTGCTTTATATTCTTCCTTGATTTTAATTTTAGCTCTCTTAGTATATTTTCCTAATTCTACAGTTTCTTTTTCTTCCAAAAACTGCATACCACGTTCGGTTATTTTAATAGCTCCATGTCCTATCATATCAACCAAAAGTAAATTTTTAGAGACTAATTGCCTAAAAATATTTTGCCATTCTTGTTTACTGAATTCCTTACCTATTCCATACACGCTAATTTTGTCATGACGGAAATTTTTTATTCTTTTATTATCTACTCCAAGTAAAACATCTATAAGATACAATATTCCAAATATTTGATTAGTTCTATAAACACAAGAGATCGCTTTTTGTGCTAGAATTGTGCCATCAAAAGTCTCTGGTTTATTGATGCAGGTATCACAATTATTGCATGGCTCACACCTATCTCCAAAATATTCTAACAATATCTGCCTTCTACAAGATGTCGCTTCACATAACCCTAATAAATAATTTAATTTTTGTCGCTCTATCCTTTTTTGATTTGCTGATGCGTTAGAATTTTCTATAAAACTTCTCTGAATTGCTATATCTCCTAGACTATAAAACATTACAGCATTTGAAGGTAATCCATCTCTACCTGCCCTGCCTGTTTCTTGATAATAACTTTCTATATTTTTTGGTATATTTACATGCACCACAAATCTTACATCTGGTTTGTCTATTCCCATCCCGAAAGCCACTGTTGCGACCATTATCATATTTTCCTCTTCAAGGAATCTTTTTAGGTTTTCTGATCTTTCTTCCGACCCCATACCTGCATGATATATCAAGGCATTTAAACCTTCTTTCTTTAAATAATTCGCTACCTCTTCAGTTTTTTTACGAGATAAACAATATACTATTCCTGTTTCATTATTATGATTTTTTTTAATAAATTCCAAAAGCTGCTTTTTAGGATTTTGGGCTATTGTGATAGAATAATTTATGTTTGGACGATCAAAACCTGCTACGAATGTTTGACCTTTTCCTAATCGTAATTTTTGTATTATATCTTTTCTGGTAGGTGCATCTGCTGTTGCTGTTAAGGCTATACGTGGCACTTCTGGGAATTTATCTGCTAATTTATCCAATTCTATATACTCCGGCCTAAAATCATGTCCCCATTGAGAGACACAATGTGCTTCATCTATTGCAAATAATGAAATTGATACTGAAGATAATAATTCTAAAAATTCCTCCATTAATAATCTTTCTGGTGCAACATAAAGTAAATCCAATTTATTATTTTTCATGGCATCTTTTATTTGCCACACATCTTGTCTGCTAATATTTGAATTTATAGTTGCTACTTTTACTCCTGATAATCTGAGAGCACTTACTTGATCTTGCATTAATGCTATCAGTGGTGAGACTACAATTGCCAAACCTTCTAATGCTAAAGCTGGAATTTGATAACATAGCGATTTCCCTCCACCTGTTGGCATTAGTACAAAAGTATTTTTGCCATTTATTACATTATTAATTATTGCTTCCTGCTCTCCTCTAAATTCGTCATATCCAAAAACATGCTTCAATATATGTGAGGGGGATTTATTTATGTGTTTTTGAAATACCATCTTATAAAAATTTAATAATCTACATTGTGTATAATAAAATCTTTAAGCACTTCATATACCACTTTACGTTCATGAATAAGGCAGCGAAACTACTTTCCTTTTAAATTATACCTCAGTGCCTCTGGCTTCCCTAAGCCTTTAAAAGAATTTTTACTCTCCTATCATTTCCAGAGAATCCTCAGTAACCTGAAATGATCTTAGCTTATTTAGAAAACTCATTCCAAGTAATGACTTATCTAATCCATCATCCCTACCCACTGACGCACTAACATTATCTACTACGATATCATTGATTTTAATATAATCTAATTTTATAGGGGCAGATAATGCCGCTCCATTTGCGGTGGAAACTTTTTGGCTATAGTTTAGGTGATTTAAATCAATTCCTAATTTTTTAGCATCACTTCTTGTTAACGAAACTGTTGTAGCACCTGTATCAATTAAAAAATTAATACTTACTCCCTGAATTATAGTATTAACATAATAGTGCCCATATTGATTAGCATATACAATGACTTGTTTATCTCCACTTATTACATAGTTTCCAGGTATTAGATTGGCATATACTTTATCATAAACTTTTATAACATCACTTTTATAACTAAATCCTATCAATAAAACCCCAATGATTAAAACCCAAGCTCCAGCAGATTTAACTAACTGCTTGAACGGTATTTTAGAATTGAAAATGCTAACTATTAACGCGCTTATCACTATTACAGAATAAATAACATACAATAACTTTTCATTTTTAAAAGAAATTGAACCTGTATATTTCGTAAAAAATAATATTAATATGAAGGCAATTATCGCAATTAGTATAAATCTATTTTTCATAATTTTAATATTATTCTTTATAATTACTAAGTGTAAATCTAACTCCACCTTTTAAATTTTCAATAACTGGAAATTTTTTTACTTCCAATTGAAAATCGTTAGGTTCTATTATTTTATATAATAACTTGTATAGCTCATTGCAAAGATATTCTATTGTTGAATATATCTTACCATCTGATAACTTTAATTTATTGCATATGTTATGATAGCATAAAGTATCATCAATGCTGTCAGTTATAATAGCTTTAGGTGAATTTTTAAAATTAATTTCAATAGATATTAAGATTTTTTGTCTTAGCATTTTTTCCTGTTCACTCACACCAATATAAACACCTAATTCATAGTCTATAATACTAAGCTTGCTATTTCTTTTTTGCACTGGCAAAATTTTCTTCTAGTTTTAAAATACCGACTAATCTTATCGCATTATTACAATTCAAACATGTTTCAACAAAAATTTCATCACCAATCTTTTTTGTTTTTCCAACATAAACACCATACGGCATATAACCACCCTCCCCTGAAGTTATAACAATTTTTCCATCCTCAATATTTATATCCTGTGGTAAATAAAATAGTTTAAGATAATTTTCTTTATTTATACCACTTGCAATTCCATTATATTCTGTTCCTAAAATTGAAACAGGAATTTTTGAATTTTTATCAGTAATTAATCGCATCTTTGAGGATTGTTCGCTCACATCCATTATCCTTCCAACAAGTCTATTGCTATTCACAATTGCATTTCCTTTGCTCACCCCATTCCTATAGCCAATATTTAATAAATATTGTTTTTCAAAGCTTTCATGTGATTCAATAACAGCTCTGCCTGTTATCCTTGAAAATTGTAAATTATCCTGAAAATTAACTAAGCGTAGCAAATCATTATTTTCTGCTTTTATTAATTCCAAACCTTGGACCTGCTCTTTTAGTTTTTGATTTTCTAAATATATTGTTTTGTTAGTTGATATCAGGAATATGTAATTTTTTATCTCTGAATAAGAATTTTGCACTAAAAATAATGGATAAGAAATAGCAGAATATGTTACTGAAGATAAATCATGAAATTTACTCTGTAAAAATTTAAATTTCGCCATATCTATCATTAACAATAAAATTGCGAAAAATAACACAACACCTTTAACTCTTTTTTTTAGTTTTTTTTTACCACCAAAAAATAATTTAAATTTCTTAATTTTATCTCTATTTTTAACCATTAATATTCATACGTTTTAATTTTACAAAATCCTCCTCTGCATGATAAGAAGATCTGGTTAATGGAGTTGCTGATACCATATGAAAGCCTTTCACTTTCGCCATTTTTTCATAATATTTAAACTCATCTGGCTCAACATACCTTTTCACCCTAGCATGATTAGGGGTAGGTTGCAAATATTGTCCAATAGTTAAAAAATCTACATTAGCTGCTCTTAAATCATCCATTACTTGAAAAATTTCATCAGTAGTTTCACCTAAACCCACCATCATACCAGATTTGGTAAATATATTTTTATCCAATTTTTTAACACTATCTAGAAGATTTAAAGAATTAAAATACCTTGAGCCTGGTCTGATTTTTGGATAAAGAGATGGAACCGTTTCTATATTATGATTAAACACATCAGGCCTAGCATCAACAATAATCTTATATGCATCTCCTTTCCTCAAAAAATCTGGAGTAAGCACCTCAATACTAGTGTTAGGACATTTTTTTCTGATTTCTAAAATACATTGTGCAAAATGATTTGCTCCCCCATCTTCTAAATCATCTCTATCAACAGAGGTTACAACAACATGCTTTAAATCTAATTCTGAAACTGACCTTGCAATTTTTTCTGGTTCATGTGGATCAAGTTTATCAGGCAAACCTGTTTGAATGTTACAAAACCTACATGCTCTAGTGCAAACACTTCCCAGTATAATAAATGTTGCATGCTTCTTGTTCCAGCATTCACCTATATTTGGGCATGCAGCTTCTTCACAAACTGTGTTTAATGATTTTTCTTTTACAATTTGTTTTGTTTTTTCAAAAATTTTTCCTGTTGGAGCCTTAACTCTAAGCCAATTAGGTTTTTTTAAAGTATTGCTAGGTTGATTTTGCAGCACTTGACCCTGAGGTGATTTTTCAACTGGTATACTCATAAATTTTTGCCCTGTTTAAAATAAGGTTCCTTAAACCGCATATCAGCACTTTAGTTACTGAGCTATATACAGTTATAATATTTACTGATTTTATACATCAAAGTACAGCAAAATACTAGAAAAACCAATTAGATTTAATATTTATGAATTGATTTTTTAATTAAATATTATTACTGTACTTTAAGTTGATATGATAAAAATAAATATATTTACACCACATATAAGCTTTTTTTGAATGTTGTTGCACCTCAAATGTTGATGAAACTCTAAACAAACCCGATACTAGAGATAATATAGTAAAATTACTCAATAAATTATATGAAGAAGCAAAAAATAAATTTACTGATTTATTTTACTGGATGAGTACAGAAGATTTAGATGATACAGTAGATGAAATAATGAAATCTGCAGAATTACAAAAACAATCTACATATTTAGATTTACATTTAGAAATACACAACATACATCATGATAGTATAATGGACCCCATAATTCTATAATGCACCCTAAAAATGAGAGCATAAAATTTGCTTTGTTCTTTTTTCAATTTCTTCAGTAAAATTCAACACATCCTCTAGAGAGGATATATTAATTTTCTTGGTTTGATGCATGATTGTTTTAATTATCTCATCAATACTTAAAAAGCCTATTTTCTTATTAAGAAATGCTTCAACTGCAATTTCATTTGAAACGTTGAATGCAATAAGTGCATAATTACCAAGTTTATATGCCTCTTTAGCCAGATAAAATAAAGGAAAACGTTCCTGATTAATCTCTTTAAAATTTAGAGTTCCGATTTTTGAAAAATCTATAGGGTGATACTTAAATCTTACTCTTTTCGGATATTCAAGCACCGTTGAAATTGGCGTCCTCATATCATGATATCCCATTTGAGAAAGTACAGAGCCATCAGCGTAATATACCATTCCATGAATTATTGACTCTGGATGGATTATTGCGTCAACTTTATCAATATCTAAATTAAAAAGTTTACATGCTTCAATTACCTCCAAACCTTTATTAACCATATTAGCGCAGTCCACAGAAATTTTATTCCCCATTTTCCATTTAGGATGCTTGATTGCCTCCTCTGGAGTGGTATCCTTAAGTTCATCAATACCTTTATTAAGAAAAGGACCACCTGAAGCAGTTAGCATAACCTTATCAATATTATTCTTATTTCTTTCCTCAAGCACTTGAAAAATAGCATTATGCTCTGAATCTAATGGAATGATTTTAGTAATGCTGTTTTTTGCTTTGCTAATAATGAAATCTCCTGCACAAACTATGCTTTCTTTGTTTGCAAGCCCAAGCACTTTAGAGTTGTCAATTGACTCCATAATAGGCCTAAGTGCAATAATACCACTAATCCCTATAACTGTAATGTCATATTTCAGACCAGCTAAATTCACAAGTTCATCATAGCCAGAAAAAATTTTTATGTCATAACCACTTAGTAGTTCCTTCAATTCTTTGAACTTGCTATAATCACAAATTACAACATTCCTCGCCTGAAATTCTATAGCCTGCTCAGCCAGCTTTTTAACGTTTTTATTAGCTGTAAGAGTTTCTACTTCATACCTATCTCTATGCTGTGATATTAAATCTAACGTATTACATCCAATACTCCCAGTCGAGCCTAAAATGCATATTTTCTTTTTCATAATTTAAATTACCTGAATTTTAAGAGAAGATAAAAAAATATTGATGCTAAAAATATACTATCTAGCCTGTCTAACATTCCACCATGCCCTGGCAAAATATTGCCACTATCCTTAACCTTAAACTTCCTTTTAAAATACGATTCCATCAAATCTCCAACTTGTCCAATTATACCTATTAAACTCAAATAAAAGCCTATAATGATTGCAAATGCTGAAATAAAAATGTGATTTAACATAATGATAAATATTAAGTTGGGAATAATAAATGTTATAACACACCCTCCAATCAAACCTGCCCATGTTTTTTTAGGGCTAATTCTTGGTAATAATTTAGGCCCTCCAATCAATGAACCCGCAAAATAAGCAGCTGAATCAAACACCCAAATACTTAAAAATAATACCATAATTTTTAACTGCCCCCCATCGTGCAATCTTATACATTTAAGAGATATCAGTGATAGCCCTATATAAATTAATATTGGTGTTATCCATATTAACTTTTTTAATGAAGAAATTACCTTATCATTGTTAACAATCTTAATTACTTCATATGATGCAATGATAAATATTAATCCTAAAAATAAATCAAATAAAATTCCACCTTCCATTACTATGTAAACTACAGTTGGTATTAACACTAAAGCTGTAAGAATTCTTTTAAATAAGTTGCTTTCTAATATTTTATTTGCCATATTTCCTCTCTCTTTTGTTAAAATCATCTATTGCATCCAGCAAATCCTGCTCAGCAAAATCTGGCCAATATTTGTTTGTAAAACATAGCTCTGTATAAGCAACTTGCCATAATAAAAAATTGCTAAGCCTTTTTTCTCCACTTGTCCTAATTAATAAATCTGGATTTGGTATTTTATGTGGGTTTATAACAGATTCAAACAATTCTTCTATATTTTTTTCATTTAGGGATTCTTTATCATATTGCTCACTTAATTTTAAAATTGCCCTTGCTATCTCATTTTTTGCTCCATAGCTCATTGCAATGATTAAACAAAAGCTATTTTGTAAAGATTTGTCTTCAACTTCTTTCATGGAATTTTTGATATCTTTATCCAATTTCGAGTGATCCCCAATAAATATTATCCGTATATCTTTTTTGATTAGTTCCTCGATATCTTTTTTTAAATACCCCCTAAACATACCCATAAGTTTTGCAACTTCGTCTTTTGGTCTTTGCCAATTCTCAAGAGAGAAAGCATATAAAGTTAAATATTTAATACCTAAATCTTTAGAAGATTTTATTATTTTTTGAGCAGATTTAATACCTTTTTGATATCCAACTATCTTTGGTAAATTTTTCTCTCTCGCCCATCTACTATTACCATCCATAATGATTGCTATATGCTGTGGAAGCTTAGGAATATTTGTTTGAATCATTAACTACCTAAATTAATTCTAAAAATTCTGACATTATTTTTTTCATCCCTTCTTTTTCAAAAAACACTTCTTTAATATCTCCATCAGCAGATAAAACAATTCCCCTGCCAAATTTTATATGTGCAACCTTAGTTCCAATACTAAATTTTTCTTTTTTTACTGGTTTGTAATTTTCTTTTTTAATATCTTTGAATGATGTCACACTTTTTTGTGATGTAGTAGAAGAATTATTAAAATAATTATTTACAATTTGATAGCTGTCCTTTGGTAATTCATTAATAAATCTTGATACTTCTGAAGCTTTAAAATCTCCATAGATTCTTCTATAACACACATATGAAATTGTGAGATTTTTTTTTGCTCTTGTTATTGCAACATATGCCAATCTTCTTTCTTCCTCAAGCCCTGATTCCTTTTCCTCCTCTACTGACCTTGAGCTGGGAAAAACACCCTCCTCCCAGCCTGGCAAAAACACTGTATCAAATTCCAAACCTTTTGCGGCATGAATTGTCATAATGTTAACTCTATTGCCTTCTGCAACATTATCTGCATCACTTATTAAACTAATGTACTGCAGAAAATCTTGCAAATTTTCATACTCACTTAAGCTATTAATTAACTCATTAATATTTTCAACTCTCTCCTTCGACTCATGTTTATCGTCGTTTTTCCACATATCAATATAACCAGCTTTATTCAATAAAACTTTTACAATATCAGTATGATTATCTTGCCCAAGCTTATTATTGTTTTCGTCAATTTGTGTGATAAAATGATTTAGTGATTCCATGGCTTTGCCTTTAATTTTTTTTTCACTAATCATTTTTTTTGTAGCATCAAACATAGATAGATTTAGCTCTCTTGCAGTGTTTAAAACGTTCATAAGGCTACTATTACCAACACCTCTTTTAGGAGTATTCACTACTCTTTCAAAAGCCAAATTATCATTATTATTAACAAGAAGCCTAATATAACCAATACAATCCTTTATTTCCAATCTGTCATAGAATTTAGTACTGCCAACTATCCTATATGGCACTCCTAAAAAATTAAGACTTTCTTCAAAATTTCTTGTTTGGTATCCAGCTCTAACTAAAATTGCTACTTCTGACAGAGTAGTTTTTTTCATTCTTTCAAGCATATCAATTTCATCTGCAATTGCCCTAGATTCTTCTTTATCATCATAATAATTTATGATTTTCACCTTATCTCCATCTGTCTTATCAGTCCATAAACTTTTAAAATGTCTGTTTGTATTGTTAGCAATCAATTTACTAGCTAAATTCAAAATATGCTGAGTTGAGCGATAATTTTTCTCAAGTCTTATCACTTTAGCATCAGGATAATCTTTATCAAATCTAAGAATATTTGTAATTTCTGCTCCTCTCCATGCATATATGGATTGGTCATCATCACCAACACAACAGATATTATTGTTATTTTGAGATAAAGTTCTTAACCATAAATATTGAGCAATATTAGTATCTTGATATTCATCAACCAATATGTGTTTAAATTTGTTTTGGTAATATGAACAGATATCCAAATTATTATTAAAAAGCTGAATATTGTTCAAAAGTAAATCGCCAAAATCCATAGCATTATAATTTTTTAACCTGTTTTGGTATTCAGTATATAATTCATTTAATTTACCACCATCAAAATGCTCAGCTTCATTGGCTGGTAAATTTTCAGGAATAATTGCTCTATCTTTAAACCTATTAATATAATAGAGCAAAATCTTTGGAGAAACGCTTTTTTCATCAAGTTTATAATCTTTAATCAATTGCTTAGTTAATCTTAATTGATCATCTTGATTTATAATAGTGAAGTCACAAGTATAGCCTAGAGCTTCTGCATGACGCCTTAAAATTCTCGCTGCAATAGAATGAAAAGTTCCTATGTTCATAGAATTAGTGACATTTTCCAAAAAATTCTCAACCCTTTGTTTCATTTCATTAGCTGCTTTATTTGTGAATGTCACAGCTAGGATTTGTGATGGAAATGCAATATTATTATTTAAAATGTGTATAATCCTTGAGGTTAAAACCTTTGTTTTACCAGTTCCTGCGCCTGCTAAAATTAACAAAGGACCATTTATATGTGAAACAGCTTCTAACTGATTTTCATTTAACCCAGATAAATAGTCCCCTTTAGAATTTTCCATTTTAAATTTTTTTATTTTGAAAGTGGTAATTTTTCAACATTTTGTAATTTATTTTTTATTACGTTACCTTTATATTCAGCCTCACCTATAGCTTTACTAGCTTGATCTAATTTTACTTTTGTTTTACTTAAAATGCCAACAAAGTTAGAAAATTCATGTTTTACTGAATCTAATAATTTCCAAACCTCACTTGACCTTTTCTCTATAGCTAAAGTTTTAAAACCCATTTGAATACTGTTGAGCAGTGCTGTTAAAGTAGTTGGGCTGGTGATTATTACACGATATTCACGCTGAAGTTTTTCAAGTAATCCAGGAATTCTAACTATTTCTGCATATAAACCCTCAACAGGTAAAAACATCACTGCAAAATCCGTACTGTGAGGTGGCTTAATATATTTTTCATTTATGCTTTTAGCTTCTTTCTTAATAGTAATTTCTAATATTTTTATTTGTTTTTCAATATTGAGCTTATCTCCTTCTTCATAAAACTCTATAAGCTTATAGTACTCCACCATTGGTAATTTTGCATCAATAGGTAACAAAGTATCAGTATTTTCATTATCTTTATTCGGTAATTTTAGAGCATATTCTACCCTTTGATTACTTAAGGGATCTATTTTGGCATTTTCTGTATATTGTTCCTCACTTAAAACTTGTTTTAAAAGACTCCCTAACTGAACTTCTCCCCAAATGCCTTTTGTTTTAACATTAGTAAGAACTTTTTTTAAATCTCCCACACCTGTTGCAAGATTTTGCATTTCTCCTAAACCCTTATGCACCATTTCCAGCTGATTACTAACAAGTTTAAAAGATTCTCCCAATCTTTTTTCTAAAGTGGACTGAAGTTTTTCTTCAACTGTTACTCTAATTTCATCTAATTTTTTTTGACTATTTTCTTGCATTAGATTAACCTTTTCTTCCATTGATCGTCTCATATTTTCAATTTTACTTTCATTTAATTCTGCAATCTGGACCAATTGTTTTTGCATAGAATCCAGTTGTTTTTGTTGATTTAAATGATTGTTTTCAATTTGTTTTGAGATGCTGTTATGTAAAAAATTTACTTGTTTATCGAAAAAGTTATTTAAATGATTTAATGATAATTTTTGCTCTAAAATTATATCTTTTAAATTTTCTGAATTTTTTATGTTTTTATTAATCACAACATAAGTTAATGCTACTGCACAAAATATTAGTAACAACAGTGAGATTGTTGTAATTATGAATACAATGTCCATAAATTACACTAGCTAATTAATTTTTTAAAAAAGTACTTTATACCTTGAAAAACTCTTTTAATAACCCCTGATTTCTCAACATCTGTACTTGCAATAAGATCAACTTCTTTAATTAATATCCTTTCTTTGTTATCCATAATTTTCAACTTACCAACCACATCACCTTTTTTAATAGGGGCTTCCAATGGCTCTTTAAATTTGGTTAAAAACAATAAATTTTTCATTCTGTCATATTCCAAAGGTACAGTAATCACAATTTCGCCTTGCACATTTAATGATACTTGATTTAAATTTCCATATATCACATCAGCTTCAACAACTTCTTTTTGCCCATTAAACAATGTTAAATTTTTAAAATTTGAAAAACCAAAATCAAGAATTTTTTTTGCTTCAGACTCTCTTTCTTTTTCGCTTTTAAGACCATTTATCACAGCAATTAATCTTCTTCCGTTCTTTTTTGCACTAATCACTATCCCATGTCCAGCTATATCCGTCTTCCCAGTCTTTATTCCATCTACACCATATAAACCAATTAGAGTGTTTCTATTATTTTGCCTTACCTTATTAAACGAATATTGTCTGATTGAATGATAATGATAATATTCAGGAAAATCCTTAACTAATCTAGTTGCTAAAATTGCTAAATCTCTTGCACTCATTAAATGTCCTTCATCTGGCCATCCCGTACTATTTTTAAAAACAGTATCTTTAAGGCCTAATTTATGTGCAAATATATTCATTTCATTAGCAAACTCCTCTTCACTCCCATGCAAACTTTCTGCTAAAGCAATGGATGCATCATTTCCTGATAAAACTATTATCCCTTTTAAAAGTTCATCGACTGAAACTCGTTGTCCTGATTTTAAAAACATCCTTGAGCCACCTTTTTTAGAAGCATTGTGGCTAATTATAAATTTATCAGATAATTTTAATATCCCATCCTGTAATTTTTTAAATGCAATATATGATGTCATCATTTTTGTCATAGACGAAGGAGCCATCGGGATATTTCCGCTCTTATCATATAGTACTTCACCACTTTCATAATCAAGTAGATATGCATATTCAGCACTGGTGTTATAATTTGTTAAAAAAATGTTATCTTGAGCTAAAGCAAAAGTTATTGTATGAGTTATAAAAAAGAATGTTATAAAGATTCTATACATTATTGAATTAAACATTGAAATATATGAAAAATAATTTGTCATTAATTGGTTTTTTAGTTTATCTCTGCTTCCTATGTATCGTAAGTCCAATAGAAGCAAAAACCAACGTACAGAAGCAACAAAGAAATATAGGTAATTGGATAACATATATTGAGAAAAAAGGTAAGAAAAAAATATGTTATACTTATTCTACCCCTATTAAAACTATGTTATATATGGAAAAAAGAGGAGCTCCATACATTAATATTAATTACCTAGGAATAAATAAATTCTCAATCACCGCTTATGCTGGTTATGATTTATCTAAGCAACATCCTATTATCATGACTATTGATAAAGATAAAAATCATAGTTTAAATAACTCTTATGAAAATTATGCTACAGCATACAATAGTGACCAAGACAATTATTTAATCAATTTATTAATTAAAACCACGATAAACTATTTTTCAATTAAAAGTTATGATAATGACGAAAATTTTGCTTTAGATTATTATAGTCTATCAGGTTTTAAGGAATCTCTACAATATTTAAAAAATCACTGCACTTAAAATCATATGCACTTTATAGACGAAGCGAAAATTTATCTCAAGGCAGGCGATGGTGGTAATGGCACAGCAAGTTTTAGAAGAGAGAAATATATACAATTTGGTGGACCTAATGGAGGTAATGGTGGCAGAGGTGGTTCAATCATACTTAAGGTCGAACAAAATTTAAATACTCTGATTGACTTTAGATATAAGCAACATTTTAAAGCACCTAAAGGAGAAAAAGGGCAAGGAAATGATATGACTGGCAAATCAGGTAAAGAGTTAATCATTTACGTGCCACAAGGAACACAAATTCTTTCTGAGGATAAAAAATACGTCTTATATGAATTAAATAATGCAGGACAGGAAGAAGTTATTATTAAAGGTGGTAGAGGTGGTCTAGGAAATAGCAATTTTAAATCCTCCAGGAATCAAGCTCCAAGAAAATTTACAGAAGGAGAAGTTGGTAACGAAATGTGGATATGGTTAAATTTAAGACTTCTATCAAATATCGGATTGCTAGGAATGCCCAATGCTGGAAAATCAACCTTTTTATCCAAAGTAACATCAGCTAAGCCTAAAATTGCAAATTATCCATTCACCACTTTAACACCTCAGTTAGGAGTTGTTTATTATGAGCATAATGAATTTACAATAGCAGATATCCCAGGTTTAATAGAGGATGCAAGCCTAGGACATGGACTTGGAATAAAATTTTTAAAACACCTAGAAAGGTGTGAAATACTTCTACATATCATAGATATTACAAGTGATGATATAATAAATAATTATAAAATAATTAGAAAAGAATTAGAAAATTACGGCAATCTCATAGATAAGGAAGAGCTAATTTTATTATCAAAAATCGATATGCTTGATGATGAACAAATATCAAAAAAGAAAAAAGAACTTGAGGATTATACAAATAAAAATATCATGCTTTATTCAGGTATCGACAATACTGGCATTATCGATATAAAGAGAAATCTATTTAATACCTTACAGTCATTTAAATCTGAAACTATTTAACTGAATTTATTAACTATCTTCTCCCAAAATTACATATGACTTTTCAAACTATTGTAATATATTTATAAGGCTAGTTACATTTTCCATTATGTCAAATAACGCAACCAACCTATATTCTTTTAAAATTCGTTATGAAGCTCAGTAATAGGTAAATAAGTTTCGGCATTTAATAATTCTACATCATGATCAAAAGCATACTTATCATTATAATCCCAGCAAAGAGGTTCAAATGCTTTAATATCCCTTATAGTGATAAAAAATATCTTTGTTAATGTTTCTGAAACTTGCCATGGCAATATCGCTAGATTGGCAGTCATAACTTGTTTATCAGTATGATCAGAAGGGCAGTGATGAAAAAATCTAGCCACATTGCCATAATCTTTTGCATCTATATTTGTACCATCATTATTCAAAGCTAGATAAGTAGTATCAAAAATCTTAATATAAGAAGGCTTTCTTTCTCCTACGTACTCTGCAACAATCGCTCCTTCTTTTAGAGCAGAATAAGTTGATATAGCAAAACCTATTTTTGAAGAAATTTTATGTAAAACAAATAACTCCCTAGTATTTGTTTCTGTTACATATGACTTAATTCCTTTTTCTATTAAGCTGTCAGGAAAGGAGTGCATAATTTTTTGATTTTTTGAACGAAAATTCTCTGCTTCCTTAACAGATTTAGATAGATCATCGCATAAAAGTTCAAATCCAAAAAGATTCTTTACTTGTTTAGTTTCTGCAACGGAAAATTGAGATTTTGAAGATAATATTTGATCTGGAGAATATATTATATTACACTCTCTTGAGCCATGATGAAATTCTTTTGAATTGTGATAAAATGGCTTTACTGATTTCTCAAAAGTATTTTGTTTTTTTGTCATACACTTCATACACATATATTAATTGTGAAACAGCGCATTTTAAGAATATTTACACCTAAGTCAACACAATTATTAATTGTATATAAATTCAATATATATTCGCCCTAATTTAAATTTTGGCTTAGCTACCCATCTACTATAATTCCTTGAAATGCTATCATTCTATTATATTTTTAAAATAAGAAAACTCAAGATCATCAACTATAGATAATACAATCAAAATATAAATCCTGAATTTTTTGACTATTTAACTTTGCAATTTTGAAAAAAACTGAGGTTATTTTTTTGAGCTTTCGTGTCTATTTTCAATACATCTAAAATAGAATGAAATAAGTTATCATGAGAAAGTTCCTTATCTATATACTTTGACACACATTTTTTATCAATCCCAAAATCCTTAGTAAAATTTTCTGATAACCACATAATCATTGGAATGTGTTTTTGGTATTTTGGCGCCACTAAATAAGGCATTCCATGTAAATAAATACCATTTTCTCCCAAGGATTGTCCATGATCAGAAACATAAATCATAGCTGTATCCGCATCTTTATTCTCCTTCAACATAGTAATAACTTTGGATAAAAAATAATCCGTATATAGAATTGTGTTATCATAGCTGTTAGTTATCTCCTCAGATGAACATTGCTGAAGCTCAACTGACTTACAAATAGGTTTAAATTCATCAAAACTCTCAGGAATTCTCTTATAGTATGCAGGGCCATGACTGCCTTTTTGATGTAAAACAATAAATAAATCGCCTTTATTATTTTTTTCAATAAATTTTTCAAAAATGCTTAACATCTCTTCATCATATATTTCTCTGTTAGAGCTGCTTTTTATATATGATTCCATTTCTACTGTTTCAACATCATCACAAGCGGATTTACATCCACTATTATTATCTATCCATAAAGCATTAAATCCTGACTTTTTTATTAACTTTAATAAATTATCATTATTTTTAAATTTAGATTTACTAAAATTTGATTTATCAAGTGAGGAAAAAATACATGGCACTGAAACGGCTGTAGTAGTTCCGCATGAGTAGAAATTGCTAAAATTAATTACATCATGTTTTATCAAATTCGGATTTGTTTCTTTTATGTAGCCATTTAATGAAAAATTATTTGCTCTTGCAGCTTCACCAATAACAAATACAAATATAGTCTTTCTCCGGTGATGCTCCCAATTTTGATTCTTATTTGCCTCACTTGATATTTGCTTCACATTTTTCTCTGGAAATAATAGTATAATATTTTGATAAATACCGTTAATATAGTTATTTGGTATAATTCTAAAAATAATATCTTTATGATTCCTAAAAACTGAAACAAATGTTTTATACTGAGCAAATATTACACCCATCAAAATTACTAACGCTAAAATACTAAAAAGGGAAAATATAAGGTAATCAGATATTTTCTTAGGATATTTTACATTTATTTTATAAATAATAAATGAGGGTGTTATTCCAAAAAATACACTCATCAAAATCATTTTATAAGTTAGCAATTCGAAGGATTCCTTGAAATCTGTCTCGAATACATTTTGAATCATTGAACTATCAATTATGACTCCATATTTTAGCATAAAATATTGAGCAAGTGAGCCACAAATTAGAATAAAGGATAGTAATAATTTATGTATATAACGAAATGAAAAAAGGGAAATTGCAAAGTATATAAAGCATACTAAAATAATGAAAAATACTAATAAAAAATTTAATGAAAAAAATTTACTAGTAGTAGCTAAGTTATAAAGAAAATTCCATAGTGGTAAATTTAAAAATAAGGATATAAAAATAGATATTACTAAATTAAATACCGCCAGTGGAATACTAGTTTTTAATTTCAACATTGAATATCTCTATAATTTTCAATTAAAATTCTGTTACTTGTCTTTTAAAATTTCTCTTTTACCTTGAGAATTTGCAGGACTTACGATCCCATCATTTTCCATTTGTTCTATTAATGAAGCCGCTTTATTATATCCAATTTTCAATCTTCTTTGAATGTAGCTAGTAGTTGGTCTCTTTTCATCTAGTACTATTTTTATAGCTTGCTGATATAAATCACCTCCACCTTGATCTTCAAAATCAAAATTACCACCACTACCTGAGTTATTTTCTGGAATTATAATGGAATTAAAATCCACATCATAATCGCTTGAGCTGTTTCTTTTTAACTGTTTTACAACATTTTCAACTTCAAGATCACTAACAAAAGGACCATGTACTCTCGTTATATTTCCCCCTGGCATCATGTATAGCATATCACCCATTCCTAAAAGCTGTTCCGCACCCTGCTCTCCTAAAATTGTTCTACTATCAATCTTAGAGGTAACATGGAAGCTGATTCTTGTAGGAAAATTTGCTTTTATGACACCAGTAATTACATCTACAGATGGCCTTTGTGTTGCCATAATTAAATGAATACCAGACGCTCTAGCCATTTGGGCAATTCTTTGGATATATCCTTCAATTTCTTTACCAGCTACCAACATCAAATCTGCCATTTCATCGACTATCACTACTATATAAGGTAATTCCTCATTTCCTAAATCAACTTCTTCAAATGTTGGCTCACCAGTTTCGTTATCAAATCCTGTTTGTATAACTTTTTTAAGAGTTGTTCCTTTTTTATTGGCTTGTAATAATAGCTCATTAAATCCCATAATATTTCTAACTCCAAGCGAAGCCATCGCCCTATATCTCCTTTCCATTTCTTGAACAACCCATTTTAACGCTCCAACTGCTTTTTTTGCCTCAGTTACAACTGGTGAAAGAAGATGCGGTATTCCATCATACACAGATAATTCCAACATTTTAGGATCTATCATTACAAATCTGCACTGTTTAACTGTACAAGAATATAATAATGATAAAATCATTGTATTAATTGCTACTGATTTTCCGGAACCAGTGGTACCTGCAACAAGGAGATGAGGCATTTTAGCTAAATCTGTAATTACTGGTATACCAGATATCGATTTCCCCAATATTAAAGGCAATTTATAATTATTATTTTTATACTCCTTACTCTCTATTAGCTCTCTCAGGTATATTATTTCTCTTATGTCATTTGGTATCTCAATACCCAATGCGTTTTTACCAGGTATTACAGCAATTCTGGTTGAAATTGCACTCATAGATCTTGCTATATCATCAGATAACCCAACTACTCTTGAAGCTTTAGTACCAGCTGCAGGCTCCAATTCAAATAAAGTTACTACTGGACCAACACTATAATTTAACATTTCTCCTTTAACCCCATAGTCTTTTAAGACTATTTTAAGACTTTCACTATTTTCTTTTACTCGCTCTTTATTAGACGAACTTTTTGAATTAGAATGTTCTGAAATTTTATCTAAAATATTAACAGATGGTAATGTAAATTTATCCCCTTTGTTCTCGCTCTTCACAACCTCCAATTTTTTATTCTTTATTGGCTCATCTACCTTTATCAGGTTTTCATTAAAACCTTCATCTCTAAACTTTTTTCTTTGGTTAGACAATTTGACAATAACAAATCTAATACATTTGAATAATATATTTATGCAAAAAATAACATACCTATAAATTGTTTTCCATTCACTCAATGTAAGCCCTAAACAGATGATAGTATCAACAATAAATATAGTTATAAGAGAATATAGCAAAATATCTTTTTCAATATGAACCAATAGTAATTGCTTGAGATAATCACCGATAACCCCACCATATCCAATATTATTGATAATAGTCTCACTTGATATCAAAGAAAATATTGTAGAAAATATTAATGTCCCAAATAAAATACCCAACGTTCTATATATATAAAATTTATTAGGTAGGTTATTTAGTATTTTGATGGCAAAAATGAAGAAGAAGGCTATTGGCAATATAATTGAGTAACCAAAAGTTTGCATCAAAATATCTGCAATATTAGCTCCATAAATACCAAAAAAATTATGTGTGTTTAGGGCTTCTAATGCATTTAATGATGATGGATCAAACTTATCATAGGTAATGATAGAAATTGAAACAAAAATCATTAGGCAGATTAAAGCTATGGCGATTAATAACTTTAAGCTTTTCATTAAATAAGACATTTAAATAAAATACGCGTAAAACTATTTTTTAATAGAATTGTTATAAATCAGTGGTTTCTCATTGAAGACACAAATTACATCATTGCCATGTCTTAATGTATATTTCTTAGCCACTCTCTCAACAACAATGTAATTTTTTTCAACTCTATAATTAATAAGAGCCTCACTTCCATTATTATTTACAAGGAATATTGCTGGTAGTTCAGCATTTATCTCTCTAAATTTAAAGTATGTAAATCTTCCATCATCAAAAATTTGAGTTGGTTCAATATTTACAGCACTACCACTAATTCTATAATTAAAATTATATAACTCTGGTTTTGTTAAATCAGGTCCACTACTACTTTCAACATGTTTCACAGAAGAATAATTTGTTTCACTAGGATAAACAAATTTCACAATAAAAGCTAAATCAGGATCATTTATACTATCAGCATTTTTTGTATGCATTTCAAAAAAATACATTCTTTTATTTGTAATTACAGTCATATTTGTGGTTGCATCGTCCTCAATAGGTTTGAGAAAAATTCTATTCCCTGCAGGAACAATTTGCCAAGGAGTAGGTGTACCCATAGTTATAGTTTGAATCTCTTCATCTAAAGAAAATTCTATAATTGTTTGGTAATAATAATGCCCTATGTACCTAAATACAGCATTTGGTACGTAATTAATTATTTTAATTCTATCTTCTCCTCCCATTGATCTAGGCATCACAGTTGCATTGCAACAAATGCACATATTCAAAAAAACAAAGAAAAGAAGTAGATTTTTTAGGTATTTATTTTTCATAAAATTATTAAACGTATCAATCTGTATAATTAGTTATTAAAAAATTTATACTTTTTTTTGAATCTATAAATCTTTTATTAATTTCTGACATAAAAAAATCAATCTCAGCTACTTTTTCCTCAGATGTTTCTTTATTGTCAATTAATGAGCGAACTCTGTAAGATACCTTAGCGTATGAAGGTACATTAACATTTTTTAAGAATTCTACATTATCAATCTCAATTATCCTACTATTTTTATACCTATATTTCAATAAGGGACTTTCTGGATTATTATCAATATTAATAAATTTAAAGTATTTTTGAAATACTATAAGAGATGAAACGTTATTAATATAATTTAATCTTTCATTTAATTTTTCAGGATTAAGACTATTAGAATCAAATTCTTCCCTCTTCTTTAAATAATTTGTTATCAGATATCTTGCTATCGATAAATTGATATTTTCATTTTTTATTCCTGTACTTTGAATCTTCGGGTAATATTCAACTGCATTATCGAAATATATGGGAAATGGATAATTTTTCGATTGTTTGTTAAATTTAGCTGTTTTATAAGTTACAAACGCTGCTAAAATGAAGATGATAGTAACAATTAATGTATATCTGACATAAATATTCACATTCACATATTTAAAAAAAAACCAATCTAAAGCTTCCTCATAATAACCAGTATTCGATAGTGCTTTATCATCTAAAGGCTCTGAATTTGATTCTACCATTATAATGTTATCAAATGATTAATAATTGTTATAAAAAATATAAATACATAATTACTATAGTATATATATTTAGCAATTTGCACATTAAATTTTTTATATACATAATAAGCTCCTGCTATAAATAAAGCATAAGGTATCATCAAATTCAAATCAAACCAAAAAAATGCTACAGAGAAAATTTTCAATAATTCTAAATGTATATTATTAAAATTATATCTATAAGAAATATTCATACACAGCGTATAAAAAATTGAACATACAGCAATTTTTAAAACCCAGTCATAAATTGTTAAACTTAATAACGTTTTATATATTATTGCTAAAAAAATATTAAATAATAAAAATTTAACATCAATCCTATTGCTAGTATACAGAGTGAGTGACATAACTAAGGAGATTATTCCAAATAAGACAAATATTATATACCAATCAAGAAAATAAAAATTGTAATAGCAAAATAAGGATAAAAATAATGCGAAAATTTCAATAATAAAATAATTAAAATCAATTTTTACACCGCAATAATTGCACCTACCTTTACAAAAAATATATCCAAAAATTGGTATGTATTCTTTCAGTTTTAAATAATGGTTACATTTTGAACAGCTGGGAGGAACAGAGTTAGCATAATTAAAGCCCATCAATGAAATGTTTCTTGGAATTCTAAAATAAAAAGAAGTTGCAAAATTACCTATTATTAATCCGAAATATCCTGCTATGAAATAGTTAATAATATCCACTATATTTATCAAAATTATTTATATAATATAATTTAGTCTAGTTTGATAGAACTTAAAATATCAATAGAATTCTTATTTTTAATCATGTTAAGGTTATGCTTTTTTAATGACAAAGCTATTAATTTATCTAATAAATCTTTATATTTTATACCATAATGATCCAGTAATTTAGGATACAGGCTTATTTCAGTAAATCCAGGCAGTGTATTTATCTCATTGAAAAATAATTTATTAGTTTTGTTTTCAATAAAAAAATCCACTCTTGCAAGGCAATTACACCCTAAGGCTTTAAAAATTTCTCCGGCTTTTTTTCTAATAACACTTGTTATAGAATCATCTAATGTTGCAGGAATTTTAAATTCTGCACCATCCTTCATTATATATTTAGCTTTGTAACTATAAAATTCATCGTTTGGAATTAACTCTCCAGGATAACTTACTATAGGCTGATCATAATCATCAATATTTTCAAGCACAGATATCTCTATTTCCTTGCCTAAAATACCTTGCTCAACCAAAACCTTGTTATCATATTTAAATGCATTTTTGATGCTATCTAATAGATTTTCAAATGTGTTTAACTTTTCTATACCAATACTGGAGCCACCATTAGCTGGCTTAATAAATACAGGTAGAGAAAAATTACTCTTGATAACTTGAACAAACTCATTTATCATTTTTTGATTACTATATTGATACTCTTTAATACTGATATATGGGGCAATTAAAGTATCATTTTCTTTTAATATTATTTTGGTGAATTCTTTATCCATTGTAACTGATGAGCTCAAAATATTTGAACTAATATATGGAATATCAACTAATTCAAAAAAACCTTGTACTATACCATCCTCTCCTGTTTTACCATGTATGATAGGGAATAACACATCGACTAATTGATTTATTTTACTTAAGTTTATAGGTTTGATATAGCCGTTGCTACTGCTTTCTTGAATTTTAATCTGGTCTATACACTGTATAATATGATCACCTAAACTTAAAGGATCTAAATTATTTATTAATAAAGTCAAATCTATATAATTCCATTCACTTTTAGTATTTATATATATGGGTATAATTATATATTTATCTGTATTAAGATTTTTAATTATAGAAATTGCGGATTTAATTGAAACTTCGTGCTCAGCAGACAAACCACCAAATAAAACGCCAATCCTTAATTTATTCATTTAGCTTTAATTATTTAAAAACTACTAATTATTAAAATATCTTAAAAATTTATTGTTTGATGAAACTACTAAAGAAGAATCTTTATCAAATAAATTTTTATATATATCCAATGACTTATAATATTCATAAAAATCTCTATCCTTACCATAGGCTTGAGCATATATATTGATAGCTTCAGCATCACCCTTTCCTTTAATTATATCAGATTCTTTATTAGCCTCGGCAATAAGAATTGTTTTTTCCTTATCTGACTTAGCTTTAATTATTTCACTTTCTTGGTGCCCTATAGCTCTAATTTCTTTAGCTTCCTTTTGCCTTTCTGTTATCATTCTTTCATAAACTGCTTTTCTTGCTTTATCTGGTAAATTTACTCTAATAAGCCTAACATCAATAATATCTACTCCAAAATTTCTAACATTATCATTTACTATATTAATTATATCTTCTCTAATTTTATTTCTTTTAACACCTAAAATCTCAATAAATTTTACTCTACCTATCACTTCTCTAATTCCAGATTCAATAATAGATTCTAGTCTAATTCTAAATTTATAATCATCTTGCACTGATTCATAAAAGCTTTTTGGATTAACTATTTTATATTTTGCATAAGCATCCACTTTCATTGTTTTTTGATCAAAAGCAACAACCTCACTGTTTTCACTCATTTTAAATGTTAAATTTTGTATTCTTTTATCAAAAAACTTTACATCTTGAATCACTGGCAATTTGGCTTTTAATCCAGGCTCAATTACCTCCCCCATGACTTCACCAAATTGTATAATAATTGCAGTTTTTCTTTGATCTAGTACATAAATTGAATTAGCCACAAGAAAAAGTATTATTATAAATGCTATAAGCAAACTGCTTTGAACTTTTTTCATTACACCTCAATTTTATTCATTATCATTATTTGTTATCCATCTTATTAAGTGGTAAAAATGGTAATATCCCTTTCGCTATATCTTTATCAATAACAACTTTACTAGTATTTTGATAAACTTTATCCATTGTGTCTAAGTACATCCTCTTCTTTGTAATATCTTTATCAACCGAATAAGCTTTAAAAATTTCATTGAATTTGCTTGCTTCACCTTTTGCTTTTGATACTGTAGATTCTTTATATGCAAGAGCCTTTTCTACCAATGTTGCAGCCTCACCCTTTGCTTTCGGTATAATTTCATTTCTATAAGCTTGTGCCTGATTGATAAATCTCTCTCTGTCAGCTTTAGCAGATTGGACATCACGATATGCATCCCTGACTTCAGGACCAACATAACTATATAAAATCCCAACACTAACGATTCCGATTCCAGAATGATATGAATCCATTATTTTTTGCAACCCTTTTTTAACATCTTGCTCAATTACTAATCGCTTTTCTGATAACGCTTCTGATAACGTAACTTCACTAATAACTTGCCTCATAACACTTTCAGCTGCACTTCTTACAATATTTTCACTCTTACTATCTCTAATATTAAATAAATAATCTTTTGGATCCATAATCTTCCACTGCACATAAAAATGCATATCTATTATATTTTCATCTCCAGTAAGCATCTGGCTTTCTTTAGGATAACTTAGATCAGTTTCATTTTGTCTAGTGTTATCCCCACCCAAATAATTAGTTTTAGAAAAACCAATTGGATTAGTTATTTTACCAATAATATCTTTTTTAATCCTTGTTACACTTACTTTTTCAACTGTTTCAAGAGGGCTTGGCAATTTATATTTTAAACCTGGTTTCACTTCCCTGTTATATTTACCAAATCTCATCACTATCCCTTCTTCATCTGTATCTACAGTAAAAAATCCTGTAGAAAGCCATACTAAAGCTAATAATAATAAAACCACATATATCATTCCAAAGTGATTGTTTTGTTTTTTATTGCTAAATTTCATATAGTCTATAACCTTTTCTTGGGTCTTTTTTAGTGATTTTTTTGCATTGTTATCTTCATTTTCAGAATTGTTATTATCCGAATTATTACCCCAGGGATTATCAATCATAGTTTTAATTAAATATTAATATGAAAATACAAACATTATGAACTTATAATAAAGATTGCTGGTTCTTGCAAGCAATTAAATAAAAATAAATCATTTTCTATTTTATTCTCCTACTTTCTTCAAAGATTTCTTCCTCTATTTTTTTCATACGATCCATTTTTTCTTCATATATTTTAGATTCTTCCTGAATCTTCATTATTTTCTCCATAGCAGTTTCAGTATACTCCTCTTGTAGCTGTGGCATATCAGGTACCACTTGTTGTGATTGTGGCTCTAAATATAAATCATCACTACTCCATTTATCTTGAACTGAACTAGTATAATCATCAATTTCAGATTTTTGTTGATCATATACAAATTGAGTGTTAGCAACTTCTTCTTGAGCCCTCGTCATATCTTCAGAATATTTACTATATTTCTGAGTTTGAAATTCTAAATCTTGATTATAAACTTCTCTTACTTCTTCTAATTGAGTCTGCAACTGCTCAACATGGCTTTGCTGCTCAACATATCTATTCTCTAATGCTTCGTTAAGTTTTAATTGTGAAGCTTCAGTCTCATCTGCAACTTGATCTTTATTTCTTTGCAATTCTTGAGCAAGTTGTTGAGCCAATTCACTTTCTTGTTCCATTTTTTTATTAAGTTCATCCATTTGCCTTAATTGCTCTTCTAATTGAGTCTGGGAATTAGAAAGCTCTGCTTGCTTCTCTTGAAATAAACCAACTGTTTGATCCATTTGTTCTTGAGTACGATTTAATCCATCTTCAATTTCATATTTACTTATACCACCATCAACAACTCTTTGTTGTTCTTCATGTAATTCGTATTGTTGTTGAACTAAATTTCTATTTTCCTCAAACTCTTTCAAACTATTTTGATAACTTTCAACTTCTTGTTGGTGCTGAGTTAATTGCTCTGCATAATTGCTTCTTTCCTGATCAAGAGATAATTTTTCACTTTCTAATTGTTGCTGTTTTATCGCTAAGGCATTTTCTTGATCACCAAATCTTTCTTGAAGCAATTCTTGATATCTTTCTTCAACTTTATTTACATCTAATGGGTCCCTCTGATCTTTTAATTGCATTAGATCACCATCATTCTTTTGAATATCATCTAAGCTTCTTCTTTCTAAAGTTAAATCACTGCCTTTTTGATCTAATTGACCTTGTTTACCCTCGATATCACTAAGTTTATTTTCAAGCAACTCTTTTGAATCTAAAATTTTACCCTTCTCTCCTTTCAATTGATCGTATCTCACATCCAAATCTAATGTGCTTTTATCCAAAATCTTCTTATCTCCTGATAACATTTTTTGCATTAAGTCTACATTTTTCTTCGCATCATCTTTGTTTTCGGATTTTAAAGATTCCCTCAATTTCGCAAATTCTTTTGCAAATTCTGCCCCTCTGCTCTTAAGATCTTTTAATCCTTCTCCCACCTTTTCTTGTTCTTTCCTAATATTGTATACTCCAAGATCACCTCCCACACTACCAGTAAAATCACTCCATTTATCTGTAACAGTCTTAGCAGCTTCACCTACTTTCCCAGCTACCACTTTTCCACCTTTAATTATAGAATCTTTCTCAGTACCTAGAGTCTTATTTGATGCTCTATCGACATAATGAAGCAATCCCATTCTTTGTTGTATTGGTGAAAATACTTTTGCACTCAATATTCCATACGCTCTTGAAGAATAGACCTGATTATTCATAAAGCCATCAAATGACTTCATCATTCCTGGAGCACGATTATTTTCAGGATCATTCATATACTCATTATAATCACCACCCATATACATAGCTGATAATGGCTTTTTCGCAACACCACCTAAAGCATCAACAAGCTCAGGTACATAATCCATATATACTCTAAATAATACAGAAGAGATCAAAACATAAAAAAACTTAAGAGGTGTTACAGCATCAGAAAATTCACTAGAATTACTTGCTTTCCAGAATTTAAAATCAATTATCGTAATTCCTAATGGCTCCCAACTGAATATTGTACTCCAACATACCGTATAATATAGTATGTCTTGCAATTGCGTTATAATTAGACTCAACATCAAAGCAACTGTTGCTGTTACAACTATCAACATAACGCACGATCCTATAAACTGCTCTACCCAATTGTCAAATAAGTGTATTGTTTGTTTAAATAGAATACTTATAATAAAAATAGGTAACATAATAATTAGCAATGCTAATAAGAAAAAACTCATTAAATATTGCACTAATGATCTCCACATACCCATAAACATTAAAACAACACAAATATACATCCCTATTATTATATAACATTTGTTAGTAAACAACATCCCCCATATTTTTGCATTAAAAGCAGCTGATGTAACCATCTCAATCACATCATCATATGCAGAAAAAACAGTGTTTAATTCAGGGAAAGGCAATAATGGTACATTATTTACTGGATCAAACATTGATGCCCTCATGATTATAGTAGATATAGCTATAGTAGAATCTATTATACCCTGGAATAAATTAGGTATAACATTTAAAGTTGGGTCAGAAATTACAGTGGATATAATACCAATTTTAAATAATCTTACTATTAGTTCTGTTCGATTAATTTCAATTAAACCAAGCATAAAAAACATAACTGTTAATATAACAAATAAAACGAGTATTACCCTCACTACAGTTCTAAAACCAGACTGTTTAACGATATTATGGTATATAATCTTCTCTACTTTTTTAAATGTATCTTTGAAAAAATCAATTAATTGCTCTATATACCCCTTTTTTTTAAGAAAAGCACCATTATAAATTTTGATTTTATATGAGCCCACATTATCTCTATAATATGAATCTTCAATTTTAAAATATAAGACTCCACCAGCTGGTATTTTCTCTTGAGCAAATGATTGATTTTTAGTATCCCATTTTTCAACGTGATCAATGACATATGTTTTTATAGTAACAGAATCAGAAGAGCTACTGCTGGAAGTGCCAGGTTTATATTGCTTTTCTTTGAGTGGCCCAACTCTAAAAGTTCTAAAATTATTATCACCTAAAACCTGAGAAGAATTAGGATCTTGACCACTTAATGCAATTAAACCGTATATACCATAACCATCTTTTATACAACACGGTAATTTTGCTTGTTTAATGCCCTTATCTATCTTTTTTCCATCAGTATAACAACCTTGACCTACGCTTTCGTTACATATGTTGAATTCACAATATTTTCCAGCAATTTCTAAATCTCCCCATGGCTTCCAACCACCCTCTACAGTTATAGCTATATTATTCGCATTACTATCCATACTAGAATTTCCTTTGGTGAAAAATTCTGGATCAAATTTTTTCCATTTACATTCTCCACACTTTGGATCTTTTGAAGTTATATCTTTACATCCACAATTAGACTTTATGATTATTGAACCTGTTGAAAATCCATAATCATAAGCCATGTAACAACTGCCTTGAAAATTATCAGCAATTCCAGAGCAATCATCAGCAGCATCAGCTATAGTAGTAAAATAAAAATTTTGTACTAAAAGAAAAAATAGCAAAAATTTAAAAAAGATTTTTATTTTCCTTTTATCCATTATTTCCTCTTAACTTGATCTGATTTATTTTTAGAATCACCTTTTTTATTCCCTCCACCCTTCTTATCATCTTTTCCTTTTTTATTATCACCTTTCTTATCCTTACTTCTATCCTTCATAGCGTATTTTCCTGTACCAAGCACAGTATTACCTGCCTTAGAGATCATACCAGAAGCATAAGATTGTGTATTTACTGCAACTGCTTCTAAATCAAACCCATAATAACTACTTGTGGCTATTTTATTTGCAAAGCTAGAAGCTAACCTAACCATTCCATCCATAGCTTGCGCAACAATCAATAATGCAATAACAGGCGTTAATAAATTCAGAGGCGATGACATAGAAGCCTGCAATGGGAAATGTGCTCCATATAAAGCAACCCACCATGCATTTTTCCAAGGTAAACATAGATAAAAACCAAATATATCAAATGATATCAAACAAGTCGGACACGCAGTAAAGCTTAAAGCCGCGTGCAAAGTCAAAGCAAAAAGTTGGTGTAAAATTGCTAATGCCGCAAATGCAAAAATTGGTTGAAACACCATCGATATCATATTATTAATCCAAGATCTAAATAATTTAGACGTTTTATTAAATAGCATAAAAGAAATAAAAATTGGAGCTAAAATGAATAGTACGCATAAGGTTATCATGGAATATAAATATGTAATAATTATTCGTAATGCACAGATTAAATAACTTACGATTGCTACAATAATTAATAATGCTATTAATATTCCCACTAAACTTGTACATATTAAAGCCCATATCTTTGTCCACACAGTATTATTAAATAATTGATGGAAAATTTCATCAAACATCCCAAAAACTGTATCAACCAATTCAGCATGCGTTGAACTTCCAGCGTTAATTTTTTCGATATTTGTAATTGGTTGAATAATATCGTAAATCAGTTCCATACTACCATTTAGTAACACACTGAATAAATACGTATTAAAAAATATCCAACTATCTGGTGAAATTATCATAGATACGAAAGCTATCTTCAAAATTATTTTCATTGCTTCTGGTTGCGTTATCTTTGCAAACCCTATCATGTAACTAATGCCAGTATATACTAGATATAAAGCCAATAACGCTCTAATACCATTAATTACCAAAGGGCTTTGAGTTAATTTGTTAAAAATATATTGAACCTTACCAGAGCTTGCTTTATTGCCATCATCTCCAATAAAAAACCTAGTAATTGTATTTACTATATCAGCTATGGTCTTAGATATTTTACTGTTTACTGTATCTTTCTTATTTACGATTACGCCATATGAGCCTAAAGTCGATTCTCTTCCATTTTGTATCAAATCTGGATTTATACGAAAATAAATTTTTCCGTCCTTACCAATTGGCACTTTTTTGTTACTTTTATCTCCATACACATATTCCTTAGCATCTTTCCACTCAATAGCATTCCCCCAGGGCTCATATCTCCTATCCTCATTTTTACCATCTCCAATAGCTTCAACAATAGCATATTGCAATCCATCACCATTAACATGAGGACTTCCTTTCCAGTTTATTTCAACCTCATATCCACCAAAATTATTTGAATATCTTCTTGGAATAACTTTTTTTGTAGTTGTATCACCTTTGTTATAAGTTTGTTGATCAACTTGCTCATCCCCCTCCTTAATTGTATTGCCACTAACTGATGTTTTACAATGTTGGTAGTATAACATCTCATATCTATTACAACATTTTTTAAATGGATTACTCCATGATGGACAATCATAATGGTTTAAGCATTTTCCTCTTACAGGAGCTAGATTATCACATTCAGTCACCTCTATATAATCATCTTTATATTTAATTTTCAAAGTTTCATCATCACTTGTATAACCCTTTAAATAACCTTGAAATTCAAATTTATCTAAAGGAACATAGCTAGCACTCCACCCATTTACATTTAAACTTTTTCTTATCAATATGCTTCTTGTACCCCTTAAGGAACAGCCACTACCTTCCTTTATTATTCCTCCTCCAGATGCCTTATCACATTGTCCATTAGCACAATCAATAGTTTTATTATCTTTATTAATGCAATACGATTTTTGATCATCAGTATAATAACATATTGATGATTCATCTCCTGGAAAATAATTTTTACCGTCAAAACAAGTACCATTAAATGTCAAATCTAAATCTACTTTATCAGGAATATACATTTTGTCAGAAGTATATGGCAACGTACTCCCCTTATCATTGTCAACATAATTACCAAAAAATTTACCCCCATAAGCAAATCTTAAATAATCTCCATCTTTTATTTTAATTCCCGTGTCCTTCCATGCAGAACTTCTCGCATTCCAGCTTCCTGGCTGATTTCCTTGATCAGGTTTAGTATACCAATAATCCGGCGCAATTCTTACTGTTTTAAAACCACCTAAAAATATTGTATTTCCATAAGAAGTATCTGAATTTCCTAAACTAAAATACACTCTATCTCCTGCCTTAACATCAAAGCTTATAGGATAATATGCAAAATCAACAGATTCATCATTTGTTTGTCCAGAAGTATCACATTCTGTAAGTGTAGAAATTTGATCATCTGACCACTTCCATCCAAAAACACTTGAATCACTATCATCTTTAACCCGGTATCTATCAGAAAATTTTTGTCCTTTCCTACATTTCACTAAACATCGTTCTATTATATCCTGATTAAGTTGTGCACCTGTTAAACTATTGGGTACACCTGATTTAGATAATTCAAGACAATTTTCTCCATTTCTTTTGTTGCACTTAGTATTACTGTATTCACTTGGTTGAGAAAATTCTCTGCACTGATTTTCACATATTTTATCGCACCTACTTCCATGAGGCCTAACATATATATAACTCTTCTGAGAATCTCCATATTCCCATGGCATATAGCAATCTTGAAAGTCTATACTTTCTGCAAATACACAAGAATAGCTAATTACAATCAGTAATAATCCTACACATAGTAAAAAACATTTGTTAATAATGGTTTTTATAATATGTTTCATTTATTATCTCCTTATATTACCAATATAAATACTATATAACAATAATCTAGGCACTTTATCATTTACTATCTCCTTTTTTGGCACCACTATCACCTCCTCCTTTAGTTACAGCTTTTTTAATTGCTTTTAATGGGGCTTTGGCCACTGTTCCAAATGCTTTTTTAAATGCCCCCGATAAATCACCCTTAGCAAGTCCAGCTACAGATTCCACTCCCGTCAAATAAGCAAAGAATGTAGAAATCGAATTCATCAACATAAAGAATAAAAATGACATCAATGCCAGCTTAAGCATCGTCAAAAACAATGCTTCTACCACAGAAGAATTCATTCTGGTAAATGTTCCTAATATCCATAAGTCAACTGTTTCATATAAGCCTTTTATTATGTGCCCAATATTCATGTCACACATATCTTTTATGCTGTCATTTATGGTATTATCACCATTAACATTGTTTGCAATTGCACATATTGGGCTGTTTGACGAGCCATGAAGTTGGCATTGTTTAAAAATACTATCGGAGCCAGGATCCATCTTTAGATCTCCAAAATAAATATTATCAAAAGTTGCAAGCATTAATGCGATGAAAGCAAAATGCAATCCTGGATAAATAGTGTAGCCCAAAAGCATCTTAAACCACGTTTCATAAATACCTTTTGTAAAATCAAACAATGCAAAAGTTATCATAATTGGAGAAACAGCTACCAATATAGTAATTGAAAACATGGAAAGAATAAATATATGGGTAAATTTAAAGATAATTTTTAATAACATAAATGAATAAATAAACATTGCTATACACAATACAAAACCTATACCACTAACCAAAATCAATGCCGTAATTGACCATACCGCAATAAGTCCAGCAAACGAGTAATTACACGTCCCCATATTTAAATAATTTATTACTCTGCAATCAATCAAATCCCATACAGTCATTTTAACAAAACCATTAGAACCTGCTGTAGGGGCAATTCCACTCTCAATTGAAATATGTCTTTGACTTAATAATTGTTCATTTCTGTATTTAAATCTACAGTGCCCTAAAGGATCAGACATATTTTGTGCTTCCATAAAGTAACTCGCTATTTGCTGAGAACCATCAATTATACCATAATAAATTCCAACTTTATTTCCTTTTTCATCTACAGCAAACCACGCGTTACCCAATGTAAAATAAACAACTAATGCCACTTTAATCGCAAACATTAGATAGTCACTTCTTTTTAATGCTCCTCCAGAACTCATTATTTTAATCCCTGTGAGGCATAAATACAAAGTTATCGCCGCAAGAACTATTTTTTTGAGGTTTTTCTGAATTTCCGAAAAAAATCCCGAATTATCATTAGGATTTACAAAAACCCTTTCAAGTAAATCTAAAACACACCCAACAGTAGTACTTGTGATGTGCATATCACTCATCAAAAAGCTTGAAACAGATTTTTTATTGCCATATTGATCATTATCTATTCCGTCTTTATTTATATATAAACCTAAGGTTTTCAAATCCGTTCTGCCCTTACTAAAATATTCACATCTAGTACCTTCACCAACATTTAAATTCGGTACATCAACTAAACTAACTGGCGGAGGAACATAGGTGCAACCAACTTTAACAGGAAATAATGTATATGGTGCTGCAACACATAATTGAACTTTTCCTATATTAGAATTAAATCTATAATAGCCTATAAATTGAAAAAATCCTGCAGCTGAACTTTTTCCAGTAATATCATAAAAATTCCCATCCGGCTGAAAAGTACATGAATCATGTTGAGATCTAAATAGATTAGCCAAAAGAACTATTATATCAACAAGAGCAGCCCCTATAAGCGCTCCAGGGCCTAAAGCAGCTCCAGCTGCAGCTCCAGCACCAGTAGCAAAACCAAGATCTTCCAGAGATAGTTTACTTATCCTGCTGATAACATTTGTATAATAAACTAAAGCATGTCCACTAGATAAACTTTTAAAATCCTTAGGAGCATCGCTCGGCAAACCATTTGTAGGAATATTTGTAGCATCAGAACCCACTAACTTACCATATTGATTAGTACAATATGGAGAGGCTTCCTGCATATAACCATAGGTATTATCAAGTTTTTCTTTATAATCAGGATCAGTTGTGCTTAATGGACCATTAGCATCAGGATCGTATTTTGGATCACAATGATAAAAAAATGGTACATCAACAGCTGTCAAAGGAGGCAAAGACTTATCTCCCTGTATAAATTTAACATGACCATTACTTTTTTCAGGATCACACTTATAACCCAGTGCAATATTGATATATTCATGTGGAGCAACGATATATGCATTAGTACACACATCAAGCATTATCATATACTCTATCCCAATAGCAATCAAAGCAAGTATACTAGCTGGTGAAAAAGATAATAAAGCATCCATATAAAGCAACGCTCTACCTATAGTAGCTAATTCAGACCAACCAGCTCTAGAAGATTGCGTCATCGAATTATTTTCTTTTAAATAATGTGGTATACTGACATTGTTAAAATCTCCAACAGATAATTGAAAAATTGCTTTACCAGAACTAAAGCAGTTATCAATATGTGAAAACCAAGAGCTACCATCTCTTGTTTTATTCTCATATTCCACCATTGTATCAAAACTACGAGCTTCTTGTTTGCTTAAAAAAATTAAAAAGAAGAAAACAACAAATAATTTTAAATATCTCATTTTTTTAACCTAATTTCTTTTAGTTTTTCTGAAAATTTAGGAATCCAAATACTTGGATCACTTCCATATTTTTTTCTCACCTCATCTAAAATAACAACTGTATCAGCTCTACCAGATAATATATCTACCACTTCATTCATTCCACCTAAATCAACCTTTGCTACAACCGCATCATTACCCTGCTTAATCAAAAAATATCGAGTACCTGGATCAGTTGTTTTTATTAGCTGATACTCTCTTTCACTTAGCATAAATGAGGTTTTATATACATCGGTAGCTTTCAAATTTGGCAAGAATATTTGAGTTGCAGTCTGCTGTATCAGCGTATCACTAATTTGACTTTTACTAGCATCCTCCACACTCTGCGTAGCGAAAACAACAAATGTATTAAGCTTTCTTAAAACTTTCAACCAATCTTTAATCCTTGGTGCAAAAATCGGATTATCTATAAGAGCCCAAGCCTCATCCAACACTATCATACTTGGAGTACCATCAAGTGATAGGTTAATCCTATGAAATATATAAGATAATACTGGACCTAAACTTGACTTATCTTTTAAAAGCTCTGCCATTTCAAAGCCAAATACGCTAGATTTACCAAAATCTATCACATCTTCATCATTATCAAAAATACTCGAATGTGAACCTCCAGAATGCCACATAGCTAGTCTTCCTGCAAGAGTTCCAGGACCAGACATACCTAAAAATGCAGCAATATTGGATAATTTTCTATCCTTTATTTCTAGTTTAAAATTTCCTTCAATAGCTCTACTTAACAAATCAATATCTTGCGCATTAATTGCCTCTCCATTAACGGAAACTAATTGTTTCAACCAATCCAATAAGAAAGTTTTATTTTCTCCTCTATTATCAAGCTTTAATGGATTAAAATTACATTTTTTACTTGGATCTATTACTGTATATTTACCTCCTAAAGCTCTTAAAAATATCTCTGCCCCTCTATCCTTATCAAAAAAGAATAATCTACATTGATATTTCTGAGATTGGGCGCATAAAAAATTCATTAAAACCGTTTTACCTGCACCTGTTGGTCCAATTATTGTAGTATGACCAACATCTCTTAAATGAAAATTAAAATAGTATGGCGTACCAGAGGTTGTATCCATAACGGTCACTGCATCTCCCCAATGATTATTAAATTTCTTACCGATAGGATAGTTATGAAAAGAATTGAAAGCTGCTAAGTTCAAAGTATTAATAGTAGATGACCTTACAATAAAATCATCATTACATGGTAATTGGGCCCAAAATGATGGCTCCATATTTACACGCTCTCTAACTCCTATACCACCAGTATTTGTAAGCTCAACTGAAGCCATAGATAGCGCATTTTCTAGCTCTTTTAGATTGTCAGCAATGCACATGATAGACAAATGATGCATACCAAACGCTATTTCTCCTCCCATAGCCATATCCAAAGCCTCTGAAATACCTGCAATCTGAGATATAGCTTTATCACCAGCTTGAATCATCCTATTTTGCTGAAGTTGCATTTTCGCAATAGCAATCTGCCTATTAATGAATTGAAATGATTGAGTTACAACAAATTCAAATGGCATTTGTAAAAAACCATCCATCATACCTGCCCAGGTCTTTTGACTATACTCTTTTAAGCTAACCATTCCTGCAAACCTTGACTTACCATTAATACCTTTAATTTCTATAGCCTTTTTGCCAAAATAAAGCCTTTCATTATTAACTAAATTATCAAGCGTTCCAAACCCCATAAGTGCATTTGAATTATTACCACAATTAACAATATTGTTAAAAAATTCAACTATTTCAGAATACTTTTGATTACCCCTCTCAACTATACCAAGCACCTCTGGGCTATATTGCCTAAGTGAATTTACTATTCTACTGGTAGCTTCCTGTAATTGTTCAAACCCCTCTATCATAGATTCATCTTCTGATTTTTTTTTAGAATTTTTAGAAAATTTTTCAAAAAAATCGTTAATAAATGAAACGTTTAAATTTCTTTTAACTTTATATGAAACAGTTATGTATAATTCATTTATAAAACCTTTCTGATTTTTGTGCTTTTGTATCCATTTATCATCTAAAAAGCTTGCAAATCCATCAGGCATATCTATATTTCCTTGCGAACCCTCGTAGACATCTTGCTTTTTTCTAATTATGTGAAAATATAAACTAATACTAGGATCTGCCATTCCTTTAAAAAGGAAATTTCTTATATTTTTTTTGATATCAACATCATCATCATCTGCCGTTTCAAAAGAAAAACCTCCAAGCTTTATCACCTGAAGCAACTGATTTTTTTTGGTATAAACTATATTATTATCTAAATGGTATAAATACGGAATAAATCCACTAAATGAATATTCCCTACTTATTAAAGTGTTTTTCTCTGGTTTAGCTGAAAAAAATCTCATTACTATATATATACATTAAAATTAAAATGGATCATACGAATTAGCACCATGAAAAAATTTATTTTTACATTTTGAGCATTTCTCAGCTCTTATTTTAAACAATTCTATAAACAATGGTTCCTTTGAACATATATAATAACCCAGCCCATGAATTGGGAATGCAATAACCAAATATAAAAATTTGGTTGTCATGATGTACATCAACATGCAGACAAGCGCATTAACTATAAAAAAATTATAACTTACACCAAAAAGAAGTGGTGGTCTTGTTAAGCCTACAAAAAGATGGTCCGTAGTTAAAGATCCTGGCATAATACTTTAAAAAAATCACATAATTTATAGTAACTACTTGATTCTTAGAGCACAAGTTATTAATTATCAATTGGTATATTTTTATTAAAATTACACTTTTATTAATTTATAAAAAATATAGACATATATAATTTTAATGTCCAAATTCAGATAAATTAACTTAGTGCAGTGGGATCAATGACAAATCAATTTAATAAGGTTGTGGCAGCCAATGGTAAAGTAACAAACTTATTTACCAATTTATTATACAATATCAGAAACCAAAATTACAATGGTGCTCAATATGGTAATATTAATTACTTAAACTATAAAATAAAAACGAGGAATGGAAAAGTGGTCGCCATGATGCTGAAATTTGCGCTAAAGAAGACGGCTCTAATTGGTTTTTTGAAGTTGATAAATCATCTTACACCTTACAAATTTCAGTTTTAGGGATAAAATTAGATGATAACAAATCTCTAGATACACTGTTATCTAGCGTAAGCTTAGGTACGCATGTTGTTAATAATGTTGATGGTAATTCCCCGCTTACAAGTAGTTTAACATTTAGCAAAGCTTTCACCAATTCAAATTCTTATACTTATAGCGTAACTTGTGAACAGAGTGTCGAAACAAATTTTAAATTTGATACAAATGAAATATTTGCAAAACAAGGAATTGATGTTATAATAGTGTTGAAGTCTTCTGAAACTAATTCTTGGACATATAGCACCAGTGAAACATCTACATTAAGCCTATCTGAATCGATAACAGTTGCACCTGGCAAATGCTCAAAAATTACTGGATATTATAAAATTATAAAAGGTAATCAAGTACCCTTTAAAGCAACTGCCTTAGCTAGTATAACTGGAACTATTCATGATGAAAAAGGTAATATAGTAGCTGGACAAACTGTTCCAAACGCTGATTTTATAGCACAATATATAAACGACAATATTAAAGGAATGACAGTTATTGATCAGAACTATAGTGATACAAATATAAAAGTTGAAATAAGTGGTCATATGTCAGCCAATCTAGCTACAATGGATTCATATACTCAAGAAGTTGCGTGTGATGGAAATAATGTTCCAGAACATACTGAATTATAAATTTTTTTTATATCGCTGGTTAGTTTGATTTGAAACTAACCAGCTCCTTTAATACCCCCCCCCCTTCTTAATTTAAATATCTATTTAAATTTACCTTGGATTTTTTTAAAAAACACAGATATGATAGAGGTAGCAGGTGAATGTGAAGTAAAATTATTTTACAAAAAATAAATATTTTAATTCAAGTATGAAATTTATAACGTTTGAAGGATGTGATTTTTGTGGAAAATCAACACAAATACGATTGCTAAAAGAATATTTTGAAACTAATAATGAAAAAGTATTTTTAACCAGAGAACCTGGGGGCACTGATATTGCAGAAAAAATTAGAGAACTAATCCTATCTTCTAAAGAAATTACAGACCCACTTACCGAATACTTACTAATTGCTGCTGCAAGAAAAGACCATGTTGACAATCTAATAAAGAAAAAACTTCAACAAGGATATTATGTTTTATCAGACAGATTTTACGATTCATCTATATGTTACCAAGGTTATTATAAAAATTTAGACATCAATATTTTGAAAACTATCAAAGAATTAACAATAGGTAAATTTGAACCAGATCTAACCTTCTTAATTGATATCCCTGAGGAGGAGATTGAAAAAAGAATGACAATAAAGAGAACTGGCAACAACATTTACGATGAAAAACCTAAAGATTTTTATAAAACAATCAGATCCGGATATTTGACAATTGCACACAATAATATTGATAGGATGTTCATTATAGATGGCAATAAAAAAATAGAGGGTGTGAACACTCAAATAATCAAAATTATTAAAGAAAAAATATTATAGTTGATTTAATATTTAAAATCATGCAATATTTCTTAAGTAATTTGACATTTATCCAATGATTAAGCTTAAAATTAAATCGCTTTTTATATTACTATCTATTCTTGTTCTCAGTACAGGCAAATCTTATGCAATTGAAAAACCTCAAAATCCTTTTGAAGAAAAACAATCGATCAACAAGGATAAAGCTCAAGTAAAAATTACTACTGATAAAAACATTAAAAAACAGGAGTTTTTCAATCCCAAAACAATAACAATTGCTACTGATTATTCAAATAATAGCGTTGGAAAGGTGATCTGTAGTTTAGTAAACTATAATCAACATATCACAGGTTTTAACTGCATGACCAAACCAACTTCTGGAAGTCTGGAAAATATAGATAAATTAAATAAAGGTGAAGTTGATTTTGCAATTGCTCCAGCAAGCATCATATTTGATAAAATTCAAAATAACACAGATAAAAACAGTGTAGATAAAAATCAAAGATTTGTTTTATCGCTAAATGCTGAAGTCTTAAATATTATGGTTAAAAATAATTCTAAAATAAAAAATATTGATGATTTTAAAAATACAATTATTGATGTTGGTAGCAAAGATTCTGCCACATATATTTTTTTACAAAAAATATTAGAGCAAAAAAAATGGACGAATCACGATTTGAGTGGAGTTGAATATATAAAATATACGGATAAGGCAAATGCCTTATGCTCAAACAAAGTTAATGCAACATTTATATATGGTGGAATTCCAGATATATATGTTAATGATATTACAAATTTTTGTGAAGTTAGATTGATTTCCATTGATAACAGATTGATCAACGATATGTCTTTATCCAATTATTTTATAGATGAAAAATTGATTCCTGGTGGATCATATCTTGGCAATCCAATCAATATTGATACCTTTGGTAGTCCTACTCTAATAATTTCTTCAAGCAATTTTGATAAATTAACAGTCTATAACTTAGTAAAATTGATAGTTAACAATATTAATACACTTAAAAAAATTCATTCTGCGTTTGACATATCTCCTTTAAAAGAAATAGCAGATAATAAAAATCAAATTCCATATCACGAAGGCTCTGCTATATTATTTCAAGAAAGAAATTTAACTTATCAATAAAAATAAGCTTTTAAAAATTCATTTTTATGCCATATAAATTTCTTATATTTATGTTGTTGCTCATAAATTGTACAGCCCAAATAGAAATAAAAGCTGAATTACCATTAATAATACCACACAGAGGTGGAAAAGCAGAATTTCCAGAAAACACGATTTATGCTTTTTCACAAATGGATAAATTAAAAATTACCATTATGGAAATTGATATACAGGTGACTAAAGATGGTATTCCCGTAATATACCACCCTGCAGATTTAAATACACACTCCAATTTGAATGGAAAAATTTCTGATTATCCACATAACATCATCAAAAAAGCCAAAATAATAGACCACACCCATATTAATCAAAAACTATATATACCAACTTTATATGAAGTATTATCAAAATTTAAAAATATAAATTTTATTATTGATTTAAAGTCTCTACCTGCCAAAAAATTAATCGACTCAATAGCAAAAATTTTAAATAAGTCCAACGCCTGGAACAGAGTTATATTTTACTCTACAGACATTAGTCATTATAATTATTTGAAAAAAAATTATAAATTAGCTAAAATTTTTGAAGCAAGAGATCATACCAGAGAGAGAAATTTAAATATGCTGCTAAATGAATCTTGCTCTATTCCATTAAATGAAGATTGGATCGGATTAGAACTAAAAAGAAAAATAATTATAAAGGAATTTTTTGCTTTAGGAGAGGGTACAACTCCAATTATTGCTAAATTATGGAATCCAGAAATCATAAAATGCATAAACAATTTTTCAAAAAACTCAAAAATTGTTATTTTTGGAATCAATAATATCGAGGATTATTGCGAATCAATAAAACTAGGTGCGTACGCAGTACTTAGTGATCATCCTACAAAAATGATACAATTAAAACAAAAGCTTGAAAATGAGGGAGTTGAACATCATTGTTCAATAACTAATCATTAATAAAAAGAAAATTAACATATCAATATATCGTTCATGCACTTTAAGTTTACCCATAAATATATCTGATATAGCTTATAAACCATTTTCATTAAAACTATCTACATAACCAAGTAGCGGTCGCAAAAAATGGATAATGCCAATAAAAAATTGGCATTTGACTTTAAAGCAATTAGCTGTTGAAAACTGCTAAGCTAAATTTTATATAAAATTTAAGTATAGTTTAGTAACAAAAATTAATGATATTAAGCACTTTTTTTGACACTAAAAAATCTTTTAAATTTACTTTTTTTAAAACGATTCTTGCCAGGTGATTTTGGTTTGGTAAATTTTTCTTTTGAGGAACCTTTACTAGGATCAAGCAAACGCTCTATCCTTTTCCATTTATTTAACTCATTTGGTAAGATTAAATTCAATGCTGATCCATCAGAGTCAGCTCTTCCAGTTCTTCCTATGCGATGTATATAATCCTCAGGAGACATTGGCAAATCATAGTTAACGACATGTTCAACATGAGATATATCCAAACCTCTTGAAGCAATATCAGTTGCAATCATTATACGGAAATTTTTTGCACGGAAATTTTTAATTACTCTTTCACGCTTTCTATGTATAACATCACCATGTATTGTTGAAACACTGTGATTATCTTTTGATAACTTCTTAGTTAGGCTTTCTGCTAAAATTTTTGTATTTACAAATACAATTACCGATCCTTCTCGAGCGTCTAATTCACCTGAGAGATCACTATACCTAGTTGCACTACTAGTATGTTTAATGTCTTGCTTTATTTTTGGAGTAATTTTATTTAAGGAACCAACCGTTACTCTTTTAGGATCTTGCAGGTATTTTTTTGATAATCTTAAAATTTCCGGTGAAAAAGTAGCAGAGAACATTAGCGTTTGCCTTTTTGCAGGTAAAAATTTTAGAATTTCATCTAATTGAATACTAAAACCCATATCTAACATTCTATCTGATTCATCAATTACCAGCATACTTATTCTTTTAAGATTTAAGCTTTTACGGTTTAAATGATCAGTTACTCTTCCTGGCGTTCCTACAATTATATTAGGTTTCCTTTTAAGATTTTGAATTTGTTTAAATATTGGAGCTCCACCAATCAATAAAACTGAAGAAATAGTGCTTATTTTTAAAAGTAAACTCTCTACCACAGCTTGTATTTGAGTTGCCAACTCTCTGGTCGGGGTTAATATTAAAGTTTGTTCATTATCTGCTTGCAAAATTCTTGATAATACTGGAATTAAAAAAGCTATAGTTTTACCTGTCCCAGTTTGTGCAGAGCCTATAACATCTTTACCTTCCAAAGCTAAAGGTATAGTTTGAGCTTGAATAGGAGTTGGGATAGTTAGATTCATTCTAATTAAAGAATTTTTAAGATCATTAGGTATATTAAGAGAGTTAAAATTGTCCATATGTAAATACAATAAATAATAATTATTTAGGTGCTAAAGCACCTTTATTTTATTAATAATTATCATTCGAGTATTCATTAATTTAGCTATCTAAGATAGATGCTAACTCTAATAATTAATCCTATAAAACTAAGATATAAAAAACAAATTATTAATAACTCTGGAATTGTATACACTTATTCAACAAGTGTCAATTAATTAACTACGTTATCAAAAGAAAATCCTACAAAATAATCTTCAAAAATTCTCTTTAAACCAACCCCAAATTGATTTTAAAAACCCCCTTTTGTCCTCTAGTAAATTTCTTCTGTGATGATTCATATTTTCAATGCATTTTAACATACCTATCGGTACTGCAAAACCAGTTCTTAAAAAATTACTAGGTATGCCTTCTTGGTTGTTTGGCATACCAATTCTTGCTTTTACTCCAAAGACTTCCTCTACTAATTCTTTCATCCCAATTGACTGCGCACATCCACCAGTAAATATTACTTTACTGACTAATTCCATCATATCATTGTCTTGCAATTTGCTTTTTAACAATGTTAAAATTTCATGCATTCTTGCTATAATCACATCATTAAGTTCATTTTGATTAATAAAACACTCTTCGTCATGAGATGTATCTACCTTTATAGATTGCGTGCAAGAGTCATCACCTAACTTAATCATAGAACCATATGTATTTTTAATTTTTTCAGCCACTTTCATATCTAAGTTAAATACTTTTGCAATATCTTTTATGAGGTTTGCACCACCATATGGCACTCCATCGGTAAAGATTATTTTATCATTAAAAAATAGTGATATAGTTGATGAAGCACCATTAATTTCAATTAAAGCACTACCAAATTCCATTTCCTCACTTTTTAAGCAGGATACCCCAGCAGCGTATCCACTACATATATAGCCTTCAATTTTAAGCTGACATAGTTCAAGACACTTTGAAATATTAACAATGTAATTTACTGGAGCACTCACTATATGAAAAAATCCTGTAAGTTTATTTCCATAAAGTCCTAATGGATACGAAATACCTCTGTTACCATCCAGTATGTATTCGTATGGAAAAGTATGCACAATTTCAACTTCTTGCTTATTAAATTTACCCAATACCTTAAATAACAGCTTATTCAAATCTTTGACCGTCACCTCTTGATTAGAAAGAATAATATCTGCCGAACTTCTTTCGGAAATAAGAAATGACGAATTAAGACTTACAAAAACATTTTTTACGGTTACTGAAGCCATTTTTTCAGCTACTTCCACAGATTTAATAATAGCATCTTTTGCTATTTCCAGATTGACAACCATTCCAGATTTCACACCTTTTGAAGCAGTTTGTGACACTCCTAAAATTTCATAATTATCCGCATAGATTCTCTTGACTATAAAGCAAGTTATTTTTGTACTACCTATATCTAGAATAGAAATTATATGTTTTCCCTTAATCATACTTTGTTTTTGAATCTTAAAAATAATTTTTCTGGATATAATCTCAAATCAATTATATCAACTTTGTCCCGATATTTTAAACTTTTTAATATTTTTTCATTTTTTTTAATTGCATTATCCACATTATTTTCTGGTAATTTAATCACTATATTATCTTCAGTATACACGTCCCATCTTCTATTACCAATATAATGCAAACTTTTAACTTTTTTATACAAAGCAAATGGTCTAAGTAGATCAAGAAATTTTTTCAATTTATTATCAAAATTTTGCCCAAAAATTATAATCAAATCCTTATATATATCCACATCTTTAATTTTTAATATCTTATTTCCCTCATCGTCAATTAACCAGGGAGCGTTTTTATTCCACCATATAGCAAATGGTTTACGTTCAAAAATTACAATTTTTATTGTTCCAGAATAATTTACGCTAATATTAACATCCTTAACTTCATCTAATTTAAGTAGTTTTTCTCTAATATTTTGCGCAGAAATTAAGTATAATTTTTGCCCAATTTTAAGGTCAGTTAATTTTAATATAAATTGTTTAGACAACAAATTATTTCCCGAAATATCAATCTGTCTTAATACGGCAAAATTTTTAAAGCTATCCTGCAAATAATCCTTTATATTTAATATATAATTATTGTTGTTAGCATAGTAATATAGGGATACAAATACCACTAATAAGAGAATAGATTTTAAAAATAATCTACGTATCATTATGTTGATTAATAAATAGTATGCGATCAATATAGCAATATTATCTTTTTATTGCCATAAATTTAAATTAGTAGTGGATTCTAGCATTACCAAGAATATATATTCTATTACCATCTAACTAATTTTATTTAACTCTACGTTATCATACAAAGAATTTAATCATAAAAGCAATAATAATTGACAAACTGATGCATAAACGAGATACAGATGCAGCTAAAGATTTTTGAAGAAAGCACTTAAAACCCATAAATCTCATCCTTATAGAATTAATACCGATAAACATACTCCATATCAATCAGCAATTAACGAACTTAAGATAGAGCGTATAGTTGATGACAAAACAGAGCATTACCAAATCAAGTATTTGAATAATATTATTGAATCGGATCATGGGAGAGTGAAACGACGACTACAACCTATGCTAGGATTTAAATCTTTCACCTCTGTCTATCGATGTATCAAAGGCGTTGAGACTATAATCATGTTTGCTAAAAATCAATCTTTCTGGATAAGCAATAACTTAAAAAATAAAATTACCTTCATAAATAAACTTTT
>JBGCDJ010000015.1:0-49396 GCA_045105275.1 Candidatus Midichloriaceae bacterium
AAGTAATATGGTCAATGTCAATTCCTCTCAACCCTCATATCTCCTTTATTACTTAACGAATATATTTCTTTCATATACAAAGACAGCATTATTATTTCAGGACCATGTTCAGGATTTTTAAAATATTTCATTAATTTTAAATCTATTTTTAACACTCCTGCATTTAATAATTTGCCATAGATTACTAAAAATTTTACTGATTTCCAACAAATGTGACAGAATCATTTTCTCTAAGCTTTTAAATTTCTTTTTCATCTTCATTATCTAATAAATCATTTATTTTACATAAAATATCTTGTATGATATATAGTTACTGTAATCTAAATAAGCATAATGCACGCTCAGTATAGTATGTTTATGTAGCAAATTCATCAAATAATCAAAATGAATAAAATAACTAAAGACCAATTAGAAATTTTATACAAGATGAATGTGGCCGCTTATAAGGGTACATCTTTTCAAGGAAATGAATACACATTAATTAACTCAAGAGATAATAATGGCTATTATGGTAGCGCCCATGTTAAACAAGAAAAAAAACAGATAATATTTACACACAGAGGAACAGATAGCGTAAATCCATTTGGCGCTGATAAGAAAAATTATGATTTTATCACTGAAGGTTTTAAGAATAAAGATTTTATAGGATACGGTGATTGTACTGAATGTAATGAAGCGATTATTTTCGTAGAAGAAGTATTAAATGGTGATAAGTATAAAGGTTTTTCTATCATAATTACAGGACATTCCTTAGGTGCATTATTATCGGATGTTATACTGTATCACTTGAAAATTAAAAATTTATCTCTGGATTGTACATCTATAGTGTTTGCTGATCCAGGTTGCAAACCATTTTTAGAAAAAGTAGCTGCACAAAAAAGTGAAAATTTTGATTTTGATTTATATAAATCTATATCTCTAGCTATTAATTTAAAAGGAGATAATCTTGTAAAGCATGAAAATCAATTAGGATCAGAGTGGTTTATTGACTCTGGCAAGGAGTGGCCATGTCCAAGCATAACTGATAAGCCAATTTGTATGTATGCTGGAAACAATCATATGTTAAATAATATTAGAGGTGCAATAAATGAACTTTCAGTTGAACAAATAAATAATGGACTTCCAGATGGTTGGCAACTATCTACTTTAACTAAAACAATTATAGAAGAAGTTACAGCACTAACCGGTGGTAGTGAAGTAGAAGTAGCTAAGATTACTATTGATGGTACTGACCACGACGTTAAGTTTAAATTAGATAGTTTCAATAGTGATAGTATATCAGGTACAACAATTACTATTACAAGAATAGTGGCTCCAAAAGATGTAGATAATCTTGTGGGAATAATAAATGCTTTGTATGTCAAAAAGGATGGTTCTGGTGGTTTAATTATAGGAACAGATACTACAGATGCAAAACCATTAAATTGTGATTCTTCTATATTTTTTGAAAAAACTATTGGTATTTGTTTAAGTATTAATTTATTTGCCGATGATGTTAATAAAAAGATAGTGGATACAGCAACATCTTCTTTAGACCAAACAAATATTAACGATCATAATGTAAAAAATTTGAAAAATTTGGATATCAATAAATTAAAAAATGATTTCAGTGAAGCAACTGTAAATTCAATCATTCAAACTATTGCAATAAATTCTATAGATTTTTCCAAACAAGAAATTGAGCAAATGTTACAAAAGTACAGTACACTTACTGATAACTTTGTACATACTGCTAGCGAGCTAGAACAGTCAGCAGATTGTATAGAATTCGGTATTTGTAACTAAAAGAAGTATATTATTATGAATAAATTTTATTTTTGTTTTTTATACGCTTTATCAGCATTTTATTCCAATAACATATTTGCAATTGAAAACGTTTACTTGCGTGGTGATATTGGTTTTTCGCAATCAAATAGCATAAAAAATGAGCAGTTGTTTTATAAAGAAAGTGGAGAGAGAAAATTTAATAATGGCTTTGCATCTTCTATAGGATTAGGCTATAAACTTAACAAATATTTTAGAGCATAATTAGCCTATAATAGGATAAATAATCTAAAATATGAAGCAAAAAATATAATTCTTATAAAAGCAGGTAATAATTTCTCATCTAACTACAAGCAAAAATTAAAGCTTCAAGCTTTGATGGTCAATTTATATTATAACTTCCCATTAGAAAATCGCTTTATACCATATTTAGGATTGGGTTTAGGATATGCACATATTAATTCTGGCGAGGCATCAAGATTTACCAAGCAAACTAATTTTACAAAATCTTATGAAGGAAAAAATTCTAACAATTTGAGTTATGCTTTGATGATGGGTAGCATAATTAAAATAAATAAAAAATTTGATATAGATATAGGTTATAGATTTCAAGATTTTGGTAAAAGCAAAGGCTTTAATTACATGATTTTTAATAATATTAAAAGAAGTGGTATTTCTGATAGTTTATCAGGTTATAGGGTTAAAGTTCACGGTATTATAGGTGGTATAAGATATAATTTTTAAAACAATTTAGTGCGCTGTCATGTATCTTAAAAATTTTAATGTGAGTATTGCTGCAATAATATAAGTAATCAATATAATTAGAGCTATACTTAAAGGGGAGCCATTGAATAAATAGCCTGATATTGTAACTAATCCAGACATCAATAAAGCTCTTACACCCATGATAGCAGAAGAGGCAGTTCCTTTGATTTTTGGATGAATTTCTAAGGATTGAGCAAATACGACCAAATATATTATAGCAATAACTGCTGCTATGATTATCATAATCACAGTTACTACAAAAGGGTAAAGCGGTAATAATATACTCGATAGCACAAAAATAAGTGCTCCCAGTACACTTACCGCACTACAAAAAAGCAATAATTTTTTTTTATCATATTTTACTATAATTTTGTCTGCAAATAAACTAACAATAGAAAAGCTACCAACTATACAGCCTTGATGCATTGCATATTGAATAATTGATAATCCCATATTTTCAACATATAAAAATGAGCTACAAGCAACAAAAGCCATATACCCTGCGCATAATAAGCTAGGAATTAATGAAGCAATTGTGAAATAAGGATCTGAAAATAATTTTTTATAATCCATCAATATCTTTTTCATGTCAAAAACGTCTAATTTCTTTTTTGTCTCTGGTAAAAAGAATACTAATAATAGCCAAGATAGGAGAGTTATAATTAAAATAATAGCATAGTTCCCCCTCCATCCTATTGTCTCATTTACAAATGCGCCGAGAATAGGGGCTGCTGCCATAAATACAGTCAAAGAGGAATTCATCAACCCTATTGCTCTCACAGCATGTTTACCTTGATAAATATCCGCAATAATAGCAAAAGCAACTACTATGGAAGTAGCGGCTCCAAGCCCTTGAATAAATCGTGCAAATAATAAAAAATTAATTGAGTTATTAGACATAAAGCATCCCAATGCTCCAACAATCATCAAGGCATTGCCAATAACCATCACTTTCTTCCTACCGTAGGACTCAGATAAAGGTCCATAAAAACCACAAGCAATGCAAAAGCCTAAAAAATTATAAGCGATCGTCATTTGAATGATAGTTTGAGAAACTTTAAAATGTATCCTCATAGCAGGAAAGCTTGCAACTGACATATCTATCTCCATACAACATGCAAGCAATGAAATCATTAATAAAAATGGTAAAAAATCTTTTTTCATAAACTATATTAAACTTAAAAGTGAGAAAAATCTTTTAAAAATTTAATTTCTTCTTTGGTAGATTTGCGTATTAATGCTTCATTTCTTCCAGGAAAGCGACCAAAACGATTTATCACATCTTTATGCATTATTGCAAATGTATATGATTCTTTATTTAAGTTAGAAAACTTATTTACGGAAATTTCCTGATCTTCTATATTTTCGCTATGCATCAATGGCATGTACAAAAATTGCTTGTGATCTTTATTTGTAAGTTGTTCATCAAGTTTATTTTTTATACTATAATGTGATAACTTTAAAGCTTTATCATCTGTTGCAAAAGCTTTGGCTTGTCCTCTGAACATATTTCTTGAAAATTGATCGAAAAGTATAATAAAAGCAAGGATCAATTCTATATTATCTTTTTCATAATTATCTGATAAAGATAAAACTTGATTGTATATATCTAAAAATTTATTATTTAATTCTTCATCAAAATCATCATTTTTTGCATACCAAAAAGGCTTTACCCTTTCGCTAAACCAAAATGATAAAATATCATTTTTATATTGATAATAATTTTGCATAGATATATTTTCCTAAAATTTTAATTTGAGTAAAGGTGGAGAAAGTGTAATCATATATCGATCTACATAATAATTTGTTATCATCCCTGTTTTTTTAGATGATTAACTCATAACGAGTTAAGCTCTTAAATTTCCTTAATATTACCATAAACTTCTTGGAATTTAAAATTCTTTCACTTTTTTATCGCAAAATATTTACATAATTCTGTGAACCTAGTGAACTATGAATATCTGTTATCTTAAAACCATTTTTTTCATCAAGATTTGATAATGTAAATGTGTCCATAGCCAGTGGATTTAGACTAATATTCTTAGCAAATTATTACATCTATGTTGAGTGTTTATCAAAACTTTTTTGCATAAAATCACAAGGGTAATTAACTCACGATTTTGGTAATGAGTATTTGATAAAATAGATAATCTTATAACAACCTATATGTAAATTCTTGCTTTTTCAAGATATATAACGGCACTTTAAATACCTGTTCAAGAAAAAATCAAAACTTTCAAAGGGATACAATGGAATATCATATTAAGCTATCAATGCACACTCAAAATAAACCTATTTGTAATAAAATATTCTATTATTTTAAGTTTATAAAATCCAATCGCAGATTATATGGAGAGTTTATATACTTACTGCTATTGCTGCAAAATTCAAAATATCGGCTGAAGTTGCATTCATTGGAAGTATTTGTACAGCTTTACTAAGACCACATAACATTGGACCAATTGTCTTAGCCTGACCAAACTGTGCCAATAATTTTACGGCAACATCCGCACTACTAAGTGAGGGCATAATAAGAATATTAGCAGGATTTTTAAGTCTAGAAAAAGGGTATGTATCGTGTTTATTGGGGTTTAAAGCAAATTCAATAGATATTTCTCCTTCATACTCAAAATTAACATGTTTCATATCTAGTATTTTAACAGTATCTGCTACTTTTTTTGCTTCTATACTATTTGAACTTCCAAAATTTGATGCTGATACTAATGCAATACTGGGATTTAACCCTAATTTACTAACTTCAGCAGCACTTTGAATTGCAATATCTGCTAATTTTTCACTTGAAGGGTTTTCATTAATTGTGGTGTCTGCAATAAATATATTCCTATCATCTATTGAAACAATGCTTAGAGCAAAAAGTGTATGATTTGTTCTAATATCAATCACTCTGGTTATTTCATCAAGAGTCCTCGAGTAACTCCTTGTAATACCAGTAACTAATGCGTCTGCCTTGTTATGAATCAGCATTTCTGATGCAAATATATTTCTATCTCTATTTATAAGTCTGATACAATCTCTATAAACATAACCTTTTCTTTGAAAGCGTTGATATAAATGATTGGCAAAATTTTTAGTGTCATCAGATAAAGCAGCATTTATAATTTCTATTCCTGATAATGAAATATTAAGTTGCTTCAATTTAGCCCTAATTATGTCCTCTCTACCTACTAAAATAGCACTGCCATATCCAAATTTACTCCAGTCAGATGCAGCTCTTATGACTTGCTCTTCCTCACCTTCTGCAAAGATAACTTTTTTAGGAGTTTTATAAGTATTGGCAAAAAACTTATCCATAATTTTTACTGATGGATTTAGTCTGCCAGAAAGTTTTCTTCTATAGGCTTCAAAATCTGTAATTTTTTCTCTTGCCACTCCTGAATCAATTGCTGCTTTTGCTACAGCAGTGGAAACTTCCTCTATAAGCCTTGAGTCAAATGCAATTGGTATTATATAGTCAGGGCCAAATTTACAATTTCCACCAATGCATGATTCATGAACCTCTTCAGTTATTTCTGCTCTAGCCAACTTTGCCAAAGCATAAGCTGCAGCAATTTTCATTTCATCATTTATCGTTTTTGCTTTTACATCAAGTGCACCTCTGAATAAATATGGGAAGCAAATAAAATTATTAACCTGATTTTTATAATCTGATCTTCCTGTTGCAACAATAGCATCGTTCCTAACTTCATATATTTCCTCTGGGGTAATTTCTGGATCAGGATTTGCCATAGCAAAAATTATTGGTTTAGCAGCCATGCTTTTGACCATATTTTTCGATACAGCACCTTTTGCTGAAACTCCGATAAATACATCGGCGTCATGCATAGCATCTTCAAGTGTTCTTAATTTTGTATCAATAGCTAAATTTTCTTTCCATTTGTTCATTCCATCTTTTCTGCCCTTATATATAACCCCTCTTGTATCACAGGTTATAATATTTTCCTTTTTTACTCCTAGCGTGATCATTAAGTTAATACAAGCTATGGCAGCTGCTCCTGCTCCATTTACTACTATTTTTACGTCTTCTATTTTTCTATCAGTAATATGAGCAGCGTTTATAAGACCTGCAGCGGTAACAATGGCAGTTCCATGTTGATCATCATGAAATACGGGAATATTTAAGTATTTTTTCAACTCTTCTTCAATAATAAAGCATTCAGGTGCCTTAATATCTTCTAAGTTAATGCCCCCCCAACTTACAGCTATTTTTTTTACTACCTCAATGAACTTCTCTGGATCAGTTTCATCAACTTCTATATCAATAGAATCGATATCTGCGAAGCGCTTAAATAATGCTGCTTTACCTTCCATAACAGGTTTTGATGCAGCTGCTCCTAAATTTCCCAATCCAAGAACTGCAGTACCGTTGCTAATTACTGCAACAAAATTTCCTTTTGCGGTATATTCATAAATTTTATTAAAGTCCTTATATATTTCTTTGCACGGTTCTGCAACACCTGGACTATATGCTAATGATAGATCGTGCTTATTAATTAATTTTTTTGGTAATTTTATTGCAATTTTCCCTTTTGGGTTTTGAGAGTGAAAATCTAATGCTTCTTTGTATAATTTTTTATCCATAATATAAAACCTTATTTAAATTTATATTGATTCAACTGATTCGACTTCGGGGATATAATGCTTTAGCATATTTTCTATACCTTGTTTTAATGTTATTGTCGAGCTTGGACAACCTTGGCATGCTCCATGTAATTCTAAATAAACAATACCACCTTCAAATTTATTATAAATAATATCACCACCATCTTGCGCAACTGCTGGCCTAATTTTTGAATCTAGAAGCTCAATAATTTGCTCCTCAATTTTTGAATGTGATTTATTTTTTTTCTTATCTATATTTATTTCATTAATTACTGGTAATCCTGTAATAAAGTAATCAACTAGGTTAGATAATATGAAAGTTTTAATTTCATCCCAATTAATATTTTCACTTTTTGTAATGGATACAAAATCGTTTCCAAAAAACACAGATTCTACACCATTTATTTCCAATAGTTGTTTTGCAAGTGAAGAATCTTTACAATCATCATTTTTATTAAATTGATGAGAGAAGCCTGGCTTGATAACTTCAATACCTGGGATAAATTTTAGGTTATTGGGGTTTGGAGTATCTTGTGTTTGTATGAACATAGTTATAAATTTAAATTTACTATCTAATTATATCACTTAGAACGCTTAACACAAATGTTGCTTCCAGGGAATATTTTTTATATAAATTTGCTAAATTTTCTTCAGTAGGAAATTCACCTACGTTGATTTTTAAATCATGCCTATGAATACCACTACAGACCAATGCGCAGTCGATGTCCATATTTGTTGCCCCTTTAATGTCATTCTCCATACTATCTCCAATAGCAAGAATTTTTTTAGATGGATGGATATCTTTTAAAGCATATTCATAAATCTGCTTATATGGCTTACCAAAATAAATTACTTCCCCACCTAGCTCTTCATATTTTTCAGCAATTACTCCAGGGCAATGTACTACTTCTCCATTTTTTTTAATAGACGATTTATCTGGGTTGGTACAGAGCATTGGGATTTTATATTGGACTGCTTTTTTTGCCAATTCCATTGCTTCATCAAAATAATCTATTATACCAGTAATAATGCTGAAATCAGCATCTTTAGGATGGTTAACTTTTTGGTATTCCATGAGATTCAATATTACTTCTTCAGATTCTGGAGAGCCAAGATAAAAGTACTTAGTTCCAAATTTTTTCTTTTCTGAAAGTAATTCATTAACCAATTCACCTGATGCAACTAAATCCTTATATAAAGATTTATCAACATCAAAAGTACTTAGTAATTCTTGAATTGTTGATTTTCTTCTAGGGACATTAGAAAAGAATATTACCTCTTTTTTTAAGTCTTTCAGTTTATGTAAGGTTTCTAGTGCCCCTGGATACAGGTGATGCCCATCATATATTACACCCCATAAATCCATAAGTAACACATCGTAATTGTTTAAGTTGATCATTTTATTTAATAATAATTTTTTCCAATTTCTATTTCTGATTTGCCATTTTGTGTTCTCCACTTATTAGTATCCCTTAAAGAATAAACACAACCACAAAATTCTTGTTTATAAAAACTTTCATCCTTTGCAATTTCATACATTCTTGAGCTACCACCATCTTTTCTCCAATTATATGTCCAATAGCTAATCCCTGGATACTTAGAAGCAGACTTTATTCCACATTCATTAATTTGCTCCATATTTTTCCATCTTGAAATACCAAGGGAACTTGTGATGATTTCAAATCCATTCTCATATGCAAATAATGCTGTTCTATCAAATCTCATATCAAAACACATTGTACATCTTTTTCCTCTTTCAGGTTCAAGCTCTAAGCCTTTTGCTCTTTTGAACCAGTTTTGAACATCATAATCAGCGTCAATAAAATCTATCCCTAGTTTTTTAGCAAACCTTACATTTTCATCCTTTCTAATTTCATATTCTTTCTTAGGATGTATATTAGGGTTGTAAAAAAATATTGTTAGGTTGATTCCTGATTCTACCATAGCCTGAATGACCTCTCCAGAACAAGGGGCGCAGCAAGAGTGTAGCAAAACTTTTGTATTCTCTTTTGGAGGAATTAATTTTTCTCTTTTATTCAAGGTATGCATATCTAAAATGGTTGATAAATGCATAATACATAAATTATGAATTTTATTCAATCATTGTTGGTATTTAAGTGTAATAAAATTATACTATTAACAGATGAGAGGTTATTTATGCTGTGATCCCGTTCTTTTTTCTTGTCTACCTAAATTAACCATTTCTACAAACGAAGTTGGTTTATTGTCTATTAATTCATATTGTTCACTTTGTTGAGGCTCAATAATATTGAGCTTATCTTTTATTAACTCTTGAATTGCTACCTCATTTGTAGGTAACTGCATAAATTCTGGTAATATTTTATTAATAGCGTGGGCTATCGCTGAAAATATCCTTTTTAAAGAAGCAGCATCAGGGTTAGAGCTGAAGGGATTCCAAGTATCTTTATGGTTTAAGTCATAAAGATTTATTTTTCTTTCTCCTTTGCATACTTCCTCAAAATACTTTGGATTTTCTTTTATAATATTTTCAAATTTATTACTATCTAATGTCCATTCACTAGTATTTACATCTTTGGTAATGCACAGATCTATTTTTAACTCAGTTGCAAAATTTTTTAGAGAGGTTTGTCTCTCTTCTATAATATTGTTTAAATGAGCTTTGATAGTAGCAGAAATATCATCATCGTCTTTGAATATTACTCCAAGCCTTTCTCCAAATTGTTTCAATGCTTCAGGAGAATAAAATAATTCTAACTCTTTAAAAGACTGCTCTATGGTATCACTTAGATCTAAAGCAGCAACCCTCTCTAATTCTTTGATAAAATCATCATCTAATTTCATCTCCCTAGGAAATTCCCTAAAATGATTTGTAGGACCAAGTCCTGGTAAATGCTCTGATATTGAATGTGGAGCTATTTCTCCTTTTAGAAAATCAAATGCAGCTCCGAAATCTATACGCACCATTTTCGGATCTTGATTTTTATCTCTTACAACACCTATATTGCCCCAATGAACATCAAAATCTCCAATTAACAATGATGTTACCATGACTTCAGAAAAACCTGTGTAATCATTATCTTTTAATCCTTGTCTAAATATAGTCTTTTCTGTACCAACTGATCCTACAGCTCTAGGTCTATCTTTTGGCGCTGTGAGGCCTGCTTCTGCATAAATATCTTTATATAAATCTTTATAATTATCAAAAAAAACAGACACTAGATATACGTCTGAATCCTCTTTTTCTACATCTTTGTCTGATTCAGAAATTCTCGCTAAAAGCAGCTCAGGAGAATGATTGGGAACAGTTGTTTTATGTATCTTAGCACCTAAAAATTCAGCTATATCTTGAGCATAATTATCTTGTTTAACTAAAGCTACCTTATCTCCAGATTTATAAACACCACCAAAACTGCCAGTAGGTCTGGCCCCTCCTTCTTTTTCACCTATTTTATTCCAATTTGCACCACCTATAATTACATCTCCCATGTACTCACCAAGTAAAATTATATAATTTTAGCCTATTTATAAAATTCAATTGAGTCAAATTAAATAACTTGATTTATTGTGGTATAATCTTATAAATTGAACATGTAGCTTTGAACATATAATTTACAAAATTATTTAGAATGATTTCATTTTTAGTATATTTTTCAATGGTGATGATATTATTCGCATCACTAATGGTAATTTCCTCAAGAAACCCAATCCATTCGGTATTGTTTTTAATACTAACTTTTTTTTGTTCCGCTGGTCTGATGGTGATGTTAGAAGCAGAGTATATTGCAATGATAATAATTATTGTATATGTAGGGGCGGTAGTAATATTATTTTTATTTGTGATTATGATGCTTGACGTTAGTAATTCTGATTTAAATAGATCGTCCGCTAAAACAATGCCGTATGTGATATTGTCATCAATAGTATTTTTAGCCGTTTTTGTTTATGCGCTATATAAATCAAAAGTAAATTTTGATACAATAACTCTTTTAAATAACAGAGATACAGAATTATTTGAAAATTCATTAAGGTATATTGGAATCAAATTATATACAGAATACATATTAGAATTTCAAATTGCTGGGGTAATATTGTTTTTGGCTATGATTGGTTCAATAACATTGGTACATAGAAAATCAAATAGGCTGGTTAAAAAGCAAAATATTACCGATCAAATAATGAGAAGTAAAAAAGAATCAATAGATTTGGTAGATGTTAAGTCAAGATCGGGAGTAAAAATATGATCAATAATTTATTAATAAGTGATGTTTCAATTAATCACTTTTTAATTTTCACATCCATATTGTTCTTAATTGGTATATGTGGAATAATGATTAATAAAAAAAGTATAATAAATATTTTATTTTCAATAGAAATTATGCTACTTTCTGTAAATTTAAATTTTATAGCTTTTGCAAAAATGCTTCAAGATGTTACAGGGCAGATTTTTGTAATATTCATATTAACTATAGCTGCAGCTGAAGCGGCAATTGGTCTTGCAATATTAGTTTTGTTTTTTAGAAGTAAAAAAAGCATTGATATAGATAAAACTAAAGAGCTAAGAGGATAGAGAGTATTATGTTTAGTATTAAATATTTAGCAATATACACACTGTTCTTACCTATAATAGCATCTGTTATTGTTGGTTTGAGTACACGTGTTTTAACAGCAAAAATAGCTCAGCTGATAACTATATCTGCAATTTTTGCTTCTGCAATTTTTTCTATGATAATATTTGATTATGTAGCATTAAATCATAACGTAGTGCATATAAAGCTATTAAAATGGGTGGATATTTCATTTTTTCAAGCCTATTGGTCTATTTATATTGATTCAATTACAGCTGTTATGCTGGTGGTGGTTAATTTAGTATCTCTTTTAGTCCATGTATATTCAATTGGGTATATGTCTCATGATATGCATAAACAGAGATTTATGGCATACTTATCTCTTTTTACATTTTTTATGCTGATATTGGTAACATCAGATAACTTGTTACAGCTTTTTGTTGGATGGGAGGGTGTTGGACTTAGCTCATTTTTATTAATAGGATTTTGGTTTAAGAAAAAAAATGCTGCTAATGCAGCTATGAAAGCTTTTTTAGTTAATAGAGTAGGTGATATAGGGTTAGCGTTATCCGTAATTTTGATTGCCCTGACCTTTAAAACTATTGAATATCAACAAATTTTTGCAAATTTAGACAGGGTTTATGATACATATTTTTCGTTGCTTGGAATAGAATTTTCAACTATTGACACGATTTGCATATTAATGTTTATAGGTTGTATGGGGAAATCAGCGCAACTAGGGCTACATACATGGTTACCAGATGCTATGGAAGGTCCAACTCCTGTGTCCGCCTTGATTCATGCAGCAACAATGGTAACAGCAGGAGTATTTTTATTAGTTAGGTGCTCCTTTATATTTGAACATTCACAAATTGCGCTAAACATTATAACAGTCGTGGGTGCTCTTACTTGTTTATTTGCAGCATCAATTGCTATTGTTCAAACTGATATTAAGAAGATTATTGCTTATTCAACTTGCAGTCAATTAGGCTACATGTTTTTTGCTTGTGGAGTTTCTGCGTATTCAGTAGCAATATTTCATTTAATAACGCATGCATTTTTCAAAGCTTTATTATTTTTGGGGGCAGGGAGTGTAATACATGCAATAAATAATGAGCAAGACATAAGAAAAATGGGTGGATTATGCAAATTGTTACCATGTTCATATATTATTATGTGGATAGGTTCTCTCGCTCTTGCTGGAATATTTCCATTTGCGGGCTATTTTTCTAAAGACTTGATATTAGAAAGTGCATATTTAGCTCAAACAAGATTTGGAGGTCTTGCATTTTGGATGGGTATTGCTGCTGCGTTCTTAACAGCTTTTTATTCTTGGAGGATAATCATATTAGTTTTTCATGGAGAATCTAAATTGGAAAAAAATGTTGTTAAAAATATTCATGAAGCACCAAATTCAATGATGATTCCAATGATTGTTTTGGCCCTGGGTGCGATGTTTAGTGGTTTTATTGGTGAATATATATTGAAAATGGCAAATTCATCTAGTAGTTTTTGGAATGGTGCAATAGTAAGTGTTGTGAAGCATGAGGGAGACATTCATACTTTACCTATATTTATAAAATATTTACCGTTGATTGTTGGGCTTTTAGGTATTGTGATTGCATATATAATTTACTGGAATAGTAAAAATTTATCAAATTTTGTATCTGATAAGCTCAAGTTGATATATAGAATTTTACTAAATAAATATTATTTTGATGAAGTTTATAATGTTATGTTTGTAAGTTTCATTAAAAAAATTAGTAATTTATTTTGGAAAATTATTGATAATAGCATTATTGATGGCATACCAAATGGCTTGGCTAGGGTTGCATATAATTTTTCCAAAGTGTCACGTCATTTACAAACAGGAGTGATATACCATTATTCATTTATTATGTTTATTGGTATATTAACAATGATTTGTTTTGTTGTATTTAATTAATATGAATAGTATGCCAATTTTAACATATTTAATATTTTTGCCACTATTAGGTTCAATCCTAATATATTTGGTTAACGCTTTTAATAAAAAATTAAATACTGCTGTTTACGTTGCTATTTCAGCAATTCAATTATTACTCGGGATTTTTATGTGGTCGGGGTTTGATCCAAAAAATCCAAATTTTCAATTTGAAGAAAAATTTATATGGTTTGAGAAGTGGAATGTGTATTATTCGCTAGGTATTGACTCTTTTTCTCTTTATTTTATACTATTAACAATTTTTCTTATCCCTATATGCATATATGTAGGATTGAGGTCTGCAAAAGAAAACAAAACCCTTTTTATCTCCCTTTTTCTTATATTAGAATCATGCGTAGTAGGTGTTTTTTCTGCAAAAGATCTAATTTTATTTTATGTGTTTTTTGAAGCGTTCTTGATTCCTATGTATTTAATTATTGGGATATGGGGAAGTAAAAATAGAGTTTATGCCTCTATTAAATTTTTTATTTATACTCTTTTTGGCTCAATTCTAATGCTATTAGCAATTTCCTATATATTCATTAACGTACCCACTACTGATATATCAGAATTAAGTAAATATTTGAGAGATTATCCATTAGATATTCAAAAATTATTATGGATTGCCTTTTTTGTTTCTTTCGCTATAAAGATTCCTTTATGGCCATTTCATACTTGGTTGCCAGATGCTCATGTCGAAGCTCCAACAAGTGGTTCTATAATATTAGCAGGAGTATTACTAAAAGTTGGTGGCTATGGATTGCTTAGATTTAATTTACCAATGTTTCCCGATGCATCAATATATTTTGCGGAATACGTATGGTGGTTAAGTATAATTGCAGTTATATACACATCAATTGTGGCATTAATGCAGACGAATATGAAAAAAATGATTGCATATTCATCTGTTGCACATATGGGATATGTTGTTGCAGGTATCTTTACATTTAGTCAAATTGGAATACAAGGTGCTGTCTTTCAAATGATAAGTCACGGTTTGGTTTCTAGTGCACTTTTTTTATGTGTAGGGATTTTATATGAGCAGACGCATACGAAAGAAATTGAACATTACCAAGGATTAGCTCAAAGAATGCCTAATTTTTCTTTATTATTCACTGTATTTGTAATGGCATCAATAGGTTTACCAATCACATCTGGGTTTATAGGTGAATTTTTAGTTTTACTAGGAGCTTTTGAAGTAAAAACTTTATATGGGGTGCTTTTAGCTTTAGGCATGGTATTGGGAGCATCATATATGCTTTGGCTGTATATCAGAATAATTTTTGGAGATCAAGAGAAAGTATTTAAGATTTTGAGAGATATAAAAACATCTAATAGCATAATATTAACTTTAATTGCTATAATGGTAATTTTTATAGGAATTTATCCAAAAATAATTAATGACTATTCATTAAAAAATTCAGTTAATCTAGCTCACTCAATGAATTTGTCTGAAGTTACAAAATTAAATAATGGACTATGAGATGATATTAAAAAATTTATTAACTAACATATATTATATTTCACCAGAGATTATAATATTGCTTGGAATTTTTATATCAACCCTAACAGGTCTCTTTATCAAAAAAAATCCTGTTATCACTGTAAATAACCTTATAATTTTAACTTTAATTATTAGTGTTTATCAAACTTTAAGTATGGGTGTAGGTCAACATTCATTGTTTAATAATTCTATAATTGTATCCAAATTTACTCAATTTAGTAAAATAATAATATTGTTATGTAACTGCGTCGTTCTCATAATATTTTCTTATTTTGGCTATAAATCTACTAATAAATTAGCATCTTTTGAAATACCATTACTAATTGCATTATCAACACTTGGAATGTGTGTTTTTGTTAGTAGTAACAGCTTATTGACCTTTTATTTAGGGTTAGAATTGTTTAGCTTAGCCTTATATATACTAATTGCAACAAACAAAAGTAATAGCAAGTCAATTGAGGCAAGTTTAAAATACTTCATTTTAGGTGCTATTAGCTCAGGGGTATTTTTATTTGGAGCATCTCTAATTTATGGTAATTCTGGCACAATTAATTTTGATGAAATAAGCTTTATATACCTCACAAACTATTGCACAAATTTTTGTATTTATAGCCAAAATTTAGTATTATTGACGGGGTTGATTTTGCTTATAATCACTGTAATGTTTAAACTTTCATTATTTCCTTTTCATAATTGGACTCCAGATGTTTATGAAGGCTCACCAAGTTCAATTACTGTGCTTTTAGCTTCTTCCGCTAAATTTGCTGCATTAGTAATCTTCTTAAGATTAATATTTGAGCCATTGATAGTTATCAAAGAGCAATTGCAGCAAATATTAATAGTTGTTTCAGTTTTATCCATTTTATTTGGAAATATTGTAGCTTTGATACAAAGTAATATCAAGCGATTAATTGCTTACAGCGCAATTGGTAACATGGGTTTTATTTTAATGAGCATAGTGTCTTATAATAAAAGTTATTTAGAATACACAATTTTCTATGCAATAACCTACATAATTCAAATCCTTACATTATTTGCTTTGATTATAGTTTTAAAGCGGAAATCAAATTTTAATTATAAATTAGATAAGCTAAAAGGTTTATCTAAAAATAATGCATATATTTGCTTCTCATTAGCTGTTGTATTGTTTTCAATGGCAGGAATACCACCTTTGGCAGGGTTTTGGGCTAAATTTTATATATTTGTTGTATTAATAAAATCAAACGCTTATTATATAGCTTTTATAGCTTTCATTGCAACAGTTATTGGTGCTTTTTATTATATAAATATAATTAGGAAAATGTATTTTGATAAAGAGCAAAAAGATATAATTACACCAAAAATAAAATTAAATTTCATAGAAACTTTGGTTATTGCATTGGGAATTGCATTTAACATTTTGTATATATTATTTCCATCCTATATGCTAAAAATAATTAGCCATTATGTATAAAATTTTAATAGGTAAATTATGTTATTAGCCATCGATATAGGCAATAGTGACGTTACTATTGGAATGTTTGAAAAAAATCAGATTATAAATAAGTGGAGAATTGCTACTCCTAAGCAATTTACTGAGGACGAATATGCAAGTAAGATATTACCACTTTTCCAATATGCAGAAATAGATTATTCAAATATAGAGGGAGTTATAATTTCATCTGTGGTTAGAAGTGCTACTAAGCCAATGGCGATATTTATAGAAAAATACATAAAATTAATACCAGTGATTGCCTCTGAAATAAAGCATGATTTAAATATCAAAATTGATAATCCAAAAAAATTAGGGTCAGATATTTTAGCAAATGCAATTGCAGTTAATAAACTTTATAATGAAAATTGTATATTTATCGCTTTTGGTACTGCATTAGTAATTAGTGTAGTTACAAAAAACAAAGATTTATTAGGAGTTTTGATTATGCCTGGTATACACACTGCATTTAATGGATTAATTCAAAGTGCGGATCTACTATCGCATACTCATCTTTCTAAACCTGAACATATACTTGGAAAAAATACTGAGGATTCAATTAGATCAGGAATTTTCTATTTGTATAAAGAATCAGTGAATGGAATTATCAATAAAATTAAACAAGATTTAGATTTAGACTTTAAGGTCATTGTTACTGGTGGTAATGCAAATTTGATTCAAGGTGAAATTAAATCTATTGATATATTTGAACAAAATTTAACTTTAGAAGGACTGAAGTTTTTATATGAAAGGTATAAGAATAAAGAATGAAAACACAAGATAACAATATAGTATATTCAGATACTAGAAAGGTAAAATGTTCCGGCTTAGAAGGAAGCCTAGGTCACCCTTTGGTATATTTAACTATCAAGCAAGAGAAAATTATTTGTCCATATTGCAGTAGAGAGTTCATTTATAAAGAATCAGTGGGCGAAAACAATTTGAAAGTAAAGTAGATTTAAATGAAAGCTAACAATGTATATAAAAATCAAGGAATTATTATTGCGCTTTTTTGCTTATTTGTTCTTTTCCTTATCTTCAAATTTATTAATATTATTACTCCTTTTATTTTAGGATTTGTTTTTGCCTATATGTTAGAGCCAATAATTAGTTATGTAACAGAAAAAAAGAAATTTAATAAAACGCTTTCAATTTTTATTATATTAACAACCTTTTTTACAATTTTTTTTATAATTTTATATTATTTGATTCCTGGGTTAATGAACCAGGCGAATGAATTGATAATCAAATTAAATGTAAAAAAATATTTTACAGAAGCAATGGGAACGGACAAAGTTGTTGAGTTTTTAAATGCCAAATTTCCAGCCTTAGCAGGCGTAGTTCAAAATGGAGTAGATAATATATCTACTTTCTTCTTTAAGTTCTCAAATGAAATATTTGCCAATATTGTGCAATCTGGTAAGATAATACTGAATTTGGCGACTATTTTGTTGATAACGCCGATATTAACATTCTATTTTGCCTTGGATATGAAGAAAATTTTGGATACTTTGAAAAATTTTATTCCTATAAGTCACAGGAATGACGTTATAAAACTTTTTAAAGATATCAATGGTACAATAGCTAAATATTTAAGAGGGCAGGTTACTGTTTCAATTATATTAGCTGTTTACTACAGTATTGGTTTGTTTATTTTGCAGGTTGATTATGCGCTTGTCCTTGGTATATTTTCTGGATTATCGCTTTTTGTTCCTTATTTTGGAATAATGTTCAGTTTTATATTAACCTCAATCCTCGCATTTGTACATTTTAAGACTACGAGCATTATTATTTATTTAGCAATAATATATGTTATGGGACATATTATAGAAGGGGTGTTTATAACGCCAAGATTGATGGGTAAAAGCTTAAATTTACATCCATTATGGATATTTTTTGGACTTTTTGTTGGTGGTAGTTTATTAGGTTTTTTTGGAATATTATTTGCAATTCCATTGACAGCAATAATTGCTGTGATTATAAGATTCTTTATAAAAGCATACAAAAAAAGCAAATTATATAAATATTAGGTTATAACTTTATGGATTCTATTGATAACGATACTAAACAAATTTTAAAGCAATACATTGAGCGCATTGAAAGATTAGAAGAAGAAAAAAATAATATTAACAGTGATATTAAGGATTTATTACTTGATGCAAAAGCAAAAGGTTTTGTACCAAACATAATTAAGCAGGTAATAAAAGTTAGGAAAATGGATACTGACAAGCTTAATGAGCAAGAAGCACTTTATGAGCTTTATAAAAATGCTGTTGGATTAGAGTAGTAAAATGCGTCTAAGCAAATTTTTACTGCATACAACAAAAGATATAACTTCGGAAGCAAAGCTAATATCATATCAGTTAATGCTAAAGAGTGGTATGATAAAGCAGATTTCTTCAGGCGTATATTGTTGGCTTCCGCTTGGAGTAAAAATTTTAGATAAAATAAAATGTGTTATTAAACAGCAACTTGATGATATTGATAGCCATGAAATTATTTTACCGTCATTGCAACCACTTTCGATATGGGAAAAATCAGGGAGAGCCTTAGAAGAATCAGATCTTAAGTCACAAATTTTTCATCTTACAGATAAAAAGCAAAATAAGTACGTGTTGCCACCTTCTGGTGAAGAGGCTATAACTGATTTATTTAATAATAGTGTTCAATCATATAAGAATGCTAACAAAATTCTTTACCAAATAACTTGGAAATTTAGAGATGAAATTAGACCTAGACATGGAGTCATGCGGGCAAAGGAATTTTTAATGAAAGATGCGTATTCGTTTGATACGAGTAAAGAAGGTGCGCTTATTAGTTATGAAAAAATTCTTATAACATATCTAAGGATATTTAAAAAATTAGAGCTAGATGTTGTTCCAGTTTTAGCTCCAACAGGTGCGATGGGAGGTGATTATAGTCATGAATTTCATGTTTTAGCACAAAATGGTGAAAGCCTAATATATTATCAAAATGAACTATTGGAATATCTTATGGGTGATAATTTTTCACTTAAAGAATATGAGAAATTTTATGCTAAAGAAGAAGAAAAACATGAAAAAGAAAACATAGGTTCGTTAAATATAGTGCAAAGTAAAAGTATAGAAGTAGGGCATTTGTTTTACTTGGGACAAAAATATAGTAAAGATTTAAATTGTACCTATCAAGATAAAGATGGATCATTTAAATTTCCTGAGATGGGTAGCTATGGAATTGGTATAACACGTTTAATGGCTGCAATTATTGAAAGTAGCAATGATGAAAATGGCATAATATGGCCAGATTCAATTTCACCATTTAAATTTGCTATAATAAATATTAAAACAGAAAATCATGAATGCACCGAATTATCAGATAGGATATATGATAAGTTATCTGTTAAATATGATGTGCTTTATGATGATGTGCACAACAGTCCTGGTAAAAAATTTGCAGATATGGATTTAATTGGTATAAGTTGGCAAATTATTATTGGTCCCAAACATGCCAAGAACAAAAGTATTGAATTAAAAAATCGTAAAACAGGTGCAACTAAAATATTAAAAGAAGAAGAATTATATAATTTCATAAGTAAAATTTAGATTTTACTATTTAAAACGATTTTGTTTGACTAAGGTAATAGGATCTGTCGCATCTGTAATTATGGAATAAAAATTTTAAATTTTTTACATATTTTTTCATTAAGCAGACAGTGAAAAAAATTTATCAAAGTCAGAATTATAATTATCGTTATCAGCAAATTAACCTTTTTTAATCATATGCAAGAGTTCTATTCCCGCAATTGTGTTGGCGGCACTCCTAAAGCATTTGAAGCCAAGCATCGGCCTAGTTCGTTTCTTTATAAATCTATGATCGCATTCTATCCTATTGTTGAGATATTTGTTTTGTCTAATTTCTATTTTATCTTCTTCAGATAATGGCTTATTAATTGAATTTAAAGCAGAAATATTAGAACCACTTTTATCTATATTAACCTTTTTAGGGTGCCCATTAGATTTAATTGCTTTTTTGAAAAATGCCTTAGCAGCCCTTTTATCTCTCTTTGCTTTTAGCATAAAGTCTATGGTATCTCCGTATTTATCAACCGCTCTATACAAATATACCCATTTACCTTTAACCCTAATATAGGTCTCGTCCATTCTCCAGCTGCCATTTACTGGCTTTTTTCTTTTTCTGAATCTTCCTTCCAATATCAGTATAAAATTCACTACCCATCTTTGCAAAGTTGAATGGTCTATGTTAATTCATCTCAATTTCCTATTTCCTCTATTTCTCGATAACTTAGTGAAAATATTCCTTTCATATATATTGATATCATTATTATTTCTGCCGAATATTCATGTCCTTTGAAATATTTTTGTAATTTCGGTTCTATTTTCAACATTTTTCTGCCTAATAATTTGACTCACTTTATCATATCTTCTTTTTTAATTCATGCGACAAAACCATTAATATTTATTACTACGACAGAGCCAATATTAATTATTGTTCAAAAACATATTTTTTATACGTTGAAATATTAATTATATGTACTTGGTGGTTTTATGAATAAAGTAACATTAAGAGGTATTGATTTACTTAAGGACCCTTTATACAATAAGGGAAATGCTTTTACTAATAAAGAAAGAAAAGCATTTAAACTAGAAGGGTTTTTGCCTCCTGGTATCGAAAATGAAGAGATTCAAGTATCTAGAGCGAAAAAGCAATTATCTCATATGGCAAATGATCTGGCTAAATATATTTACCTGGCATCCTTACAAGCGCAAAATGAAACTGTATTTTATAGACTTTTAATGAGTGAACCTGCTGCATATTTACCATTAATATACGATCCTACAGTAGGGGAAGCTTGTTCTAAATTTGGTCATATCTATAGGGGTACTAGAGGTATGTATATTTCAATAAAAAACAAAGGAAATATAAAAGAAATTCTTAAGCAATGGCCAAGAAAAGATGTGAGATTTATCGTTGTAACTGATGGTGAAAGAATATTGGGTTTAGGAGATCTAGGAGTTAACGGGATGGGAATTCCAATAGGGAAATTAGCTTTATATACCGCAGTATCAGGTGTTCCTCCAGAATCTCAACTTCCTATATTTTTTGATGTTGGTACAAATAGAGAAAGATACCTTAACGATCCTTTATATATGGGATTAAGGCACCCTAGGGTTGATCATAAAGAATATTCTGAATTAATGGATGAATTTGTTGATGCTGTACAAGAGATATTTCCAAAGTGTTGTATACAGTTTGAAGATTTTGCTAATTATAATGCCATACCTCTACTTGCAAAATATAGGAACAAAATATGTATGTTTAATGATGATATTCAAGGAACCGCTTCTGTAACTGTGGCAGCTTTTTATGCTGCACAAAAGTATACTGGGAAAAAAATCAGTGACCACAAAATTCTTTTTTTAGGAGCTGGATCTGCTGCTAGAGGAATTGCTGATTTATTATGCTATGCTATGAAACAAGAAGGGTTATCTATTGAGGAGGCACAGAAGAAATGCTGGATGTTTGATAATGGGGGCTGGTAGTCGAGGGAAGAAAAAGGCTAGAAGAATTTAAAAAACCTTATGCGCATAAATATCAATCTATAACCAGCTTTTTAGATTGTATCAAAAAAATAAAGCCAACTGCAATAGTAGGTGTGAGCACTTGCCCTAATTTATTTACTAAAGAGGTTATAGAGGCAATGGCTGAATTAAATGAAACACCCTTAATACTTCCTTTATCAAACCCCACATCTCAAGAAGAATGTACTGCTGAAGAAGCATATCATTATAGCAAGGGCAATGCACTGTTCGCAGCTGGAGTTCTTTTTGGTACAGTAAGGCTTGATGATAAAATATATTATCCCGCACAGGCTAATAATCTTTGGATTTTTCCTGCAGTGGGTATGCACAAAATTTAGAAGATGCCTATCATCGTATTGAGTGGACATTAATAGATGTTTATCAACTAGCTATAGGAGGAACTGCCGTTGGAACTGGCATTAACACCCATCCAAAATTTTCCGAATTAGCAGTAAAAAATATAAAAAAACTCACAAACGCACCTTTTATATCAGCAAAAAATAAATTTGCAGTACAAGGGTCTCATGATGCATTATTAGCAATGAGTGGGATAATTAAAACTCTAGCTTGTACTCTGTTAAAAATAGCAAATGATATTCGATTATTAAGTTGTGGACCGAGAGCTGGACTGCATGAGTTACTTATTCCTTCAAACGAACCTGGCTCATCCATTATGCCTGGTAAGGTAAATCCAACTCAGTGTCAGGCAATGTCTATGGTCGCTATTCAAGTAATAGGATATGATTGTGCAGTTGCATATGCAGGTGCTGGAGGATATTTAGAGATGAATGTTTATAAACCACTGATAATACATAATATCGTTCAATCAATAAAATTAATTTCAGACAGTTGTTTAAATTTTACAACATATTTATTAGAAAAAACACAACCCAATAAGAAAAAAATTGCCTATTATTTAAATCAATCTCTAATGTTGGTAACGGCATTAAGTCCTATTATAGGGTATGATAAAGCATCAAAGCTTTCTCATTATGCAGATAATAATAACTGCACCTTAAAAGAAGCAAATAAAAATCTTAAATATTTAAATGATAAAGACTTTGAGAAGTATCTTGACCCATATAAAATGGCTAAACCAACAATTTAAGACTTTGTCGCAGCAATAAATTTCCTTCTATGGATAATCTCTTGAATTTTTGGAACTCTGATGAATACCAATCAATAAAGCATTTGCGTACTGAAGTGATTGAGCCTCATTTTACTTTTGCTGTCGATAGTTTTAGAGGTTTTTCTGCAGATAACAATCAGGATCATTTAAAAGGTGTTGATGAATCATCAATCCAAGAATTAACAGCAAAAGAAGATAGTAATATTGCTATACCAGAACAACACGAAGAACTGTAAGCAGCAATGCCAAATATGGAGTAGTAATTTGTTAGTGTTAAGTCAAGAGCTACTCTCTATTCTTATTTGAAATATAGAAATGTCCCTATAGGCAAGGAAAATAGCATTTCTCAAAACTAGAATCGACCTTTTTGTCACTTGTTGCTACAAACCCCAAATAGAAAGCATGTGCAGCTGAGGCTTTGTATAACAAAATGAATTAACTTCTGACCAAATAGCCAAACAACTTAAAATATCTAAACCCACATTGTATAAATATCTTAAGCATAAAAACGTTTAAATAGGCCTAATTAGCAGTATTCAAGAACCTAAGCTTACATTTATGTCACTTCTTCCACATAGCCCCTATGAAGCAAGGCGGTGGTGTGAAGAAAATCAATTATATATATTAATAGTATTGCTCCACATGTGATCTATTTAGAGCTATATTCACCATTTTTTAATATATTAAAATGATCTTTAGGTAGGTTATGCTTTTTTAATGAGAGATATAAATCATTTATTGGGTCTTCATAATTTTCAAAGGAAAGTATAAACGTACCATAATGCATTGGTATGTTAATTTCACTTCCTAATAGTATACTAGCTTTTACAGCTTCATCTGGGTTCATATGCACATATCTAAAGCTATTTGGCTTATATGCTCCAATTGGTAATAGTGAGACGTTTATTTCACCAATTTTTTCTCTAATTTGAGCAAACTGCTCTGAATCATAACCAGTGTCACCTGCAAAATAAATCGTTCTATTTTTTGCTTTTATTGTAAAACCTCCCCATAAAGTACTATTTTTATCATCAAAAAATCTTGAAGAAAAATGCTGTGCAGGAACAAATGTAATTTCTAAATTACTTTCTGCTGATTTACTTATATCTTGATAATTAAAATTTTGCCACCAATCTAGCTCAATAATTTTATCCTTTTTTACTCCTATTTGAGATAAAGTCCCTCCAACTCCAAGCCCAACAATAAAAACCGGATCATGATTTTCAATTAGCATTTTTATTGTATTGAGATCTAAATGATCATAGTGATTATGGCTTATTAGCACTATATGAATTTCGGGTAAATCCTCAAATCTTATACCAGGATCTGCTTTTCTTCTTGGCCCAATAAATTTCACAGGACTTGTATAATCAGACCATATAGGATCAGTTAGGATATTATAATTCGAAGTTTTTATTAGTATAGTTGCATGATTTATGAGAAATATCACATCATTATTATCACTTAAAATTTTCAATGGATTTACTGAGTTCACCTCAATTTTACTTGGCCAATTAGCGCTTTCTCCTAGTAATTTTTTTTTGAAGTAATTTAATACTACCTTATCATTTGTTTTTGAATCATTTTTTTTTAAATTATGAAATTTTTCTCCATCAAAATGATTTGTCATAGAGCCTTTATAATAGCTTCTATGAGCATTTTTTTTGGCTAAAAAGAAAATTATTACTATAAGAATTAAAAATAAGAAAAACAACAACATAAACGTCCTATAAATTTTCTTCCTCTTAATCAAATAAATTTCCTATTTTTGAAAAGCATCTAATTTTTCTATTATACTACTGACTAAATGGTGAGCTTCTAAATCACTTTCAATTTTGATGTCGGCTTGCTTAAATATAGGATCCCTTTCTTTAAGCATTTTTGCCAATAGTTCTTTTTTATTATCTGACGCAATAAGTTCTGGTCTTGTATTCCTTCTAGAAACGCGTTCATATATAGTATCTAAATTTGAATCAAGCCAAATAGATATGGTTTTTTCTTTAATAAAATTTCTAATATTTTCATTCATAAAGCTGCTACCACCGGTTGATAGTACCACAACTCCATATCCAATTATTTCTTTTATTACCTCTTCTTCTTTTTGATAAAAATATTTTTCGCCCATAAAATCATGTATATCAACTATACTTAAAGCTTCTCTATCTTCAAGAACCTTATCACTATCATAAAATTGAAGATTTAACTTTCTAGCTAGCTTTTTTCCAACTGTGCTTTTTCCACTTCCCATCATGCCGATAAGAACTAGTGGCTTTGTAAGTATTTTTTTGATCACAAAATTTTATGAAATAATTATTAAACTAAACTCAATATGCTATATTAATAATAATAGTTTTGAATATTTTCAAGCTTTATTATTTTTTTGATACTTATTTACACTTTATAAATTATAATTTTATCCGTATATTATGAATATCCATAAGCTAGATTACAGAAAATTAATTAAAATTAGTGGTGCAGATTCTATCAAATTTCTTCAAAATCTTTTATCAAATGATATTGATAAAGTTAACGAAAGAACCCTGCAATATAATTTATTGTTAACCCCTCAGGGAAAAATATCATACGATTTTTTTATTTTTAAATACTTACAAGAGTTTTATTTGGATTGCCCTGCAAAATTCTTAGAAGATATTAAGAAAAAATTTCAAATTTACAAATTGCATTCAGATGTTCAAATTGAAAGCTCAGACATCAGTGTATTTATAACCAACGAAGATTTGAAGACATATTGTTATTCTGACCCAAGACATTCTAATTTAGGATATAGGTATTATGATTTTGTTAAATCTCAAGAGGCAAATACTAATTTGGATATAAATATGCACAAAATTTATGATGAGCACAGATTACAATGTTTGGTACCAGAATTTGAAATAGATTTTATGCCTGAAGAATTTTTTCCACTAGATTTAGGAATGGATAAATTAAATGCTATTAGCTTTAATAAAGGTTGCTATGTTGGTCAGGAAGTGACAGCTAGAATGAATTACCGTGGAAAAAGAAGGAAATATCTAGAATACATCAATTTAGATGATTATAAAATAAGAAATAAGGAAATAATTAAAGATGATAAAAAAATAGGTATAATACTAAAAATATATAATACTGATGCATTAGCATTACTGAAAAAATAATTTTTATGCCACACTGAGGTGGTTAGTATATACTAACTAAAATAGTGTAGGTCTTTATATTTATTAAAATAACAGCTCTACCTATTACGCTTGGGGTATTTAGTCATAGATACTAGTGCTGTAATGCAAAAGCTTTATTCAAATTAAAAAATTAACTCATTATAATATTTAATCTTTAAAATCTCCGTTGATATTTATAATAGCTGAACATAATTTTCATTAAATTGATTTAATGTTAAATCAGAATTATCTAATATTACAATCCCACTTGCTCCAGCATATTTAGTAAATTCGCTAGAATATTTTTCTAACACTTCTCCTAGCTGATTATTAGATATAATAGTAGTTGTTGTGTATGTGGCTGCAAAGGGTAATAGTGAAAATATTATATAGCTACCAGTTGATACTAAAAAAGCTATAAAAGCCTCCTTGTCACTAACCTTTAATAGCTCCTGTGCTAATCTACTCCCTTTTATCATATTATCATTTGCTGCAAAACCAATTGCCAGTTTTGCAAACAATACTGTACGTCCTAATATATTAATATCTGCATCTAATTCAGTTTTATTACTAAATCTCAGTATTTATATACATTATTGAACTCATTTAAGGGTAAAATTTTATTTAAAAATTCATATCTACATCTATCATTATTTTGCACTTGGTAAAGTGAAATAGAAGAAGCTAAAGCTGCAATAGAATATTTGGCAAAAGCGTTACTGTTAAAAAGATCAACAGCCTTGTATGTAATAAATCCCGACCCTGAGACAATTCCAAATCGGAAAGTGCTATCCATTAATGGAATAATATCAACATCATTTTTACCTAAGTATTCAAATCCTGTATAAGATGCTACAAAAGAGAGAGCAGTTGCAGGAACTTTATAAGATGGGAATAAAGTAGTGCTTAACGATGCAATCTCTGAAGAGTAGACTAAATTGTTATTTTCAACTATTTCGTATTCTTTCAAAACAAATTAGTTGAACAATTCAAATGAAATTAATCCCGCTGCTTTTATAAAGCTATGCGATAGAGTTTTACCATTTTTTTTTATATTTAAACTAGCAGTAAATTTTAAAGCTAGAGAATAAAAATATGATAATTGTTAGTATATAAAGATGTTGCAAAATTTATAATTCTGTTCATAAAATTTCCTTTGATTGTAATTTAACTATTTGCTACCTATCATTTTAAAATTCTTATGTAAGTAATAATTTATTATGTTAATTAGTAATGTGGCGGAAGGAAAGGGATTCGAACCCTTGTTACTTTTGACAGTAAACACGCTTTCCAAGCGTGCGCCTTAAGCCGCTCGGCCACCCTTCCAAAAAAACATTATTTATTAATTTTATTTATATAATAATTAAATATCACAACATTATAAAATTGTATTGACATATACTACAAATTTGCAGTAATAAAAAGCTTTATATATTACTTTATATATTGTGATCAAGTCTATTATTTCTTTTAAGCCATCTAATCATTTATCAGGTATATTGTTGATGGTGGTAAATGCATTTTTTATGTCTCTGCTTTATATAATAGTAAAAATTCTCACAAATGATTTTAATTTTACCTCAAATCAAGTCGGATTATTATATAAATTAACTATATTAATTTTAACATTATTATCATGCTTTAAACGTGGATTTGTTCATCATCTAAAAACAAATAAGCTTTTATTTCATACCTTAAGAGGATTCTTTAGTATTATGGGTTCACTTTGCATGTTTCATGCTGTATCTGTTATGAATGTACTTAACGCAGCTGCAATATCAGAATTAACACCAGCATTTATGGTTGTTGCAGGAGTATTAGTATTCAATGAAAAGCTAACCACTCCTAAGGTAGTGTTACTTTTAGGGAGTATAATTGGGATATTTTTTATTAAGGATTTTACAAGTATAGGAAAAGATTTTAATTCTGGATATTGGTATGCTTTCTCAGCATTGATTTTTTGGTCAATAAATAATGTAGTCATAAAAAAATTAACAAAAACAGAGCACTCTCGTGCTCAATTGTTTTATTCTAGTTTATTTGCAGCAATTTTTGCATTTCCAGTAGCATATTTTCAATTTACATTTGACTTTGCCAATTACTCAATTGCTGCTAATTTAGCAACTTGGCCTGATTTTTCAATTACTTCATATTTAGTGGTTTTTTCAGCTGGTCTCACAAGTCTTCTGCATAAAGTATCGTTTTTTAAAGCATATAAGCTTTCTGATATGTCAGTTGTAGGTCCTTTTGATTATCTAAGATTACCTTTTACAGGTATTTTTGCTTATCTAATTTTAAACGAAGTAGTGCCTAATACTTATTCATTAATTGGCTATGGATTTATTATATTGAGTGGAGTTTATTTCATTATGCATAAAGATAAACGAGCTTAATAATAAACGTACCGTACTTTATTTCTTGCTATTAAATATATATAATTGATGCAATACGATAGCAGTAGCATTAGATACATTTAAACTCTCTAATTTTGGTGACATTTCTATTTTTGCAGTCATATCACTCTGTTTCAAATTTATATCTCTAACACCTTTTCCTTCTGAACCCACTATTAATGCAAGTTTATTAAATTTAGCAATTTCTTGGATTGAGCAAGTTCCATTTTGCACAATAGAGGCAATCCAATAACCATTTTCCTTTAATTCATTAAGCACTCTAGAAATATTTGTTACTTGAATATATGGAATATATTCAAACGCTCCTGCTGAAGATTTTACGAGAGTAGAATTTTCAGATGGTGCATTATCTTTTGTTGTAATTACCGCATCTACGTTGAAGCCAAGTGATGATCTAATTATTGCTCCTATATTTTGTGGATCGGTTATTTGGTCTAAAAATAAAATAGTGCTATTTTCATTAACTGTTTTGAACAACCTTTCAATGGAAGTAAGTTCTAATTTTTTAACTTGTATCGCAACACCTTGGTGCACAGACTCTTGAATATCAATTTCTTCACTAATTTCATTATTAGTTAAAACTTCAACCTTAATATTTTTATCTTGAATAATATTTTTATATTTATCTGTTAATTGATTTGTATTTTTAGTAACTAATAATTTATAAATTATTCTCGATGGATTATTTATTGCTGAATCCACAGGATGTTTACCATATAACCAATATATGGTGCTATTTTTAATTTTTTTCCGCATTAAATTTTAATTAAGTTAGTTCTATCTTTTTAATTGCTGCATACCTCGCAAGCTCATCTGCCATTTCATTATATTTATTACCATTATGAGCTTTAATCCAAAACCAAGAAGTGTTTTGTGTGGAATTTAATTTATCCAATTCTTGCCAATATGCTATATTTTTAATTTTGCCATTTTTCCAATTATTTAATTTCCAGCTTTTTATCCATTCAGTTATACCAAATTTCAAATAATTACTATCAGTAAAAATTTGCAAATCATGGGTTTCTTTGAGATTTGCCAAAGCCTTAATTGCAGCTGTCAGCTCCATTTTATTATTAGTCGTATGTTTTTCAAATCCATAAATTTTTTTTACAACTTGATCATTTTTAACAAATACAGCTGCCCATCCACCAGGTCCAGGGTTGCCTAAGCATGAACCATCGCAATAAATCTTCATAAAAAAATCTAATGTTTTTTTCGATTTCATGATATACTGATGTTTATCAAAGTAAATATATTTTTATACGGCGTGCAAGCAGAGTTATCAAAAGGAAAAATATTTCTTATCACATTAATATTATATACATTATTAATCTTTCCATATTGCTCATTTGGAAATGAAAAGTATAAGGACATGAAAGATTTTGAAGAAGTAATTGATATAATTCACAAACAATATATTGATAAAGTTGAGAATAAAAGGCTCATCCAAAGTGCTATAATTGGAATGCTAGATTCTCTTGATCCTTATTCAACATTTTTAAATAAAGAAGAATACGATAATATGAAATCTAGTACCAAAGGGGAATTTGGTGGCATAGGAGTGGAAATTAATATTGAACAAGGCTTTTTAAAAGTTGTTTCTTCGTATAAAGGCCTACCTGCTTATGAAGCAGGTGTAAAACCTGGTGATATTATTGTAATGATTGATGACGAAGCAATTGGTAGTATGGGTATTGTGCAAGCATCAGATAAATTAAAAGGAGAGTCTGGAAGTAAGGTAAAATTAAAAATTTATAGAGATTCAGGAGAAATTAAGGAATTAATAATAACTAGGGAAGTTATTAAGCTTATTCCCACAAAAGTTCTTTTTTACAACCAGGATCAAGTAATTTACGCAAAAATAGGTAGTTTTAGTGAAAAAACCAGTTTGATTTTAAAAAATGAATTATTAAAAGTAATTAATAGCCGTAAAGAAATTAAGGGTTTGATTTTAGACTTAAGAGATAATCCTGGAGGGATCTTAGACCAAGCAGTTGAGGTCTCAAGGTTGTTTTTAACAAGAGGAAAGATTGTATCACTTAAGACCAGATTTACTAACGAAGAAATTACTTATGAGGCAGAGGGGATAGATATAATTAAAGGATTACCAATTGTGATATTAATTAACAATGGCTCTGCCTCATCTTCTGAAATTGTTGCAGGAGCGCTTCAAGATAATCAAAGAGCATTGGTTATGGGTGAAAAATCATTTTGTAAAGGATTGGTGCAAAATCTAATTCCTTTTAGTAACGGATCTGCTATAAAATTAACCACCGCCAAATTTTACACACCGCTTGGAAGGTCAATTCAGGAAGAATGTATAATACCAAATATTGAAATCATCACTCTATCTGCTGAATCAAGTGATAAAGGTGAATTAATTGATAAAAAGCAACATGATTTTGGTAATTATTTGAATGACTATACTCTTCAAAGAGCAATAGATTTAGTCAAAGGAATTTCTCTATATAATGAACAAAATGAGCAAAAAGATGAATAGATTTGCGTTATGTATAATAACATTTATATCATTAACATCTTTGTTTGCAAATATATCTAATGGTTTTGAGTTAAAATCAACAACATCGGAAAAAATGAATAAATTAATTAACGATGAAAAAGAGAGATACAAATTGTTATATTTTTTCACAACTTGGTGTTATGAGTGTAGCCAGTCTTTAGATCAAATTTCAGAAATGCAACTTGATCATAAATTATCAAAAAAGTATCATTTTATAAATATTTCATTAGACGATAATTTTAAAAAATTAGAAAATTATTCAAAAAATCATAAAAAAAATAAATCTAAAATATATTATTTTAAACTGCGAAAAGAAAAGGGGAAGTTTTTTTTAGATGCAAAAATCAATTATGATAATGCAGTTCCATATTATTGCATATTAGATCGTAATAATAATATGGTAATAGAAGGGTACTTTGAACTTGGAGAGATCGAAAAATATTTAAAATAAATAAGGTTAAGATAAATAAAGAGGGTAGGGAAGAGCAAATATCACATAGATACTTTTGGGTTTAAAGTTGTAAATATGACCTAAAACTGGATCAATTGATTTCTCTATAAGTGCCTGAATTACAGTCCTATAGCGATTAATTATCACTCTTTTTTCAGTAATGTTGAAAAACACCTCTATAATGATCTTCTTTATTACTTCAATATGTATTGAACTTGCACAGATTTCGCTATAGATATTGACAAACTAGTTTATTACTCCTAAAGTGTACCATTGTTAATATAAATTTACTGTATTAAATGGAGAATTTAAAAATTTGTGAATATATTTGGATTGATGGAAATTCTCCCGTTAAGCAGCTCCGCTCTAAATCCAAGGTTATATTTTTATCAAATAACCCAAATATTGATTCATTTCCATATTGGAATTTTGATGGTTCATCTACTATGCAGTCCACAGGAGAGAATTCAGATTGCGTATTAAAGCCTATAAATTTCACAAATAACCCCTTTTGCCAAAAAGGTGGTTACCTAGTGCTATGCGAAGTTTTAAATCCAGATGGATCGGAGCACAAATCAAATTCCCGTGCAAAATTGAGAAAAGTCTTAGATTCAGGAGGAGCGAAGCATCAACCATGGGTAGGCTTTGAACAAGAATATACAATGTTTAAACATAATGTACCCCTTGGATGGCCAGAACATGGATGTCCAGCTCCGCAAGGCCCATATTATTGCGGCGTAGGTTCAGAACAAATTTTTGGTAGAGAACTTGCAATAGAACATGCAGAATTTTGTATTGAAGCAAATCTAATATTTTATGGCATGAATGCAGAGGTTATGCCAGGACAGTGGGAATTCCAAACAGGATATCGAGGTTTCAATAAAGAAGCTGTTGATGTTCTCACTGTAGCGGACCATACATGGATTGCACGTTGGCTTTTGCATCGTATTAGTGAAAAATATAATATACATATTTCTTTAGACTCTAAGCCTGTAAAAGGTGATTGGAATGGAGCTGGTATGCATACTAATTTTTCAACAAATAATATGCGTGATCCAAACACTGGCAAAAAAACAATAGATGAAGCTATAAAACGCTTAAAGCAAAAACATACAGAACACATTGCTGTTTATGGAGATAAACTAGAGGAACGATTAACAGGTAAACACGAAACTGCAAATATTAATGAATTTTCGCATGGAGCTGCAAATCGTAGCTGCTCAATAAGGATACCCCGTACTGTTGTATTGAACGGACATGGCTATATAGAAGATAGAAGACCCGGGGCAAATGCAGATCCATATGCAGTATCCACCCAGTTAATCTCAACTATCTGCAATATATTGCTATAGATTTGCTAAAAAATAAATTTGATACCGTCTTAGCAGGACTCTATTTGGTATAGATAAAATAAGTATCGTTCTGTTCGATATATTGAACCTCAAGAGATCGAAAAATATTTAAAATAAATATAAGTTAAGATAAACAAAAAGGGTAGGGGTAAGAGCAAATATTATATTGATGCTTTTGGGTTTAAAATTTATGTAATTTTAGGATTTTATATATAAGATATGATAATGCAGGAGACATTGTCATTATTATTGCTAGTGGCACCTGAGTATTGCTTGGTACATAAGAAGCAACAGCTCCTATGACCACAGCTCCTGTAATTTGTAAGCATCCATAAAGTGCGGAAGCTGTGCCAGCCATATGCCCAAAAGGCGCAAATGCTTGTGCAAAAGAATTGGGAAAGATAAAACAAATTCCTAAATTAAAAAGTGCAATTGGGATAAAAATAGCAAATAAATTAACTCCAAAAATGTAAAATCCAGATAAAAGCAGAGTTCCTGCAATAAACATCAAACTCCAGCCTAGCTTAAGTAGATTTTTAGAACCATATGTTTTAACAAATTTACCATTCAGATAACCCCCTAAAAATATTGGACCAGCAGCACAAATTAGAGCAAACCAACCAAATAAACTTGGGTTATTCCCAAGGTGATGTATTATTATTACAGGACCAATTATAAACCAAGAAAATAGTGCTCCAAAACTAAAGAATGAGCATAATGTATAGCCAATAAAGATCCTATTAGTAATCAATATTGAATAATTTTTAAAAATATTAATAACTGAAAATTTATGAATATCATTGATATTATGTGATTCATCTAAGAATAGTACAGTGAATAATATGCTAATGATGGCATAAATAATCATAAATATAAAACTTGCTTGCCAATTAAATATTTCTTGCAAATAACCTCCCACTAGTGGAGCTGATGGCATTACAAATGTCATAGCTATAGTTAAGTATCCACCATATTTAGCCATATCACTGCCAGAATATCTATCTCGAAACATAGAGCGCCAAAGTGAAGTGCTAGCTCCTCCTCCCAAACCCTGTATTAAGCGACTGATATTGAGAATTAAAATATCATTGGCAAAGATAGCTAGTATGTTACCAATAATAAAAATTATAGTACCTAGGATCAATGGTTTTTTTCTACCGTATATATCTGCAAAAGGTCCATATATTAGTTGATTAAAGGCAAGGCCAATCATAAAAATCACCATGCTAGACTGAACATGCATTATGGATACATTTAAGTAATTTGAAATTTCTGGAATTGAAGGGGCGTATATATCTGAGCTAACTGCAGCAGTGCAGGCTATTAACGTAATAACAATTAAAAATCTTATGTTGCTGTTTATCATACTATGAATTTACTATTATAAGCACTTTTTATAATAATTTCATAAGTTAATTAATATAAAATTGCTCTCTATTATGGTGTTGCCATGCAAGATTTAGTATTATCTATTTGAATATTTGTCAAACATTAATTTTTTATAATAATAAAAGTTTTGCTTTTAATATAAGCTTTTGATTTAGAATTTTAAACAAGTTTTTCACAAGCTTGTTTAATCCTATTGCAAGCTTCTATAAGATTTTGATCTGAAGTTGCATATGAAATTCTGAAAAAATTTTCAGCACCAAAAGCAATGCCTGGAACTACCGCTACCAAAACTTCTTCTAGCAAATATTGTGCAAAATCTGTGCAATTTCCTATTTTTATACCAGATGGAGTTTTTTTACCAATCAGATTTTCGCAACTAGGGAAGATGTAAAATGCTCCATTAGGAACATCGGCTTGAATACCATCTATTTTACTCAATTTTTCAATAACTAGGTCACGCCTTTCTTTAAAAATCAGTTTATTTTTTTCTATAAATTCATACGAATTTTCACTCAGAGCTTCAATAGAAGCATATTGACTGATAGAGCATGGGCTTGAAGTGCTTTGAGATTGAATTTTTGCAACGGCTTTTATTACGTCTTTGTCCCCTGCTGCATAACCAATTCTCCAACCTGTCATTGAATACGCCTTTGATACACCATTAACAACAAATGTCCTATCCTTGATAGAATCACTTATATTTGCAATATTCACATATTGGTTATTTTGATATCGTATGTGCTCATATATATCATCTGAAATTATATATATATTTGGATGATTATTTAAAACTTCTACTAAAGCTTTTAACTCGTTTTCTGAATAACATGAGCCAGTAGGGTTACTTGGTGAATTTAAAACTAATAATTTTGTTTTATTAGTTATATTTTTTCTAAGAATTTCTGGTGTTAGTTTGAAATTTTCACTTTTATTAGTTTTGGCAATAACGGGCTTACCACCATTGATTAATACCATATCAGGATATGAGACCCAATAAGGTGTTGGTATAATGACCTCATCATATGGATTTATAGTTGCTGCAATAATATTGTAAATTACATGTTTAGCTCCGCAACCCACAGTTATTTGTTCTAAATTATAATCTAGTTTGTTTTCTTTCTGAAATTTATTAATAATGGATTCTTTTAATTCAGGAATTCCATCAACAGCTGTGTATTTTGTTTTTCCTGATTTTATAGCAGCATAAGCCGCTTGCTTTATATTTTCTGGGGTATCAAAATCAGGCTCACCAGCTCCTAGGCCTATAACATCTTTACCTTCAGCTTTAAGGGCCTTTGCTTTCAATGTAACGGCAAACGTTGGAGAAGGCTTTATTAATTTTAATTTTTCTGATATTAAATTTGCCTTTGGAGCCATTTTTTACCTGTAGATATATTATATTTTGATTAATTATCATTCACTCTACTAAATTTTAGAAAAATTTAAAGTAAAGAGTTTGTATATGTTAAAAAACTTCATCAAAAATTTGTTTTGCTAAGTATAACGCTACTATAAACATTAATATTGCAGCTATTTTATTTAATAATTCAATATATTGTCCTGTTTTGTCTAATTTACCTAATTTATTGCCTGCATAAGCTAATCCAAAAAACCAAATCCATGAAGTTATTATGCAACTTAATGTATATGCCAATTTTGCATTTCCACTATACTGTAATGAATTGCCACCAATAACCATAATCGTGTCAGTTATAGCATGGGGGTTTAATATTGATACTGAGATGGTAAATATAATTTGTTTTTTGGCAGAATAAGCTTTAAATTCTTTTTTTATCTTCGAGGATGCCATGTTCCAGTTTGTATAAGAGATATATAACAAAAAGAATACTCCTATAACCATTAATGTTACTTTAAGCCATGATAATTCTAAAATTAATAATGAAACTCCTAAAACACCAATTGTTATTAAGAGAGTATCGCAAATTGCTGCAGTTATTAAACAGGGTAGAATATTTTTAAAATTTTTTTGAGCAATACCTTGATTGAGTACAAATATATTTTGTATACCAAGGGGTATCATTAACCCAAAACCTAAAATAAAACCATTTATGATCGAATAAAATATTTCCATATTGATTTATAATGCTCATTTTAAACATTCAGTATTGTATATCTAAATCTCTATTGCATCAACGTAGTAGTTACTTACTTCAAGATTTTGACATTCACTAAAATTTTTGGTGTGTATTTAGGAATGTTCAGAGTCCGGTTTAATTAAAAGATTTATCTGCTTTGATGAAGTTATAAAAAAAGGCGTTGCCACAATATCTTCTGGAATTTTTGGAAGTTCAACCAACTTGCATTCCGTTTTATTACGATAAATTGGTGTATCAAGATTAATTAATTTTTCATTAATGCCTGGATAATTACCTTCTTCTTTTTTTTCTTCATCTTCCTCATAAATTTTATCAAAAATATTTTTAATCTTATTTAAACGCTTAAATATTATAGTAGGTTCTATATTTATTAGTTTTTCTAAATCTTCGGTAATTTTTTCAATACGTTTCGCCATTATGGAATTTTGGTGCCAATAAAAATATGCACTTCATATTATAAATAATATAAATTGGGTGGTTACAGTCGTTACAGATCCTTTTATGAACGCAGGTATTTGACTTTCATTAGAATCATTATTTTTATCCTCCTCTTTTTTATCTAATTTTTTTTCGTTTATTTTATTTTTATTATACTTTTTCTTAATTTGTATATATTCATAAACTGGTTTTATAAGATTTGGTTGTATTTAGTTTTGTATCTGCTCAATATGTGCATCGGTCTGGCTATAGATTGAGTTATAATCATTACTAGGTGTGTTGTATGTATGAATTATCTCATAGTTAAATGAAGATTTTTATACAAAATATTTTGTGAGTAGTATTCAAAAGCATTTTCACTAGTAGTAACTCTATTATAAGATACTTGAATTGTGCTTAAGTCTCCTACAGTACTATCAGCTAAATTTGATGAATTATAATACGAAGAATGAAAATCTTGGATTTTCTTTATCGAATCAGCACAAGTATTCTCTGTATTTATATGTAGCGCTACATCTGCTTCTGCAGTATAACGTGATATATGAGAAATTAAATTAAAGTTATTTTCTGAAATTTTGCTCAGGTTATTATCATTAAAACTATCAATGATATTTCCTAAATCACTAATTATTTTAGGTAGTTGTGGTTGTAAAAAATCGTTCACAATGTTATTAACAATCTCATTATCTAAATTACTGTTTTTACTTAAAATTATAATCCCCCAAAATGGAGTGTTTGGAAGTGAATTATTAGTTATTCCAGATAATTCATAGAAATTTTCTGCATATTTTTGATGTTCTTCATTTGAATATATTTCTATCCAAAATTCATTAATTATATAATGATTAAAATTATCTATTCTTAAATTTGGACAATTATTTAATAAATTTTTAGCAATATCCGTATTATTTGAATCTAAAGCAATGTGCTTGAGTAATTCTACTTTTTCTCTCTTATTTAGTGAATTTAACTTATTTATATTACCTTCATTTATTAGTTTTTTATATCTAACTTCCTTAAGTAATTCTAATATCCAATATGAATCACTATTTCTATTTGCAACATCAATATAATCAATACCGCTATTTACAAACCCATCTGATCTATCAATAAATTCTTTTATTTTTTCTAGTTTTTTTGAAATTATAGATTGAAGAAAAATTAAAGAATTTTTTAGTGATGTTTTTTCTTTTTCCAATGCATCAATTTCTAGCGATAATTTATTAATTAACTCTTCACTTGCTGTATCCTGTTCATTAAAATACCCAGGCTGTAACTTTACTCTTGCAGATTCTTTATTTTTTTTTATAGCTCTTATCTCGTTTAATTTTTCTTCAATAACAGAGTAGTGGTTATTATATAAATCCTTAATTTCATTATCTATATCAGGGGTTGATACAATCTGTTCGTGATAATACTTATAATTATGTTTTGAATCATATGAAGACTTAATTAGAGACGAAAACTTTTTTAAAAATGATGCTGAAAGTTTTTTGTTTGTGTAAAAAGAATTGCTTAAAGCAGATTCATTTAATTGTTCTTGAACACTACTGTCATCTAGTATTGTACTATAAGTTTCATGATTTGAATTATTTAAAACAGGTTCAGTAGTTTTTTTTGAAAATCTACATTAATATTATCTGATTTTTCACTTTTTTTGTCACTAATATCTAAATTCTTGATGGTTTTATCTTTCATTTTCCAAAACTAACAATTTTATACTACCTAAAGTATACGCATATCTTAAAATTTTATTCTAGCAAAATAATTGTTAGACATTTGAGATTGTTTTTTGTTATAAAAGGTTTTCTTGATTTTTTTATAATTTACCTATATTTAGGTATTATGAAATTATGGCGGGTATAGCTCAGCTGGTTAGAGCGCAAGTTTGTGGAACTTGAGGTCGCGGATTCGAGCTCCGTTACTCGCCCCATCTATGTGGTTAATATGAAAGTAGAAAAATTTAAAGATCTGGGTGTTTTTAAGTCATCAAGAAGAATTTATCAAGAACATATTAAGCATGATTTTTTAGAAGATAAATTTAGAATAATAAATTCAAAAGCCTTTAGAAGATTGGAATATAAAACTCAGGTTTTTATTAATTACACTGGAGATCATTATAGAACAAGACTAACGCATTCTTTGGAGGTAAGCCAAATTGCTGTTTATATTGCTAGAGAGCTTGGTTTAAATGAGGAGCTTGCCGAAGTTATAGCTCTATCCCATGATATTGGCCATCCTCCTTTTGGACACGCTGGAGAAGAGGCTCTTAACGAAGTTGCTAGCAATTTTGGAGGATTTGATCACAATATTCATGCAATAAAAATTATTACAATGTTAGAAAAAAGCTCATCAAAATACAAAGGGTTAAACTTAACACTCGAAACCATTGATGGAATTTTAAAACATAATGGGCCAATACAAGATAAGGAGCAATTGAATAAGCTGAATAAAATTCTTAACAATTTTCCATTAAGTTATAATAACAATGCTTCGTTAGAATCGCAAATAGCAGCTCTTGCTGATGATATTGCTTATACTAAACATGATATTGATGATGGAATCAGAGCTGGTTTCATTAGTATTGAAGAATTAAGTAGCTTAGAACTATTTAAAACAATAAATATGAACAAGGTTATGGAAAATAAATCTATTAATGAAGAAATTGCTTTAAAAGAATTATTGATGAATTTAAGCATGTTTTTAATAGTTGATTTACTAAATCAAACAATAAATAATATTCAAAATCACAATATTAATAATATTGAAGAGATTTATAATTGCCAAAAAATGATTGTAGAATTTTCAAAATCAACTAAAGAAAGTTTTTTAGAACTAAAAGCTTTTTTATTTACAAATGTATATAAAAATTATCAAGTAAATAGAATTACTCATAAAACACAGACAGTTATAAAAGATTTGTTTAATCATTTTATGAATAATCCAAAAACATTACCTAAATCTTGGCAGAAAGATAGTAACTTAAATTCAGAGATATTTTTATCTGAAATAGTCATCAATTATATTGCTGGAATGACAGACAGATTTGCAGTAGTTGAGCATAAAAAGATATTTGATTTATATCACTATTAATCCTTACAATATTGATAATATGTGATATATTCTATGATATATTTTTAAAAATTTTGCAACTATTAGCATGATTGTAGTTATTTCAAAAAACGAAAATAAGGTCATAGAGAGAAGAGAAATAAAGATAAATGATCCATTACCTGATAACACAATCTGGATAGACCTTATAGAGCCTGAACCAAGTGAAGAAAAATACATAGAAAAAATATTAAGCATTGAAGCTCCAACAGAAGAGGAGATGGATAAATTTGAAGTCATAAGTCCTTTTTATATGGAAAATGATGTTGAATATATGACGGTAACAATAATGGATAAAGCATGTGAAGATTATCCTGATAGTACTGCTATAACGTTCATTATGACGAAAAAGTATTTGATTACTACTAGATATGATAAGCCAAAATCATTTGATTATTTAAATTCATGGATAAATAGAAATAAAAATAAAATTTATACCCCAGAATATGTACTAACAACAATTATTGATTTTGTTGTAAATTGCTGTGCAGATATTTTAGAAGAGGTGGGTAATGACATTGATGGCTTGCTAAAAGTAGTTTTTGAAAAGCCTATAGACAGAAAAAAGAACTCCTCTGAATTTTACAATGATATAATCAGGAAAATAGGGCATACAGGGACAATTATATCAAAAAATAGAGAAAGTCTGGTAAGTCTAAGTAGAATGATAATTTATTTTAGTCAAATCGATAATGCAAGATACATGAATAAAAAGGATTCGAGGCTTAGAATAAAGCATATTTCGAGAGAGATTAGCTCATTGAGTGAGTATGCAAACTTTCTATCACAGAGAAATAGTTTTTTACTAGATGCGACACTTGGTATGATATCTGTGGAGCAAAACATTATAATCAAAGTATTCACTGTAGCTGCAGCCATAATCATGCCTCCAACATTAATAGCTACCATTTATGGAATGAACTTTAAAATGATGCCAGAACTTACTTGGAGTTTTGGATATCCACTTTCACTTATACTAATAATCATATCGGCAATAATACCATATCTATATTTCAAAAGAAAAGGGTGGTTGTAATATAGATTCATTCGCAGCATAATGTTTAATGAAAAAAAATTTAGTTATTGAAACAAAAAATTTTTACTTGCGCCCCTTCCATAAAGAAGACGACTTTGAACTATGCTATAATCTTTGGAATAAGGAAGATGTTCTTAATTTAATGAAATGTCCAGCTTGCACAAAGGAAGATATAGCAAAAAAATTAGCAAGATACGAATTATGGATGAATAAATTTGGTTTTACTAACTTTGCGGTATTTACCAAAGGATCGGATGATTTTGTTGGTTCATGTGGTATGTCTTTATTTTGTGATCCAGATAATGATAGAAATCTACTTCCTCCAATAAATTCATCACAATATTTAAACAGAGATGTAGAGCTTGGATATGTCTTACATAAAATGTACTGGGGCAAAGGATATGCAACAGAACTCGCTAAAGCATGTGTAGATTTTATTTTTAATAATTACCCAGATATTCAAAGGATAGTAGCTGTTACTGTTAAAAATAATATAAAGTCACAAAAAGTATTATCAAAAGTAGGTTTTTACTTTATTGAAGAGGTGAAAAATTCAAAATATGGTAATGAAAAATTTTATGTAACATATAGGCAAGATGATGCTCCTATAACGTTATCAGAGTATAATCCAGAATGGCCTATGAAATTTAACCAGGAGAAGGATTTTTTAACGAGCGTCATAGGGAAATATCTCATCGGCAGTATAGAGCATATTGGTAGTACAGCTGTGCCAGGACTTACTGCTAAGCCAGTAGTAGATATAATGTTTGGCGTTAAATCATTAAAGGATTCTAAGCCAGCAATAGAATCGCTTATAAAAAATGGCTATAATTATTTTCCATATAAAAAAGACGTTATGCATTGGTTTTGCAAACCATCGCCTGCTTTTAGAACGCATCATCTTCATTTAGTACCTTATGGAAGTCATTTATGGAAAGAAAGAATAAGATTTCGTGATATTCTTCGAGAAAATACTAAAAGAGCTAATCAATATACTGAATTAAAAAAAGAATTAGCAATGTGCTACAAAGAAGATCGTGAAACATATACTAAGAGTAAAACAAATTTTATTCAGAATGTTTTAAAGCAGGATGAAGAGATTATGGAGTGATTAAGTAAGATGAATTATCCATTATTCGTAATACACTATAGGATTTTTTCGTAGCTATATTGCTGATAGATATCCTTTTAGCACATGAGAATTATAAATGAAGGATATGTTGATTTTATAAAAATTTAGCTCTTTCTATCTTTTATTGAACACTCCCTTCATTTTTGTTAAAGATTTATTGAACTTATTTCAAAAGAGGCTTATTATCGAAATAATTTTAAAGTCTTAACTTTATTCTACTTTTAGGCTTATGCCTGACAACATTATTTGCATCAATAATATATCTAAGGTTTATAAAAACATAAAAGCATTAGATAACGTTAGTTTTAAAGTGTCCCGTGGTGAATGTATTTTACTTATTGGTTTAAATGGGGCGGGCAAGTCTACTTTATTATCTGTCATATCCAGCTTACTATTCCCAACTAATGGAGAAGTATTATATAAAGATCAACCAATTTAAGACAACTGTTTGTTAAGAGAGTACAGAAGTATTGTATCTTTTGTGCCTAGTATAAGCACTCTAAACCCATACTTGAATTTAAAACAGAACTTACTATATCACGCTATGTTTTATGGGATGAGTAAAGAGCAAGCAACAACAAGAATGCAAAAAATTATTAAGCAATTTGATCTAGCTAAGTATTTGGATTTTTTACCTACTATGATGAGTCTTGGTTATCAAAAAAGAGTTATGATTGCAAGATCTCTCATGCAAAATACGGAGATATTAATATTAGATGAGCCAACAAATGGTTTAGATCCTCATATAAGGTTTATTTTGTTAGATTTAATAAAAAATTTAAAAAAAACTGGTATTACAATCATTATATCCACTCATTATCCCGATGAAGTAAAGGATTTTGTGGATAAAGTAGCTGTATTACATAATGGTAAGCTTATATTTTATAATACTACTTATGAACTAAATAAAGATTCTGGAAAAATTGAAAATATATTTAAAGAATTGCAAAAAAATTTACACGCTTAAGAGTGGGGTGGTTATGATTCAAATTTTTAAAATTTTTTTATCTCTTTTATCAAGTAATTTTATAGAATTGCGCCATACTATAATGGCAAGAGTATTAAATGCAACTGCAATTAGCATCCCTATTATTCTTGTAGGGGAGTTCATATTGCCAATTTATGGAATACGAAATGACTTTGGGATTATTCTAGCATCAAGTATTATTATTGGGGCAATGTTTTTTTCTAACATGCTGATTATAACTGAGTTTATTACAAAAATTGAAAGTAAACAAATTGATTATTATGTACTTCTTCCTATACCATTTTGGGCTTATTGCCTGCAATTTGTATTGTATCACGCTTTTTACGGTATTATAATGGCTATATCTACTATTCCACTAATTATACTGATTTTATATACAAAAAACATATTTGCAAATTTAGAAATCATCAAGTTTATTTCTAGTATACTCCTTATTGGGTTGTTAAATAGCTCTTTTGCTTTTTTTCTTGCTTGTTATGCCAGAGGCATGCTAGATATAGAAAATATAATATTAAGAATCATAGTTCCGTTAGGTATGTTAGGTGGATATCAATTTTCATGGTACACTTTATTTCATTATAATAAGTATTTAGGATATTTAAGTTTGCTAAACCCTTATACTTATACCAATGAAGCAATAAGAAGCACTATCATAAAAGGAGAGTATATTTCTTTTCCAATATCTATGTTTGTAATAGCAGCATTATCTTGTACACTTCTTTTTACCTCAGTGAGGAAGTTAAAAAATAAATTGGATTTAATATAAGCTTTGCTACGTAAGCACTTTATTGTGTAACCCTTTACAATATCTCATTTAATATAATTACTTATAGCCATGTTTGTCTATAATGTGCGAAAATTTTATTTCGCTCAGGTATCCCATCCATCTTCACCTATTGCTTTAGTATTATTGAATTAAGCGTTGTAACCTTCTCTTAATCTGCATCATTTCTACTTAGTTTTTTTGTATTTCGGGATTTTTAAATATAATTCTGCATATCTTCTTGTATTTATTCAATTCCTTAACTTCTTTTATAATATAGCTTTGGAGTGATTTATAACAAAGCTAATATTAACTATTTTTTTTAATGGGTATCTGCAAATTTAGAACAACAGCTTTTTGCAATATTTCTAACTCTACTGATATATGATGCTCTCTCAGTTACACTTAGTACTCCTCTTGCTTCTAAAATATTGAATAAATGAGAAGATTTTACACAATAATCATACGCAGGATATAGGAGGTTTTTATCTATTAATTCTAATGCCATTTTTTCATAATCCTTAAAATGTGCAATTAATATATCAGTGTTTGCAGCATTAAAATTAAATTCGCAAAATTCCTTTTCTTGAGCCAAAAATATCTCCCTATAAGTAATGCCGCTTGAATTCCAAACTAAATCCCAAACATTATCTTTATCCTGAACATACATAGCTAATCTTTCCAATCCGTATGTTATTTCTCCAGGTATTAATTTACACGTGATGCCTCCTACTTGTTGCATATAGGTGAATTGGATTATTTCCATGCCATTGCACCATACTTCCCATCCTAAGCCCCATGCACCTAAAGTTGGATTTTCCCAGTCGCTATGAACAAACCTTATATCATGTAATTTATTATCAATACCCAAAAGCTCCAAACTATCTAGACATTTTTTTTGAATATCATCAGGAGAGGGCTTCATCAAAACTTGAAATTGATAATAATGTTGCATTCTATTTGGATTATCGCCATATCTACCATCTGCTGGTCTTCTACATGGTTGCACATAGGCAACGTTCCATTCCTTATCATCCAGTGATTTTAACATTGTTGCGGGGTGAGATGTACCTGCGCCTACTTCAGTATCTAAGGGTTGCAATACTACACAACCTTGTTGATTCCAATATGTTTGAAGATTGAATATTATATCTTGAAAATACATTTTTATTTATAAACTTGCTAATTTCTTAATTTCAAATACAATAATATCCACTAAACGAAAAATTATATCAAGTTTATTTTATAATGTCTGGCAGATTTGGAGAATTAATTTTAATATTACTAATAGTTTTTGTATTATTTGGTGCTGGTAAATTACCAAAAGTCATGAGTGAATTAGGTAAAGGTTTAAGATCATTCAGAAAAGGTGTGGATGAAAAATCAAAAACAGATGAAGATTCAGAAAAAGAATAATCTTATGGCGAAGTAACCATAATTACTTTTATACCCTACATTAAACTTAAAAAATACCAATAGGTTCATAATTTTATTCATTACGTTACTTCTTGACAATTCAATTTTTAAAAAGCTAATGTTTAACTTATGACTTAATGTTCTTATGGTTTGTTTGAGTCAAAAATCAATGTTTTATGGTGTGTGCCAATGAATAATAAAAATATAATTTTATTTAGTAATGTTAACATTATAATTTCAATCATCGCTTTCTTCAATCAAATATATGTTTTAATTGCTGATAATTTAGATTGTCAAAAAACAATATTTATTTTATTATTCAGTGCCCTTACTATATTGACTATCATTGGTCAAAGAAGGTATTTCACTCCATCCTTTTTACTTAGTTCATTTTTCATAATTGTTACCTTACGGTTATCAAGCTTATCAAATATATCAATCTGCATATGGTTATATATTTTTACATTGGCAATTCAATTTCTAATTTTTATTATATATTGTAATCAAGATTTAAAATTATTTAAAGATAAGGTTAAAGCAAAAGAAAAATTAATGCTATTTCAGTTGATTTTTATCCGGATTTATATTGGTTATGATTTGATACCACATTTTTGTGAAAAATTATTTGCAGGCGACGCCATAAGAAATATAGATGTATCAGCTTTTACTACTCTGGGTGTACCTAATCCGCTTTTTTTCGTATACATGGCAGGTATAATTGAGTTTTTAGGTAGTTTGGCTGTTAGTTGCGGGTTTTTAATTAGATTTAGCTCATTTGGATTAGTGTTGTATTTATTAATTGCAACTTTCTTAGGTCACCATTTTTCTCTAGGTTTTATTTGGGCTGGACGAGGAGGTGGATGGGAATTTCCAATTTTGTGGAGCGTTATAATATTGAGTTTTGGCTTTATTAAGCCTACGCTTTTTACGATAGATGAATTTATTTTGAAAAATTTCAGGTTAGCAAAAACCCTAAGAGGCATAATGGAATATTAATAAATATTTATAAACATTATAGTTTTATACTTACGGTTAAACCATCACTTGTTGGTAAAATTAGACTTTTATATTTTTGCTGATTACTTAAGTTGAAATTGAAATCCTTTATTGCCTGCCACTTTTTATGATATTTTGGCATTGAATCTTCAAATACAGTTCCAAATAAAAGGGTGTTATCAGCTATAATAAGACCTCCTGTTTTTAAAAAAGGGGAAATTAATTCTAAATACAAGGGGTAATCATCTTTTTTAGCATCAATGAAGACCGCATCTAATTTATAATCAAGCTTGAGGGTTTTTAAAAAATCCATAGCATCATCATTAATAGCAGTAATTTTATCAGTAAATGACATTTTAGCAAAATTTTGTTTTGCAATTTTGTGACGATTTTCATCTACTTCTAAAGTAATAACCTTTCCATCTTTTGGTAATGCTGAAGCTATCCAGCAGCATGAATAGCCTACTAAAGTGCCTAATTCTAGTACATATTTTGATTGATGAATTGTAAGAAGCATGTTTAATAATTTTCCTTCTTCAGGGCTTAATTGAATATTTTTTTTATCATTAGCAGTTTGAAAAATATCATGAAATTTATTATCTTCTTTGCAATACAAAGATCTAATATATCTTTGCTTTTTTGAAATACCTTCTATTCTTGCCATTACAAATTATATTTTTATTTTTGAAACAGTATAATTAATTGCAGAACTTTGCAATATTTGCTAACCTTGTTTTAAATTTTTAATAGAGAGTCCTTAAGAGTACAATGAATGTACAGCAATTATCTAAAAAATTAAAAAGCAATAAAAAATTAAAAAATTTGATACTTGATTCTCATATATCTTTCTATGAACTATCAATAACGGTAGCAGAAGATGATTTAAAGGCTACTTTGATAATATTAAGAGATGGAGAAAGCTATCTTTTTAGAATATTGATTGATATTTGCGGAGTTGATTACCCTAAAAAGGAAAAGAGATTTACAGTTGTTTATCAACTTTTAAGCATTGAACATAACCTTAGGATAAAGGTCAAGGTTGAAGTTTCTAGTGATAATTTTGTACCAACTGTAAAGGATATTTTTAGTTCAGCTCATTGGTATGAAAGAGAAATTTGGGATATGTATGGAATATTTTTTGTAGGAAATGATGATCTTAGAATAATACTAACAGATTACGGGTTTTCAGGTTTTCCAATGAGGAAAGATTTCCCATTAACTGGAAATGTTGAAGTAAGATATGACTCAGAGAAACAAAAGGTGGTTTATGAACCAGTAAAATTAGCACAAGAATTTAGAGATTTTGATTTTAAAAGCCCTTGGGAAGGTGAAGATTATATATTACCAGGTGATGAAAAAGCAACCAAGCAGTAAGTTTCAAAATTTTATTGATAAAGGTAATTTACTTGTTCAACAAAATATACAGATAATTAAAAATTTATTAATAGATTTTTTTGAATTTTCAGATAAAAATCCCTACACAAGGTTGATTAGATTGCACCAACCTATAGGAAGTCAACTAGTTATGATGCCTGTTTTATGGACTTTAGTGGTTGTTTCTTATGATATTGTTCATTTTTTATGCCTTCTAATTATATTTACTTTTGGAGCTGTTGTGATGAGGGGGGCAGGGTCAATAATCAATGATATAATAGATAAGGATATTGATAAAGATGTTAAACGAACTAAAGCGAGACCACTGGCAAGTGGTGAATTAACGACTAAGCAAGCGATTAAATTTTTGCTTGTATTACTCACAATAGGTCTATTCATACTAATACTACTTCCAGAAAAATCAATTTATGTTGGCATTTTAGCAATGGTACTGATTGTTATATATCCATTGATAAAAAGATATAGCTATTACCCCCAGATATTCCTTGGATTTACCTTTAACATTGGTATTTTTATTGCATGGTATTCGGTTGAAGAATATATTTCTTTTGTTCCTATTCTAATATATATATCAGCAATTTTTTGGACTATTGGTTATGATACAATATATGCACATCAAGATAAAAAGGATGATGAAAAAATTGGTATTAAATCTACCGCTCTAGCTTTCGGTAATAAGACAAAGGAAATTCTTAGATATTTATATAAAATATCTATATTTTCTATAGCTTTGGCGGGACTGAATGCAAATTTAAATGTTATGTTTTTTATAATTGTATTTTTTGGATTTTTTAATTTATCTCAACAAATAGATAATGTTGATTTAGATTCACCAGATGATTGCTTAAGAAAGTTTAAGAGCAATTTTGCTTATGGTATAATGATATTTTTTGGATTTACTGTTGGTTGTATCTAAAATATATTTTCACTTAAAAAGTATAATTTCCTTATATACTAAAGTTTTTATTTATAGCCCATTATTTCAAAAATCAAATAAATTTTTCTTTTTTTTTCTTGAATAAATTATTTTGATATATAGCATTAAGATATTTTGTAATTGAAACAACGATGAGCAGTATTTTATTATTTTTAATAATTACGATTACTCACTACTGTTCATCATAAGGTGTTGCTTTTTATCGGTAACACCTTTTTTAACAATAGGCCAATATATCAAAGATATAATTAAAATTTACTAAACTTGGAAGTTTTTATGTTTATACTTCTTTATAAATAGGGTATTATAGTGGACTGAAAAATCAAGACAAAATTTTGAGAATTTTGCTTCCTATTATTAAGCAGCATTTTTCAATGCCTCTAAATAAACATTCATGGGCTTTTTATAGCCAATGCTAGAATGAAATCTTTTGTTATTGTATT
>JBGCDJ010000016.1:0-76881 GCA_045105275.1 Candidatus Midichloriaceae bacterium
CATGATACGATTTAATAATATTATTCAAATACTTAACTTGGGAATGCTCTGTTTTGTCATCTATTATCCTATCTTTCTTAAGTTCGTTAATTGCTGATTGTGAAGTGAACTCCAAAACATGGAGTCAAAGTTAAGCAACATTTTTATATAATCCACAATATAACATTTCAAAATTGTTAGGGGAATAATAATTTAACAAAGAATGTCTCCTATGGGAATTATAGAAAGCTTCAATGTATTCAAATATCATAGAATTGGCAACATCTCTTGAGGCAAAACTTCTACCAAGCATCAGCCTAGTTCGAACTTTGTTGTACAAATAAGAATGCAGTAAAAATAGACTATAAGATTAAATTGAATTAAGTTTTAAAAAACGTTGAAAATTCAAAATATCGAAAAAAGAGAAACTAAAAAAAGGTCAATATAAGGTGATAAATTGAGGGTCATACAATAAATACTTGAAGAATAGAGAGGATTTAACAATCTGGTTTACACAAGAAGGAATAGAGAAGTGGGTTGAAGGAGAGGGAAAGAGGCGTATTAGAGGTAGGCAAAGAGAATATTCTGATATAGCAATCCAAACAATGTATACACTTAGACAGGTATTCAATTTAAGATTGAGGCAAACATAAGGTTTTACTAGATCAATATTGAAAATCATGAAAATAAAATTACCAATACCGGATTATATAATAGTATTGAGAAGAGTTAGGGATCTTTCAATCAATTTCGTTACTGCAAAACCTGGAAGCAAGATTAACTTAATATTGGATAGTACAGGAGTTGGAAGGAGGAGGAAAGGAGTGAATAAATTATAACACGGTACAAGACTAAGGAAAATATGGTGTAAATTGCATGTAGGAGTTACTGATGATGGAAATATAATTGCAGGAGAAGTAACAACACTGAGAGATAGTAATATTGCTACAGTTCCAAAATTATTTTAGCAAATAGAAACAGATACAGGTGTAGTAGTAGGAGATGGTGCTTATCATCAAAAAAGAATGGGATATTATATATAACAAGATAAAAATTGTGAAAAAACTAGATTTATTGGACCACCTAATAATGGAAATAAAAATTATGGCAATAGGTTAAAAATAGAAAAAACCTTCTCCAGATATAAAGTAATCATTGGTAAAAAATTTAAAGCGAAACATTTTTTAGGTCAACAAAACGAAGCAAAATTATCACTACTAATTTTGAATATAATGAAAGATTTAGGAATGCCTAAAACCATTCGCATTCCCTAAAAAATTAGGAAATAGGAGGATTAAGTATTTGTGCAACAAAGTTCTTTTTACCTATGCAGTTATATTTTTATAATCGCTTCTATAGATAATAATAAAACTCAAAGCTATTCACAGCCAGGAACTAGTAATTGCTTATTGGTGATTTTTTAGGTATAACATTTGCAAATCCTTTTAGTAAATTTGTCTTATGTCCATAAATTCTAAAGACCCAATAACATTAGATACAAATGATTTTAGTAAAATAGAAAAGAGCGTCTTGAAAAAATGGCAGGAAGAAAATACGTTCCAAAATACTTTAAAAGGAGATGAGGAGTTCATTTTTTATGATGGTCCTCCTTTTGCTAATGGATTGCCGCATTATGGTCATTTATTAACTGGTTTTATCAAGGATTTATTTGCAAGATATCAAACTATGCGTGGCAAAAAGGTTGATAGAAGATTTGGTTGGGATTGTCATGGACTTCCTGCCGAAATGTATGCGGAAAAAAAACTCAATATATCTGGAAAAATTGCCGTAGAAGATTATGGCATTGAAAAATTCAATGATTATTGCAAGGAATCGGTTTTAAAATATACCAATGAATGGCAAAAGTATGTTACTAGACAAGCACGTTGGGTGGATTTTGATAACGATTATAAAACCATGGATAAGAATTACATGGAAAGTGTAATTTGGGCATTTAAAGAACTTCATAATAAGAAGCTTGTTTATCAATCGATGAAGGTGATGCCATATTCGTGGGCATGTGAAACCCCTGTTTCAGATTTTGAAACAAGAATTGATAATTCCTATAGAGAAAAGCATAGCAAAGCAGTAACTTTTGGATTTGAGCTTGTTGAAGGAGATCAGATTGTTAAGGGGTATAAATCAGTTCTTCTTGCTGTTTGGACTACGACCCCATGGACATTACCATCTAATTTGGCAATAGCAGTTGGGGGAAACATTGATTATGTAGTGGTGGAGAAGGATGGAGTAGCAATTATTATTGCTGAAAATTTACTACCAAAATATGAAAAAGAATTAGGAAATTATATTATAGAAAGGATAAAGGGTGCTGATTTGATAGGACTAAAATATGTTCCAGTATTTAATTATTTTAAAGATCACCAAAATGCTTTTTCCATATTTCATGCAGATTTTGTTACAACGGAAGATGGTACTGGCATGGTACATGTTGCACCTGGTTTTGGGGAAGATGATCAGATTTTATGTGAAAAAAATAATATAGAATTAGTGTGTCCTGTTGATAGTGCCGGAAAATTTACTTATCCAGTTGAAGAATATGTAGGGAAGCAGGTTTTTGAAACAAATGAAGACATAATAATTAGCCTAAAAAAACAAAATTTATGGATAAAAACTGAACAATATATTCATAATTATCCTCATTGTTGGAGGACTGATACACCACTTATCTATAAGGCTGTTCCATCTTGGTATGTTAAGGTAACAGCAATTAAAGATAAAATGATAAAAAATAATCAGGAAATTAATTGGATACCAGGTCATATTAAATCAGGGTTGTTTGGCAAATGGTTAGAAAATGCGAGAGATTGGTCTATTTCTAGAAACAGATTTTGGGGTTGTCCAATTCCGGTTTGGCAAAGTGATGATCCAGAATATCCTCATATCGAGGTATATGGTTCTATAAAAGAAATTGAAGAAGCATTTGATACTAAAGTTAAGGATTTGCATAGACCATATATTGATTCACTTACGAAGCCTAATCCAAAGGATCCTACTGGGAAATCTAAATTAAGGCGTGTTCCAGAAATTCTTGATTGCTGGTTTGAAAGTGGTTCAATGCCATATGCTCAGATGCATTACCCTTTTGAAAACAAAGACCGATTTGAAAATAATTTTCCAGCTGATTTCATAGTTGAATATTTAGCTCAAACTAGGGGTTGGTTTTACACCCTTATTGTCCTTTCTACTGCTTTGTTTGATAAACCACCATTTTTAAATTGCATATGCCACGGTGTTATTCTTGGCGATGGAGGGCAAAAGCTTTCTAAGCGCCTTAAAAATTATCCTGATCCTAAGGAAGTATTTGAGAAATATGGAGCAGATGCTACGCGATGGTTTATGATGTCTTCACCTGTGATGAGAGGGCAAGAATTAGTTATGGATAAAAATGCTGATGGAATAAAAGAAGCTGTAAAATCCACCCTAAAACCATTGTGGAATGCATTTCATTTTTTTTCAATTTATTCTAAAGCAGATAAAATTCAAGCTGAATTAGACTTAAATTCCACAAACATATTGGATAAATATATAATTTCAAAATTGGTTGATATAGTGGAAACAATAAAATCGTCGTTAGATGAATATGACACTGTTTGTGCTACAAAATCTGCTGAAGATTTTTTGGAAATACTCAATAATTGGTATATAAGACGTTCTAGAGAAAGATTTTGGCGTCATCAAAAAGATCAAGATAAAATACATGCTTACAATACGTTGTACTCTGTTTTACATATTTTTGTCAGGGCAATAGCACCATTGTTACCTATGATTTCTGAAGCTATATTTTCTAATTTAAATGCTAATTCATCAAGTGTGCATTTAGAAAAATTTCCAAATTTGGATACCTATTCTTACAATAAGCCCCTTATACTTAATATGGAAAAAGTACGAAATGCTTGTACTACAGCCCTTAGAATTAGAAATGATCAAAAAATACGTATAAGACAACCCCTTTCAAAAGTTACATTTATTGGGGTGGCAGATAGTAGTCTTTCAGAAGAATTAAAGCAATTAGTGCTAGATGAAATAAATGTAAAAAGTTGGGCTAACTTAGGAAAAGAAGAGATTATTAAATATGCGGATTATAAAATAAAAATTAATTTTTCAGTGCTTGCAAAAAGATTGCCAGAAAAAATAAAGGATATAATCAGTGCCAATCAATCAGGAGATTGGAAAATTATAGGAGATAAAATTGAGATAGCAGGAAGTTTGTTGAATAGTAATGAGTTTGATTTGAAATTAAAAGCAAAAGAGCAATATAAAAATAATATTAGTGCTCTTTCAACAAATGATGCTCTTGTGCTAGTTGATTTAGACATCAGTAAAGAGCTGGAGATTGAGGGCATTGCTCGAGATGTTGTGAGAGCTATTCAGCAAACAAGAAAGGATATGAATTTAGAAATTACAGATAAAATAGTCTTAGAGATTGCGAGTGATGATGAAATAATTAATCAAAGTATAGAAAATTGGACAGAATATATCAAGGAACAAACCTTGGTGGCTGAAATAAAAAATGGCTTTGAAGAATCATCTGAGGAACAAAAAAACATTATAATTGAATCAGGCAGCTTCAATTTAAAAATTACTAAATTATAAATTAGATATATTTTTTTACATAGCATGTTAAGTATTCTAAAAAACATTCCAAAAGTATTGATAATACTAATTTTGCTTGCTGGAGCTTTATGGGAATTTAAGCCAGATGGCATCTCTGAAAGCGGATGGCATTTACTCATAATATTTATAGCAACAATAATAACAATTATCTCTGCACCTATGCCTCTTGGTGCTCTTGCGATTTTAAGTCTCACTGCAACAGTAATGACAGGAACTTTAAGCACTTCTGAGGCATTATCAGGTTTTAATTCAAATATTTCATGGTTGGTACTTTTAGCATTATTTGTTTCAGAAAGTATATCTAAATCAGGATTAGGGAAAAGAATTGCGTACTATTTGATTTGCAAATCAAGAAATAGTTTAATTAATTTATCCTATACGTTAGTGATTTGTGAATTAATATTATCACCTGCAATACCAAGTATAGTTGCAAGGGGTGGTGGAATTATTTATCCTATTCTTGCATCCTTGATAGAGGTGCTTAATAAAAAAGGAGAAAAAGAAGATGTAAATTTTTATTTAATACAAGTTTGTTTTCATTCAACAGTGATTACTAGCGCAATAACATTAACTGCAATGGCAGCAAATCCGCTTGTTATCAGTATTGCCAGTACATTTGGCATACATATTTCATGGAGCACATGGTTTATAGCAGCGATAATTCCAGGATTGTTGAATTTAATTCTAATGCCCATAATTTTGTATTATATTTTGAAACCAACCGATATAGATATTTGTAAAGTTAAGCAGTTTGCTAAAAATCAGCTTGATTCACTTAAAGCATTTACAAAGGAAGAAATATTAATTACATCCACATTAATAGGGCTAATTACATTATGGATATTTGGAGATTATTTAGGGATAAATGCAACCAAAACCATATTGATAGGATTTTCAATTTTACTCATAACTGGTGTTATACCTTGGGATGATGTGATAACTAATAAGAAAGCATGGGGAATTTTTATATGGTTTAGTACCTTATTAATGCTTTCAGATTATCTAGTAAAATTTGGTGCTATAAATTGGATTAATGAAGAAATAAAATACTTTATTAATGATGTAGATAAAACCATTGTAATACCAGTGGCGCTGTTTTTATTTTTTTATTTACACTACTTATTTGTGAGTACAACTGCATATGTTTCAACTTTACTCGCACCATTTTTAATTATTTTATTGAATTTTGGTATATCGGCAAAAATATGAGTTATGGTTTTAGCTATATTTGCAATATTGTCTGGGGGATTAACTCATTATACTATAGGTACAGCACCAGGGTATTTTTCGATAAGTGGAGTTAAGGTACAAAAATGGTGTAAAATTGGATTTTTTATTTCTACGATCAATATATTAATATGGCTAGGTACTTGTAGTATTTGGTGGAAATTTATTGGTTGGTATTGATTTAATCTATAATGTTTTATAGAGAATTATTAATGTAGTTTAAATCAATAGAGTAAATGTTTTTTTGATTATTTGATAAAATTCCAATTCTTTCTTTGATAAAATCTATCACGTCTTTATTGAGCAAATGACTTAGTTTAATTTCCAATTCATTTGAACAAATTATTCTTATAATACCAATAGCAGCTCTTCTTAGTGCATAGGGATCTTTAGAGCCTGTTGGCTTAATATTAATCTCAAACATTGAATTTAAAGTAACTATTTTATCTGCTAACGCCATTATTATACTTAAAGCTTTCCTGGGTACTGGATCGCTAGGACCTTGTGGTAAATAATGTTCTTTAATTGCGTTTGCAACATCATCGCCTTCATTATCATTTAATGCATAATAATAACCGGCAATACCCTGTAATTCAGGTAATTCATTTACTATTTCTGTAACTAAATCTGATTTTATTAATAGTGATGTTCGTTCTATTTTATCTTTATTATCAAATTGAATTTGTTTAGCAATGTCTAAAGCAACTTTTTTCATTGTCTGTATTTTATCATAGTAACTACCTATTTCATGATGAAAGGTAATTTTTTTGAGTTTTACAAATTTATTAATGAGTTTTGTTTTGAGGTCTTGATTGTAAAAATATTCAGCATCCGAAAGCCTAGATCGTAAAACCTTTTCATTTCCAGTAATAACGGTTTGTAAATTATCAATTGTCATAACATTTGAAACAATAATAAAATAGGGTGCCAAGTTACCATTGCTATCTTTTGTCATCAAATATTTTTGATGACATTTAAGCATTGATATCAAAATTTCTTTTGGCAATTTCATGAATTTTTCTTCAATCTTGCCAATGGTAACATGAGGAAATTCAACTAAATTTGCAACTTCTCTTATTAATGCATTATCCTTTATCATAGAAATGTTTAATGATTCACAAATATTATTGGCTTGTGTTTCAATTATTTCCAATCTTTTTGCTTGAAAAATATATATACCAAGTTTTTCTAAATTTTGTTTATATGTTGCAAAAGAATCAACATTTATGATCTTATTTTTGCCACATGTTTGATTACTTGCAGTAATATGGCCAAAATTAACTGGGATAATCTCTTTATCAAATGAACATAATATTGAATGGATTGGTCTTATCCATTTTATATCGTATTTCCCCCACCGCATTGATTTTGGCCATACAAATGTCTTAATGATTTCTTCAATGATTGATTTTATAACTTCTTTAACACATTTTTTTTCTGATGTTTCAATATAGTAATAATAACCTTCTTTATCTATAAGATGAGAAATATCTTTCAGACTATATTTTTTTAAAAACCCTTCAATTGCTTTTTTTGGAGCGGTTGTTTTTGGTCCTCTAATCTCTAAAGAAATGCTATCAACTACTTTAGGGATGTCCAATATATAAAATCCTATTCTTTTTGGAGTAAAAAAATACTGTCCTTTAAATTCTTTCTGAAATAATTTATGCAATCTTTCAAGCATATTATTAAAAATCTTGCCGGCGCTAAAATCTTGTACTTCACTTGGTATTTCTTCAGAGTAAATTTCAAAGAGTAATTCTGGCATGATTAGTCAATTTTATTTAACAAGTTAGAAAAAATGATAAAGGATCTTTTATGCATTTTAACATTATGGATTCTAACATAATCCACCTCATAAAATAGTAAATAAAGTGAAGCAGTTAAAGTGTCAATATCTCTATCATATATTTCATAATCAGGAATGGCTTCAAAAAAAGATTTTCTTGAATGACCAATGCAGATTTTGACTCCAAATTCTTTTAAGTGTCTAATATTTCTTAATATGCCTATTGATTGATTAGAATCAGTAGAAAAGCCCAAGCCTGGATCAATTATAAGGCGATCTTTTTGAATTCCAAATTTTTCACACTCCTCTATCTTTTTGCCAACCCAATCATAAATTTCGTCAATTGACTCAACTCTTACTTTTTTATCAGCAGGCAAAACAATGCTGTTCATGCATATATAATTTAAGTTAGGGTTTGCAGCAACTAATTCTAGTACTTTAGGATCTTTTCCACCAGTTACATCATTTATATATGTAACACCTTTATCTACAGCATACTTCATAGTTGCGTAATGATAGCTATCAATACTAATATTTTTAGGAGGTATTTCTTTTAGTAATGGTTTTAATCTTTTTAATTCCTCAGATTCAGATATTAAAGGTGCCCCGTAAGAAGTCGCACATACACCAATGTCTACTACATCGGCACCCTCTATGAATAATTCATCCACTCTGTGTTTTGCATCTTGAAGATGATTATATTTTCCACCATCGGAAAAAGAATTTGCATTGTAGTTTAATACACCAACAATTTTCGTCATAAGTGAAACAATATGTTAAAAATCAAACCCTAACCTTATAACACGTTTTTCTGGATTTTTCCTCTTTTAATTGCAATTTTAATCAATTAAGGTAAATTTTTTATATATTCATCAAAGGAATTTAGAATTTTTGAACATGCTTTATTAAATAATGGAGTTAATAATTTTTCTAATAATGTTGATTTTAATAAAAATTTTATATTAAAATCAACATATGTGGATGTTTTATCAATTTTTTTTATCTTCCAACGTGATTCCAGAAATTTAAAGGGGCCTTTGATCATTTTAGTTTCAATAAGAGCTATACCATCGTTTTCTATGTTATTTTCTATCGTAACTCTCGATGTATATTTTAAATTTATAGCTTTAAACAATATAATTAAGTCGGCAATAATTTCATCTTCAGATCTAGAAATAACTCTTGCTCCATGGCACCAAGGAATGAATTTTGGGTAATTTTCAACTTCTGTTACCACTTCAAAAACTTTATTTACATTTTGGTTAATGATTTTATTATTAGAATATTTAAACATTTTAATTTATCTGTATAACTTTATAATTAGTTTTATCAAAAATCATCCTGTAAGCTGAAAAATAATGATGATTCAGGTGATCAACTAAATTCACCTTCAATACCCATCTATTATAATCTGATGAATTAAATTTTGTTTTATATAAATTTTGTTCAGTGAAATCAAACACAAAGTTTTTAACTATCTTTTTATTCTCTACATTATAGATCTGAATTGCTAGCCTTTTAAAATTGATTTTTTTATTCATCTCAAGAGAAATTATGAAATCATTTTTATTATTAAAAGGAGTAATATTAATTTTAAAAAAACTTGGTAAAGCTTCATCATTTGATTGTGTATGATTAATGACTTTGGTAGTTGTGTTTTTTAAATTATTAAAAGGTAGTTTCTTTTCATAGGTGTTATTTGCCATAAAAATAAAACAAGCATCAGCAGATAAAAATATAATAAAAAATAGTAATAAATAGATTTGATATTTATTAATTTTCATCAATTTTTCTCACTTTTGACAAAAATTCTTTCAATCTGGCGCTTTTAGGATTTGTAAAAAAGTCTTTTGAAAAATTTTCTTCAACAATTTTGCCTTTATCAAAAAAAAGAATTTTATCAGAAATATTTTGAGCAAATGTCATATGATGTGTAACGATAATGCTTAGTAAATTTTCTGATCTAGATAAATTTTTTATTACGCTTAAAACCTCAGCTGTATTCTCTGGATCTAATGCAGAGGTTGGTTCATCATATAATATGATTTTAGGCTTCATGCACAAGGTTCTTGCAATCGCAACCCTTTGTTTTTGTCCACCTGAAATGTTTGCGGGATATTGATTTTCAATTGATGAATCAAGATTAACTTTTTTTAAAAACCGCCTAGCTTCATTAATAGCATCCTGTTTTGTAATTTTTAATACTTTTTGCGGAGCATAAGTTATATTTTCTAGCACAGTCATATTAGCAAAAAGATTGAAATGTTGAAAAATGAAGCCAATTTTTTGTTTAGTAATGTTGCCATACTTTATATCACCAGCATCTAATTTTTCTAAGCCTGCAATACATTTTAAAAAAGTTGATTTGCCACTTCCTGAAGAGCCTATTATTGAATATACTTGTCCAATTTTAAAAGCAAAAGAAACATTATTTACTACTTCAGTATTTCCATACTTTTTTGTTATATTAATTACTTCTATCATCTAATTTTTTTTCAACAGTTGTTCCAATGTATGCAATGATACTAATGATTATATAGTAAAATACACCAGCAACGCATAAAGGTGTTATAAAATCATATTTTTCTGCAGCAATGATTTGAGCTCTTCTCATTAAATCAGCTACTCCTATTATACCTATTACTGCAGATTCTTTGATTAAACTTACTATTTCGTTTATTAGTGAAGGTAGAATATTTTTTAAAGCCTGAGGTAGGATAATGTTAAGCATCATCTTTAAATAAGGTATAGATAGTGATTTTGCAGCTTCAAATTGCCCCTTGTCCACAGATTCAATGCCTCCTCTGATAATTTCAGCAACATATGCTGCTGAATTTAAAGAAAGTGCCAAAATACCTGCAATGAATATTGGGATATTGATTTTTAATATACCAGGAAGAGCAAAGTAAATAAAAAATAATTGCAGAAGAAATGGGGTCCCACGCATTATAGATACATATATTTTAACAGTAATAAGTAAAATTCTATTGTTTGAGTATCTAAAAATAGCCAAGATGGTTCCTAGCATAATGCCTAAAAACGCTGCTAAAATAGAATAAAGTAACGTGGTGAAAACGCCTTTGTAAATATATTGTGCTATCTTTAGAACATATAAAATATCCTGATATTGTTGATGCGATATAAAATCCAAAATATTCATTTAGTTATGTATAGGGAAAATATAAAATTTAATCAATCAATTTTGAGGTACTAAATTCTCATTTTTTTTCTTATCATAATCGGCTAAATATGAATTATATATGCCTATTATATTATCCATAAGATGATTGTTAATTTTTATTTTTTCATCAGCTAAATTAACAATTTTTAGCTCATACTCTTTTTTATCAGAAGGAATTGCAATTTTCTCAAATGTTTTTAGCATAGCGTACCTTTCCTCAGTTTTAACTTCTTTCAATGACAACATTTTCATTACAGCTGAATTTACAATAATTTTATTATAAAATTTTAAATAAAAATCCACTAATTCAGAAAGATTGCCTATTTTTAAATCTACATCAAAATAGGGTAAAAGCTGGATCTTATTAACAATGGCATCACCCTTTAGATGCAAATTAAACACATCAGTGAGGAATTGAAGTTCTTTTACATTTAATTTATAAACTGGTTGAATATTTTTTAAAACGATATCTTTATTTAATTCTATTTCGGAATCATCTTTAAAATTAAATGAAATATTTGAATTTAAATTTATACTACTATTACCAACTTCTGATAAATAATTGTAGAAATCATTTTCGTCATTATTGCTATAATATCTATTTTTATCTACATTTAAATCAAGTTCAATATTATCAAAATTGTTTGTACTTAAGTTTAGAAGCTTAATATTTGTTTTATCGATGGAATAAATCAACTCTTCAGAGTTATCTTTGCTTATTTTTTTTGCCTTATGTCCAGTTGAATCATATTGTATGCTTTCCATATTTTTTATAAAAAAGTCCATTAATTTACTACTTACAGGTTTTTTGTTATTAAAGAGCAAGAAATAATTTTTAAACTGAATATGCAGTGCAGGATTTGTATCAAAAGTTGATGTATAGTTATATACATCATTAGAGTCTTTTATTTTGGTGTATATCGTATTTGCTAAAATTACTGATAATTTTTTATTTATCAAAAGGCTAGTAAATTTTACATAATCTAAATTTGATTTTTCCGATAAACCAAATTTTTCTTGCTTAAACGTAGGGTTTAAAATTTCCCCTTTGATATCCCAAAAAAACATGCCTTTGTAAATAATATCTTTATAACTAAACTTTAACCCGTCCTCAGATAACCTAGTAGAAATTAACTCGATATTATTTTCAATATTTTGAATATGTATGTATCTAAGAATAAAATTAGTTGCGATTAGTAGAATAATTAGTGTTGTACTCAAGATAACTTTTTTCATCGTATTTCCTTTAAATATTACTGGTGTGCCCGAAAGGATTCGAACCCTTGACCTTTAGATCCGTAGTCTAACGCTCTGTCCAGCTGAGCTACGGGCACATTTTTCTTTAATTTATATTCTATTAATAATTAATGTCAAAGTATATAGTTATATTGCAAAAAATTAATAGCTATCAGTTATACTTTTGCCAGAGAGGATTTGAAATATTTTTAAGCATTTTGTTGTGCGAATTTTTTTCATCCTCTGACAATTGAAATTCCCTATTTGGGAAATTTTTTTTTTGTAAATCAATATGTGTATTTTTATGATTTTCAGCTTGAAATTGAAATTTTGTTTGTTCACTGCCAGTCAATTCTACATAGACCATCGCAAGTAATTCTGAATCTATGAGGGCGCCATGTTTATCTCTTTTATCTAGACTAATATTAAATTTTTTGCACAAAGCATCTAGACTTGCAGGGGAGCCAGGAAATTTTTTTCTAGCAACTAATAATGTGTCAATTACGCCGCTCATGGAAATTTTTGGCATTCCAACTAAATAAAATTCATTGTTAATAAAGCCAATATCAAATTTTGCATTGTGAATGACCAATGTTGCATCCTTAATAAATGCATAAAAATCTTTTGCAATGTCTGAAAATAAGGGCTTGTCTTTTAAAAAATCACTAGAGATGCCATGTACATTATATGCTCCTTTGCTAACTCCTCTTTCGGGATTTACGTATGTATGGTAATAATTGTTGGTTTTTACTTTATTAATTAATTCTATGCATCCTATCTCAATAATTCTATCTCCTTGTTTATAATCTAGCCCTGTTGATTCAGTATCTAAAATTACTTCTCTTAAATTTGTCATTGTGTATAATATTTTTTATTGATTTTAATAAATAATGTCGATTCTCATTATAAATTAAATAGTCTACTTTGTGAATCACTTCTTTTTTAGGTGCTTGATTATCAAGAATCGCAAAAAACTTATTTTCAGTCATATTTTTTCTTTTTAACGCTCTGTTTAACATAGTCTTTGTGGATGAGAATAAATAAATAATGATATCAAAATATTGTTCTCTTTTTTTCTCAAATAGGAGTGGGATTTCAACCACAGTCGAGCGAGCTCTATTTATGTGCACTTCATTTGATATTTGTTGAATTTTTCCTTTTGCATACGGTGTGAGAATTTTTTCTAAATCGTTCATTGCATCTTTATTAAGAAAAACAATATTTCCAAGTAATTTTTTAGAAATGTTTCCATTTATCAATGCGTTTGGAAATTTTTCTGCTATTTTATTTTTCAAGGAGATCTCTATACTCATTATATCATCAACATATTTATCCATGGAAATGGTTTGAAACCCCATTTTTTTAAATGTTGCTAATGCTAAGCTTTTTCCGGTGCATATATTGCCAGTTAAACCTATTAAATAGCCATATCTAGGATTTAACTTATATCTCATTTATTACTTGATTTATATAAAGTTAAGAACCATTCATCGTTTTTTTTATTTAAGAAAATGCCGTGCTTTTGCAATAATTCTTTGAAGAATAGAACGGGTATTGTATAATTTAATTCTATCTCAACTTGGTCAATGGTTGACGATATAACTCGATAATCTTTTAATTCAGGGATATTGCTTAACTTATTCTTAATTGCAGCCCAAATTTGAGGAGTTTTAGAGTTAATTTTCACTTTAGAACTAAATATTATTTTTTGATCAAATGCCTTTATACCTTTTAATTCAGAATCAAAGTTTTCTAGCAATTGATTTATCGCTCTATCAAAAAGGCTTTTATAGTTTTCATTAAAATTCTTTTTGATGATTAAATATTTTATTGTGTCTTCATCTGGTTTTAGAATTCTAATTGTCATCTCAAGCTGATCGTTATTCATCTCAGCAAATACCACAGCTATATTTTTGACATCATAATCATTAAAAATTTCATCAAATATATGATAAGGTTCAAACAATGTTGCATACTTATTGTCTAGTGAGACAGAGGTATTGCGTCTAAATATCTTGAACTTTAGTAATCCATGATATCCATTTAAATTTAGCCATTTCCATCTCCAATCCTGTCTAGCGATAAGTTCATTTTCAAAAAATATTGGAATAAACAAAATATCCTTAGAGTAATTTGTTTTATATCTAATTCCATGTTTGTTTAGGATATCTATAACTTTATTATGATCATACTCAATATTTACTGTTGCCATATAAGAATGATTAGTCTTTCTTTCTTGCGTTGGGGTTATTTTTTTAGCAGTTTTTATAATTTCCCTTTCTTGGATATGATAAATTTTATTTCGAAAACTTGCAGGAATAATTTTAAAGGCTAGGTGTTTAAATCCTTTAATTATGGCTTTATTATTGGCAAGTTCTATAGAATCATCTAAATCTCCTGTATCATCAGATGTTTTTATATCCATTACTGTAAATATATCTTCATTATCATCAATTTGACCCGAATCAGCGGATGTAATTAAAAAAATGTTAACAAAGATAAGGAAAAGAAATTTTTTGTTCATAATTTACTATTTACAGTGATATACTTAATAAAATAAAATTAATATAACACGATATTATATTTTATAAATTAATTCATCAATAATAAAAATTAAATGCTTTTTCAAGAACATAAATCAATTAACAAAAATTTTAACGAAGATGATAATCCATATACCGTTACGGAAATATCTCTTATTATAAAACAATATGTTGAAAATTCTTTTAAAGACATTTCAGTTAAAGGTGAGGTATCTGGTATTAAAATTGCAAGTTCTGGGCATATTTATTTTTCACTGAAAGATGAAAATGCAGTGATAAATGCGATATGCTGGAGATATGTAGCTACAAAATTGCCAATTCAATTAGAGGACGGCATGGAGATAATATGCGAAGGAAGTATTAGCACATATCCAGGTAGATCAAATTATCAATTAATTATTAAGGATATTAAATTAGCTGGTGAAGGAATACTCCTTGCAAGGCTTGAAGAAATGCGAAAGAAATTGGGGAATGAAGGGATATTTGATAAGAGATTTAAAAAAGCTTTGCCAAAAATTCCACAAAAAATTGGCATAATAACGTCACTAAAAGGAGCTGTTATACAAGATATTATTCATAGATTGAAAGATAGGTTCCCAACGGAAGCATTGATTTGGGATGTAGTTGTTCAAGGAAATGAAGCTGCAGGATATATTATTGAAGCTATAGAGGGATTAAATAATTTACCAAAACATATTTCTACGCCAGATGTTATAATTATTGCAAGGGGAGGGGGTTCAATCGAAGATTTATGGCCTTTTAATGAAGAAATATTAGTCAGAGCAGTGTTTAAATCAGAAATCCCTATAGTATCTGCTATTGGGCATGAAAGTGATAATACACTGATTGATTTAGTTGCGGATGTGAGAGCTCCAACTCCAACAGCAGCAGCTGAATTAATCACACCAGATAAATCAGAAATCAATATAAAGCTGGATAAAATTAAATCTACTTTAAATAATATTTTACCGAGTTTTATTAATTTAAAGGAAGCAGAATTAAAAAGTGTATTAGCTAATTTAAAAAATACCACCACCCATTTTGAACAACTTAACAATAAGCTTGCAAATATTACAACTTCATTAAAAATAAATTTTAATTCGTTATATAAAAATTATGAGTGGAAAATTGATTCTTTAAAGTTATCCTCTACTAATTTAATGCGTTTAACAAATTCTTGTGATGAGGGACTTAACAATTTATTATGGAAATTAACAAAATTATATAGAAGTAAATTAGATGAAATTTCAAATAACTTAGACTCTTCAAAAAAATTACTTATTTCGTATAATTATCACAATGTTTTAAAAAGAGGATTTACATTAACAAGGAATAAACAAAAAAAATTGATAAAATCTTTTAATGATCTGGACAAGAGTCAATTAATCGAAATTGAATTTCATGATGGGAGTGCTTTTGGCGAATTTAGATCTAATATAAATGCTAAAAAAAAATCTACATCCCAGAAGAAGAATAATAGTAAAGAGCAAAACAAATTACCTTTTTAACTTGAATAAATTTTTTTTTAGTCTTAGACTTGAATAAGTTTTGAATGTGGCTTGATGATTATTACAAATAAATTAAGAAATCTGTATATTTTAATTGTACATAGAAGCGTAAATGCGTTGGTGGCAGGTGTGTGTTTATTTGTATTAACACAAAAGTGTAATGCGATGGATAATAGCATATATACCACACTGTCTAATCAAATAGCGTTGAATGATGAATTGAGTATAACGGCTAATAACATGGCTAATGCAAATACTACAGGATTTAAAAAAGACGTGCAAATTATGTCTAGCTATACTGCGAGAGATAAAATTTCTGATTTAAAAATGCCAAATGATATTGCTTCAATATCCGATTTTACATCGGGGAGCTTGAACCAAACTGGTAGGCCTTTTGATGTTGCAATTAATGGAGGGGGCTTTTTTATGATTGAAACTCCAAATGGAAATTTTTATACCAGAAATGGAAGATTTTCAGTTAATAATGAAAGTACATTAGTAGACCAACAAGGGAATTATGTTTTATCTGAGGATGGTGGGCAAATAACTGTCCCCTTACAGAATGAATATGTTTTTATTAATAAAGGTGGCAACATATATATATCTGAAAATTTAATTGGGAATATAGGTGTGTTTAATTTTTCAAATATGAAGTTATTAAGAAAAGCTGGGGATGGCTATTTTAGGACAACTCTTGAGGCGATTACATCTGATAAACCTCAAGTATTGCAAGGATTTTTAGAGGAATCTAATACTAGTCCTATAATTGAGACAGCAAAGTTAATTGATTTGCAAAAGAAATTTTCTATGAGTTCAAATTTGATCACCGATGTATACGGTATGCAGAGAAATTCTTTTAGAGTAATAAGTAAATAAATAAAGGAGAAATTTATGTCTAATTTTAGAGCGCTAAATATTGCAGCAGCTGGAATGTCAGCTCAACAAAAAAGAGTTGATACCGCTGCGAACAACTTAGCAAATTCAAATACACCGGGGTTTAAAAAAAGCGTAGCTGAATTTAATGAGCTTCCTTATCAAACAGAAAGAGCAGCTGGGACGGGAAATCAATCTGAAGGTGAATATTATTCACAAGGAATTCAATACGGGACGGGTGTTGGGATTGGGGCGACATCAATAAATTTTGCTCCAGGGGAAGGAATGGAGCGTTCAAAAGAGAGTTTAAGTCTTCAAATAGTTGATAGCACTGGAAATAATTTTTTTGTTATTAATCTTCCTAATGGAGAGAAAGCTTATACTAGAAACGGTCAATTTACACTGGATAATGAAGGTAGAATTACAACCATAGAAGGATATATAGTTGATCCAGAGGCGATAATCCCAACAGAGATTAGAGATGCTATTACTGTTGATAAAAAAGGCGTAATACAAGGTAAGCTTCAAGGAGATGCTGCAGATGCAGAGCCTATAGAATTTGGAAGATTGAATTTTGCAAAATTTATTAATCCTCAAGGATTAGAACAAATTGGAGGTAGTTTATTTAAAGCGACCAATGCTTCTGGTGAGGTTATTGAGGGTAATGCTGGAGATGGTGATTTTGCTGGAATAAGTGTTAAGCAAGGCTCTTTAGAAGCATCTAATACTAACTCCTTAACAACAATGACTGACTTAATTAAATCGCAACAAGTTTATTCTATGAACTCTAAAGTAATACAGACATCGGAAAGAATGCTTGATGATATTGTACGAATAAAAGGATAATTATTTTATTGAATTAATCATGAAAAGATTTTTTATTTTTATCTTGGTTTTAATGTTCTCAATTTGTTTTGATAATTGCTGGGCTTTGACATTTGATGAGTTAAAAAATGTAGTGGCAACCAAAATTCAAAAAGCACAAAAATACCCAAATATACAAATACAAATCTCTACCCATAATGATTTGATGGATAAGAATGATATTATTTTTAATAGAGTTAATATCACCACAAAAGATAAGTTTGTTGCAAATGTATCGCTGGGTCATAAGCAATATAAGCTACATGGAGTATACCATAAATATTTATCAGCTCCGGCTGCAAAGCATAGGATATCTAAAGGCAAAGTTATAGATGAAGATGATATAATGATGAATAATTTTGCTATTGATTTATTAAAGCCAACTACAATTATTGAGCCTAATAAAGTTGTGGGGATGGTTAGTAAAAGAAATATTGATCAAAATAGCCTGTTTAAAGCAAATGATTTAAAACCCTTAATAATAATTGCAAAAGGTGATATGGTAACATTACAATTTACAAGGAGTAATTTAGAGATTAAGGCAACTGGCGTTGCATTGAATTCAGGTGGATTAGGTAATATAATAAAAGTAAAAGTCAATGACACCAACAAAGTTATCATTGGAAAAATATTAAGCTCATCATTAGTACAAATAAAAAAGAATGACTAATTTAAACAAAATACTAAAACACAAATATTTTTTTACACTGCTTAGTGCATTATTGATTTTTTCAGGATGTACTTCAATGTTTAATCAGCTTAAAAATGTAGGTAACCCACCTGAAATAAACAAAGTAAACGTTTATAATAAAGATAATCTAGATGAAGTGTATTCAAAAACTGCACAAAATAAAGATGAATCATTGTCTAGTAATTCATTATGGACGCCTGATTCAAAGACATTCTTTTTTAGAGAAAGAAAAGCAAAGGATGTTGGGGATATTTTAAAGATCAAAATTGTAATAGAAGATAAGGCAAAATTAAATAACAAAACTACTAAAACCAGGAAAAGTGGTAAGAATTTAGGTGTACCTAATTTATTTGGTTTAGAGAAAAATATTGAAAGTAAGGATAAAAATATTGATCCGAGCAAATTAATGGGAATTAATTCTAAATCTGATAGTACTGGAGATGGACAAATTGATAGAAAGGAAACAATTAATACCAATGTTGCAGCTACAATAATAAGAATTTTGCCTAACGGTAATTTTTTAATTAAAGGATCTCAAGAAGTGCGAGTTAATTATGAGTTAAGAGAAATAACGGTGGCAGGGATTGTGAGGCCAGAAGATATTATAGCTAATTCAGTGGATTTAGACCAAATTGCCGAAGCTAGAGTGTCATATGGTGGAAGGGGCCAAATATCTCAATATCAACAAGACCCATATGGAAAACAAGTTCTTGACATAATATCACCATTTTAGATAAAATTAGTCTGAATTATTATTTTTTAAGTAGTTGAAAAAGACCATTAAATTGTTTTTAATAAAGCTGTTTTTAGCTTGTTTGTTGTTTACGCCTTTTAAAGTCTACTCTAGACCTGTTGATATAACTCCGTCGATATTAAGATCTTCTAATTATGCAAGTATTGTTATTAATGCTAAAACAGGAAGAGTGCTTTTTGCTAAAAATGCCGATCAAAGGAGGTATCCCGCTTCACTTACTAAAATGATGACTTTATATATAACTTTTGAAACTTTAAAGAAAAAAAAACTATCCCCTTTGCAAAAACTTACGGTGTCAAAACATGCATCAGAGCAACCGAAAAGTAATATTGATTTAAAGAAAGGGCAAAAAATTACTGTGCGTAAGGCTATCCACGCTTTAATAGTAAAATCTGCTAATGATGCTGCTGTTGTGCTTGGGGAGGCAATTTCAGGTGATAGAAGGAAATTTATTGGATTAATGAATAAAACTGCAAAAAAATTAAATATGAAAAACACTAATTTTCAAAATGCCCATGGATTACACCATGAAAAACAATATACAACTGCGAGAGATATGGCAAAATTAGCAAGTGCACTGAAGAAGGATTTTCCTAGATATTATCATCTTTTCTCCATGACATCGTTTATTTATAGAGGGAAAGAGATAAAAGGGCACAATAGAGTGTTAAAAAGGTACGAATGGGCAGATGGTTTGAAAACAGGGTATGTGAATGCTTCAGGATTTAATCTTGCAACCTCAACAAAAAAACCTGAAGGCAATTTAGTAGCAGTCGTTATGGGAGCTCAAACCGCAAGAATTAGAGATGATCATATGATAAAATTGTTGGATAATGCATATGCTAGATTAGGTATTAAAGGAAGGGTCAAAACTAAAAATACTTTGCAATCAAAAGCCCCCAATACTAAAAAAAGCGTATTTCAATATGTATCAAGGAACTTACCAATAGTTACTAATAATAATGATAAACTGTGTTGGGATGCACTAGAAATTCATTAAAAACTTAAATGAGTAACATCCGATTATTGATTGCAACTACATTGCATAATTTAGAAAAAATATCTCTTAAAAAAGATGAGGCCCATTATCTAATTAATGTTATGAAAGCTAGGCATGGAGATGTTATAAAAGCATATAACGAGCGAGATGGTGAATGGTTTTGCAAAATGGAGTTAGAAAATAAACGAAATGTTTTTTTAATTCCATTTAAAAAAACAGATAATATTTTACGTAAATCTAAGGTTATTTTAGCCTTTGCGCTATTAAAACGTCAAAATAATAGTTTAATCATTCAAAAAGCAACTGAATTAAATATTAGAGAAATATACCCTTTGATAACAGATAGAACCATAGTAAAAAACATCAATATAGATAAATTAAATATTGTTGCTAAAGAAGCATCAGAACAATGTGGTAGACTTGATATTCCAAAAATTCATAATATATCAGATATAGGTAAGCTATCAAGTATAGCTAAAAATAAAAATTTTATAGTATGCCACAATTGTAGTGATGCGATAAGTATTTTGGATATAAGAGAAAAAATAGATTACAATAAAGATTCTATACTTTTAATTGGACCAGAGGGAGGTTTTTCTAACGAAGAGATTAATATATTTGAACACCTTAATATAACTTTTATAAAATTGGGGAATTATACATTAAGAGCTGAGACAGCGATTATAGCATCTATATTTACTATTCAGAATTTATACTAATTAAACAAATAATGCAGAATTTGAAAAAAAATAAAATCCAGAATTATATCGATGATTTAGACAGCTTTGTTTTAAGTAACGAAGAAGCAATTGATATATGGCTTCAAGGAAAGGAGTTAAAAGATACTCCCTTGTATTCATCGATTGATATAAGAAATTCGGGGTTTAAAATTTCTCCAATAGATACGAATCTTTTTCCCTCTGGGTTTAATAATATATCAAAGCAGGGTTTACAAAAGGCAACTCAATATTTTTCTCAGTACTTTAATAAATTTTTTCCCAGTGCAAGAAGAATAGCATTGGTTTTAGAGCACTTTACAAGAAATGTTAATTACTATGAAAATGTTAAATTTTTATTTAAAGCTTTGCAGGATACAAATTATGAGATAAGGATTTTGACCATAGCTGAGGAACCAATTGATATTGAGGGTTTGGAGATTTTTCAATTTAAAAAACAAAGCTCAGCAGTTGTTACTAATGACGATTGGTCACCTGATTTAATTATACTGAACAATGATCTAACAGAAAAAATCCCAGAAAAGCTGATTGATTTATCAACTCCAATATTGCCAAATTTAAAATATGGATGGCATAATAGGAGAAAATTTTTTCATTATGAAGCATATAATGATCTTGTGCGTCTATTTTGTACTGAGTTTAAAATAGACCCGTGGTTAATTAGTACATATTATTCAAAATGCACTGATGTTAATTTCAAAAAAAAGGAAGGGCTGGAATGTATAGCTCAAAAAATTGATAAGCTCCTAATTGAAATTCAAAAAAAATATGATGAATACCAGATTCAGCAAGAACCCATTGTGTTTATTAAGCCAAATAATGGGACATTTGGAAGAGGTATAATATCAGTAAAAACAGGGGGCGAAATTATTAATCTCAATAAAAAACTTAGGCATAGCTTAAATACAATAAAAGATAATGTGATTAATTCAGAGGTAATAATACAAGAAGGTATTCCAACAATAGAAAAAGTTGAAAATTATCCAGCAGAAAGCATTATTTATTTAGTGGGTGCTAAAGTAATAGGAAAATTTATGAGATATAACACAGTCAAGGGTATCGATAATAATTTAAATTCGAAAGGAATGTTATTTACTCAAAACTCAAAAATATCTCCAAGTGAATTATTGTTAAGTAGATTGGCAACTATTGCAGTAGCCTATGAAAAAATTGAATAAAAATCAGTATGCAGGATATTTTTATAGAATCACTTTTGTTAAAGAATATTGGAGTAAAACATGGATTTTTCACCAGAAATGGAGGGAAAAGCTCGGACAAATTCAATAGTCTAAATTGCAAATTAAATAGCTCTGATAAAATTGAAAATGTTAAAAATAATTTAGCTATTGCAACTAAATGATTAAATGAGGATTTAGAAAATTTAACTTTACTGAAGCAAATTCACTCAAGCAAGCCAATAAAAGCAAATAATACCATAAATCAAATAGAGGGAGATGCAGTTTATACATCTAAAAAAGGCAATGTGATAGGGGTGATTACTGCTGATTGTGTGCCAATATTAGTTTGGGATAATGAAAATAAAATTGCCATAGCAATTCATGCTGGATGGAGGGGAGCTCTAGGTGGCATTATAGAAAATTCAATTAATGAAATAAAAGGAAACGGTAAATGTCAATTTTATGCAGCAATTGGGCCATGCATTAGACAAAATAATTATGAAGTTGATGAAATATTTTATGAGTTGTTTTTAAAAGAAACTAGCTTAAATAAAAAATTCTTCAAAAATTCAAATGTTAGCAATAAATTTTTATTTGATTTGCCAGGATATTGCTATGAAAAATTGATAAAATCTGGCGTAAATAAAATTGATAATTTAGAAATTGATACTTACTTAGATGAAAGTAATTTTTTTAGCTGTAGAAGAGCTTTGCATAAAAAAGAAAAACATTTTGGATGCCAGTTGTCGATAATAAAGATATAGAAATTTGTAGTATTTTTATCTAAATTAAAAAAATTGTTGATTTATTTACAATAAAAATCCAGACTTTACTGAAAGTGGTGGTGATTTTAAATGATGATTAATAATAGTTTTGCTTATATAAAAGATTCTGTAACTAGTATTTATGATAACTATTTACCAAATTTAAATAAATATGATTATGCAATTCTTGCAATTCATGGGACTAAATTTTTTATAGCTGTTTCTAATTTTGCTAATTTACTTAGAACAGGGCATTTTATGAATTCCCCGTACAAATATACACTATTTACAGGAATAAGTATTTCAGATGATATTTTTTCCGTTTACAGGCAGGTGACAAAAATTAGTTATGGTGTGTATGATGACGTAATTAACGCTGTAAGCTTATCTGTAACAACCGCTTCTTCTCTTACTTTGGCTCATACTGCAGCCAATCAATTTGAACAGTCATTAGTTGATATTAGAAGTAATAAATTGGGGTATCAACAAACTATTGACTCAGTGAGTGAAAAAATATCAAGTATACAAAGAGCTGAAGATGTATTTTCTAAGCAAAGTGCCAAAGTAAATAATGTTCTTGACACTGCTAATGTATTGAGTGTTGTGGCTCCTATAGAAGGTAAAGGTTCTGAATACTCTGCTCCAAGTACAGAATTAATATCAGCGCACCAATCTAAATTAACAGAGGCACAAAGTAAGATTCAGGAATGTACTGAGCGTGAAAATAAACTTACAAAATCACAGGTGCATATTGGTACTCAAGATTATATATTCTTCTTTATGAATAATGCTAAATCCCTCACTCAAATTCAAGAAATAATTGAAAATGAAGGGTTTGATTTTGAGCAACTAAGACCAAAAATAATAACTATCGCTGTCAATGCTTTTATGTATTTTGGCTACAGTAAGTGGTTGCACCCAAAATTACCAGGCTCAATTGTAGGAGATGACAAAGCATCAGCAACTTTAAAAGTCGTTGTTCAGGCGGGTGCGTCAATAGCAGTTACATCAATTCTAGCTTTTGGAGATAAATTATACAATGTAACGCATGATATGTTATTTGAGAGATCAGATAGTATAGATGAAAAAGAGAAAAAGGTCTTAGATCATGAAGAGAGTAACAATGATGAAGTAGCAAAAGAAATTGCACCTGAGGATACTAAAGTTAATCATGAAGAATTATAATCAAAAAATTTTCAAATAATCTATAAGCTCTGATTTATCTAGTTTATTGTTATGTTTATGCCAATGGGATTTTGCTTTGTTTATTGCGTCTCCAATTGCTTTTCCTTCAATATTTAGCTTTTGTAAGTCATTGCCGTTCAATGGGAAAACAAAATCATCGACACTATTTACTTCATGTAAAAATTTTTCATACTGATTAATTTTATTGATATTATTAACCACAAACAAAAATCTTAGATACAGCTTTTTGCCATATTCATACCAATATTTATAGTGATGAAAATTTGTAAATTCTTTTTGAACATTAAAGGAAGTGAGATAATTGAGCTCTTTATACTCCTTATTTGAAAGTTGTAAGTTATTTTTTAGCAGAGTAATTTTATTTTCATTTTGGATTGTGCTTAAGTTGCATAATATAGCTAAATTGACTAAGGGATCATTGATTTTGAAATTTATTTTTTGCAATTGCTCATTACTAATAACAATTGAAGGCAATCCAATATGTTGAAGAATATTTTTATTACTCAATTTGATAATCACTTCCTTGGCAAATTTAGAAGTAAGTAATTTTATTAATTCTCTCTTAATTCTTTCTTGAGATATCAATTCAAGGCTTGGGATATTTTCCATAGATGCTTTATAGCTATCCTGATCTATATTACTCAAACCAAAAGACCCCAAAAACCTTAAATATCTCAATATCCTTAAATAATCTTCTTTGATTCTTTTTGCTGGATTTCCAACAAATTTGACCTTTTTTTGATCCAAATCTTTTTGACCGTTAAAATAATCATATAACTCACCGTTTGAAGTGATAGACATAGCATTCATTGTAAAATCCCTTCTTGCTGCATCTTCCTTCCAATCTTTTGTAAATTGGACCTCCGCATGACGCCCAAAACATTTTACATCTTTTCTTAATGTGGTTATTTCAAAATGAAATTCATTAATCACTACCAAGACAGTACCATGTTCTATTCCAATTGGAAAAACCTTAACATTATTTTTTTTAAATATTTCTATTATTGTTTCTGGTATTAAATTTGTTGCAATATCAAAATCTATAGGTGTTTTATTAATTAAATAATCCCTTACGCACCCACCAACCAATCGACATTCACCTTCAGCACCAGAAATAATTTCGAATATTGTTTTTAATTCTTTAGGGAAATTTAAATTTAATTTAACTGACTTCATGTAAAAAATAACTAATAGCATTAAAATTATCAGTCAATAAATAAATGGTCAAGAAACTACTACAGTTTAAGTTTTGTATTGGGTTGTTGTTAATCATTTTGGTAATTAGCCTTAGTTAGTACAGCTAATGAGATCAATGTGGCAATGATTGCGTATATCTCCATTGGATAAATAGTAGTATCATAAAAAATACTTACTAATCTAACGCCGATTGAGCTTATAAACATCTCAAATGTTATCATAATTGCTGATGCACTACCTGATAATTTTGGTACTGAACTGACTATTTTATGAGTGGCATTGCCAAAAATACATGCGATTCCGCAAAGGTATGGAATTTTAACTAATTGTATGCTTAGCGCAGTTAAATAGCCAAGCCATTCACCAATTATTAGAGTAACACTGCTAAGGGCTATTAAATATAAAGAATATTTTATGATGTTATTTGTAGAAAAATAATTAACTAGTTTGTTACATATTAGCCCTCCAATCACAAACATTGAAGCGCCTAAAGCCATTAATAATCCACAATTTTCAACACTTGCGCGGTGAGTTTCTACAAATAATAAAGGCAGATTTGTAATATTTATAAATGCAATAGAAACCATCAAAACCTTAATTATTAAAAATTTTGTATATGTGGGATTTTGAAATAGTGTTAGATAATTTCTCAAAATATTTTTGAGGTTAATTGTCGTTTTTTTACTTTGTAAAGTTTCTGGTAATAAAAATACGCTATATATAAATAATAAACAACCTAAAGAAGCTATTAGTTGAAAACTATATCTCCAACCTATTATGTTTCCTACGTACCCGCCAAGCGCTGGGGATATAGCAACCATAGTTCCGATAATTATATGAAGAGTGATGATTGCTTTTTCAAATGCTTTACCTTTATAAATATCGTGTACTATAGCGTTTCCAACCGACCATGATACACCTGCCCCTAACCCTTGGATAAATCTTAAAATAAATAAGGTGTATATTGAATTTGTAAATGATATGCTGTACGAGGCGATTGTAAAACAGGCTATTCCGAATAGAACTAATTTTTTTCTACCCCATGCATCAGATAATGTGCCATAGATAATTGATGATACTCCAATTCCAAAAACATTAACAGCAGCACTAAATTGAATTAATGATTCATTAACTTGAAATTCTTGTCTAATATTTGAAAGCAATGGTAAATAGAAAAATATAGCGAGATCAAATACTGAAATTGTTGCAATAACAATAAAAAAAATATTACTTTTTTTATGCTTATTAAATAACATATAACACATCTATAATAATTGGATACAGAGAAGAATATATATACTCATATATTGATATTGTAAAGAGCAATAAGCTAATCTTGGCAAATAGCAAAGAACTTAATTTATGACGCTAAGTTATATAAGGAAATTAGTATTATTATAATTAATATTACAACAAGCTTAGGCTGATTATCTTTTAGAGAATTGAAATTTCTTTCTAGCTTTAGGTTGTCCATATTTTTTTCGTTCCACCTTTCTGCTATCTCTAGTAAGAAAGCCACCACTTCTTAATGTGCTATGAAACTCCTCACTGATTTGATTTAACGCTTTGCTTATGCCATGTCTAATCGCTCCAGCCTGACCTGATAGTCCACTTCCTAAAACCTGGCATACTATATCGTAAGAGCCTTGTGCTTTAACAATGTCAAAAGGTTGGTTGATAATCATCCTATAAATCGGTCTCTGAAAGTAGTCTACAATACTTTTTCCATTTACTGTTATTTTGCCAGAACCTTTTTTTAACATCCAAACTTTTGCAATTGCCGTTTTTCTTTTCCCAGTAGCGTAAATTTTATCCGTTGCTACTATTTTTTTACTTTCTTTTTTTTTAGTAATTTTTGATTTACTTGCGGATACAGTTTTAACTACAGCTTTTGACTTAGGTTTAGATTTTATTTGAGGTGCAACCTTAGTTTTGCTTTCCTCTTTTTTGATTTTTTTTACGATTTCTTCTTTGTTAGTCATAATTATTATTTAACAGGGTTAATTAAAACAGGGCTTTGTGCTTCATGAGGATGATTTTCACTAGCATAGATATGCATACATTTAAGTTGCTGTCTTGCAAGTGGGCTCTCTTTGGGTAACATTCTTTTTACAGCCAATTGTAACATTCTTTCTGGATGCTTACCTGATATTAAATCAATAGCCTTAATTTGCTTAATTCCTCCAGGAAATCCTGTATGTCTATAATAAATTTTTTGTTGAAATTTTTTACCTGTCAATTTTAGCTTATCAGCATTTATCACCACAACATTATCACCACAATTAATGTGTGGTGTGAAATATGGTTTATGCTTGCCACGTAAAATTTTTGCAATTTGTGATGCAAGTCTTCCTAAAATCTGATCCTTTGCATCAATTAATAGCCATTTGTTCTGCACATAGGAAGGTTTGGCAAAAAATGTACTTGATAATTTTGTACTCATAAAATAATTTATTATCTCTAAAAAACTTTAGTAGTATATGAATATACATAAAACAAAAATTATTACAACTTATTAATTACAACTTTTGTATTTAATGTGGTAATTTTAGTTGTTCTGTAACTACTTACACGTATATCTATTTTTAAGCTAAATATGCGTTTGTATTGACAATTTAATATAATAGCTAAATCAACTGAAATTGTAAAAATAGTTGACAGAATTAAGGTAGTTGACAGAATTAAGGCTTGAATTACATAATGAATTTAATTAACCATGTAGTGTGTATGAAATTTGTAACTTGTTTTTATTTATTATTATGTTACGTATCGACATACTCGTACTCTGCTACTAAAGTAGAAGTTGGAGATGCTTTTAGTGAACCTATAATTGATTTCAAAAATCAGAGAGCTTATATATCGCAAAACCTGCTAAAGGGAAAATTATTAATTTTAAATTTAAAAAACAATGCTATTGAAAAAAGAATTTTAGTAAGCAGCCACCCTTTTAAGCCATTATTAAGTGATAAATATAATAGGTTGTATGTGATAAGTAAGTCTAAGAGTGTTGTAGAAATCCTGGATTTGAATAACTTGAAGATTATTGATCAAATAAATTTGATGTATCAGCCAGATGGCGGGAGTGTAATTTCAACTAAATTATCTCGTATATATGTTCCTCATGATAAGCATGGGGTGATATCCATAATAGATATGAAATCTAATAAAGTGGTAAATACAATAAATGTAGGGGCTAGTATTAAAGGAAAATTGGTTTTAGTTGATGATGAATCAAAGTTGCTGATTTCAAGTCATAGTACTGGATCTATTTATGTTGTTGATCTAAATTTGAAACATAAATAAAATTTTGTACAAGAGTTGATAACGTGAATATTGTTTATGTAAAAGTAATTGCGTTGTTAACAATTTCAAATGTTTTTATGATTTTTGCATGGTATGGTCACCTTAAGTTTAAGGGGTACAATGTATTCTTGGTAATATTGGTAAGTTGGTTAATCGCTTTGCCAGAGTATTTTTTTCAAGTGCCTGCTAATAGGTTGGGGCATGCACAGCTAAATGCATTTCAATTAAAGGGATTGCAAGAAATTATTAATCTAATAATATTTGTTTTATTCTCAATATTATATTTGGAAGAGACATTTACTATAAGGCAATTCATTGGTTTTTTCTTTATGTCCGTAGGTTTGTATTTTTGCTTTTCCAAATAAATTTATAAGGAAAAAATTGATGATTATCAAGAATAGACAGAAATTTTAAATCATTTTATTTGGATATAGAAGGAGGGAAATGAGGTTTAAAACTATTATTACACCTCCAATCTATTGCTTAATACTAAATTGTTTTACACTATACTTAGTAATTTAGTGAGAAATTTAATTATAACTCTGCGTTTTCTGCAGTTTCATCGTTATGCGTAGTTAATACAAGTTCTTTTGAAACTTCTGATGGACAAAAATAGCATTCTTCAACTATATCGCTAGAATCTAGTAGCATATCATGGGTAGGATTTAATTCTAGGTATTGAGCTCTAGCAACAATTGCATCTGCAATAAATTTTGTATACGGAGATATGTCACTTATATTATGAGTATCTTTGCATTCAGCAAGTTTATTATTATCAACATCACTAGGTTCTATAATTGCTGTATAAATGCATTTAAGGGCATCAAATGAAGTGAGACATTTTTTTGAATCAGACAGAGATTTAATAATAGTTTTTTTAGTTTTAGCAGTGATAGAGTTTTCATCTATGAACAATTTGGTCTTACGTTCCCAGGAGTATCTACACTTAATATCGAGTCTGCTAAAAATACTGCATACACTGTCAGGCCTGTAGACACGGTCAATATTGGCCTGATCTACATAGTTCGTAAAGGGAGCAGCTGATTTTAATTGAATAACAACATTAGTAACATTGTCGTTAACGTCGTAAGTATTCATCTCATTTAGAGCTTTTTTGCCACTCTTTAGATCTTCTCTAAAATTTATAACATCTTTGCATGGCATGATTATTGCATTGTAAAATTTTTCTTGATATTTATTATTAGGCATATCTTTATACACATTGTGTTAATTGGAATCGCACTATACAAAAAAATATTAAAGATGCATTTTTTTTTAATAAATAAAATTTATCATACTGTGTTACATTTGTTTGACTGCCTTGATGCCTAAGATTTTCAGTCCTGATGTAAGAACTAATGTAACCGCATAAACTAGAAAAACCCTTGCTTTTGTTAATTCAATATTGTCTTTAGTTATGAATTTTATATTTTCCTCTTTGGCGCCTTTGCTCCATATTTGATGAAATCTACATGCTATATCGTATAAGTAATATGTTATTTTATGAGGATCTAGAGTGTTTAAACAAGAAGTTAGTATTTTGGGATATAGTGCCAGCATCTTAATCAAATTAAAATCATATTCACTATCAAGAAATGATAGATCAATCTCTTCTTCCATGATATTTTCTATCTCGATACCCATTTCTTTAGCTCTTCCTAAAATGGAATTTGCTCTAGCTGAGGCATATTGTACGTAAAATACAGGGTTGTCTTTAGTTTGTTGCTTAAGTTTTTCAACATCTATTTCCAGTACTGTATCTGAGTTTTTAGATAAAATTGCAAATCTCAATGCATCCTTGCCGATTTCATCCAAAATTTCTTCTAAAGAAATAAAATTTCCTGAGCGCTTGGACATTTTAATTGGTTTTCCGTCTCTTAAAAGCTTAACTAATTGACAAATTTTTACATCTAATTTAGCTTTTCCATCACTTAAAGCATCCACAGAACTTACAAGTCTTTTCTTATAGCCTATATGATCAGCCCCAAGTAATAATATCATATTGTTATATCCTCGCTCAATTTTGTCTAGGTGATATGCGATATCAGATGCAAAATATGTGTAATGACCGTTAGATTTAACTACAGCTCTGTCAATATCATCACCATAATTTGTTGATCTAAATAAAGTTTGTTCTTTTGGTTCCCAATCATCGCTTGATTCTCCTTTTGGCTTTTCTAATGTGCCTTGGTATAATAAATTTTTCTCTTTTAAAAAATCTATGCAATGGTTTACTTTGTTTTGCTCAATAAGTTGTCTTTCAGAAATAAAGTTATCATGAAACACTCCTAGACGATCAAGGTCATTTTTTATAATTTCTAGTATTTTTTTAACAGCAAAGTCATTTAAAAAATTTTCATCATTTAGTTTACTTGTATTATCTCCAAGTTCTTCGCGCAAATTTTTAGCTAATTCAATGAGATATTCACCAGGGTAGCAATTTTCTTCTAATTCTACTTTTTCTCCAAGCAACTGCTTAAATCGAATTTTTAGTGACTTAGTTAGGTTATTAATCTGGTTGCCTGCGTCATTGATATAAAACTCTTTTGTAACATTATAACCGCATTTTGAAAGTAAATTGGCAATGACATCTCCAAAAACAGCTCCCTTAGCATGCCCTAAATGAAGTGGGCCTGTGGGGTTTGCAGAAACAAACTCGACATTTACTTTTTCTTCATTACCGATATTTATTTTAGGATAATTATGTCCATTGTGAATTAATTGCTTTAAAAATAAATACCAAAAACTTTTTTTAATTTTTATATTTAGAAAACCTACCCCTGCAATTGTAACTTCATCTACATATTCATTTTTGCTAATTATCTCTGATATTTTTTCAGCAATTTCTTTGGGATTTGCTTTTATTTTTTTAGCTATAACCATTGATATGTTTGACGATAAATCTCCATGTTCAGGGTTATTAGGAAATTCAATTTTAACGTCATCTCTCCTTATAATCTTTGGATAAATAGATTCAATATCATTAAATATTATATTTCTAAAATGGGTAAATATATTCATTAAAAATTAAAAAAGGTTAATAAATTTTATGTAATTGAAGCTGTAAAACATAGTTAAGCTATATGATTTAATAGGTATTTGTTATACGATAATTTTCAAAACATTGTCAAAGAATTATTTTTTTATTAGTATATGCACAATATTAATATATGGCAAAACAATGCAACATAAAAAAATTAACGAAAAAATTAACGAAAAAATACAGGCTGTAAGATTAGGTGGTGGACAGGAGAGAATAGATAAGCAGCATAAATCTGGCAAATTAACTGCTAGGGAGAGAATAGAAATTTTACTAGATCCAGATTCATTTGAGGAAATGGATGCTTTCATAGAACATAGATGTCAAAATTTTGGTATGCAGGATAAAGTTTTTCCTGGAGACGGTGTTATTATTGGACATGGCACAATTAATGGGAGAATGGTTTTTGTATACAGTCAAGATTTTACTGTTATCGGTGGTTCATTAGGGGAAATGCATGCAAAAAAAATTACTAAGATACAGGATTTAGCTTTAAAATTGAAAGCTCCTATTATTGGAATCAACGATTCGGGAGGAGCAAGGATCCAAGAAGGAGTTGATTCTCTTAAAGGATATGGTGAAATTTTTCAAAGAAATGTAGATTCTTCAGGAGTGATACCTCAAATTACAATAATAATGGGACCATGTGCAGGAGGTGCAGTATATTCTCCAGCATTAACAGATTTCATTTTTATGGTTAATCAAACATCATACATGTATTTAACAGGACCAGACATAGTTAAAACTGCAACACATGAAGATGTTACGCATGAAGAGCTTGGTGGAGCAAAGGTTCATATGAAAAAAAGTGGAGTTATTGATTATGTAGCGGAAAATGATATAGAGTGCTTACAAATGGTAAGAAGGCTTTTTGATTTTTTACCTTCTTCGAATGTAGCAAAATTACCAACATATAAAACAAATGATCCAGCAGATAGAATTGAGATGTCTCTAGAAACTTTGGTGCCAAAAGATAATACTAAGCCGTATGATATGAAGCAACTAATAGAAAAAGTTGTCGATGAGGGTGATTATTTTGAGATAAAAGAAAATTATGCGAAGAACATTATGGTGGGTTTTGCAAGATTTGAAGGACGACCTGTTGGAATTGTAGCAAATCAACCTATGGAAATAGCTGGCTGTCTAGACATTAACGCTTCTATAAAAGCCGCAAGATTTATCAGATTTTGTGATGCTTTTGGAATACCAATAGTATCGTTTATTGATGTACCAGGGTTTTTACCGGGGACTGATCAAGAGCATAAGGGTATTATTAAGCACGGTGCAAAATTATTATATGCATATGCTGAAGCTACAGTTCCAAAAATTAGCCTTATTGCTAGAAAATCATATGGAGGTGCTTACATTGTTATGAGCTCAAAACATTTAAGAGGTGATATTAATTTAGCATGGCCAGATACAGAAATTGCGGTTATGGGGGCAAAAGGAGCTATAAAAATACTTAAAGGAGTGACAATAGAGGAATATGAAGAAAAGTTTGCATCGCCACTTGTTGCTGCATCGCGTGGATATTTAGATGATATTATAAAACCTCACAGAACTAGATGGAGAATATGTAAATATTTAGCAATGCTAGAAAATAAAAAAGTTGAAAAACCATGGAAAAAGCATGATAATCTTCCGTTGTAATGCTATTTTATATCAATTTGTAGTTCATTGTAATTGGAGTTTTTAATATAGAGATAAATTCCGATTATGCTGATTGATAACTTGAATTAATAAGAGGTAAATAATAATACCTTAATGGGTTGATAGGTGCAATAAAAATACTACTAGGTATATATTGTTAGAGCAAAATAAAACGAGATTAATTAAGATTAATTAAGTATAAGTAAATATATCAATTTATGGGAAGGTAATAATTGATAATGGAAGAGATAGAAAATAAGCATGGGCACAGGCAGAGATTGAAAGATAGATTTTATAAATCACCAATAAGGACATTGCCAGATTATGAAATACTAGAAATGCTTTTATTTCATGTTATACCAATTAAGGACACTAAGCTTGTAGCAAAATTGTTATTGAAGAAATTTGGAAGTCTAGCTGGTGTAATAAATGCCGAATATAATCAATTGAATCAAGTGAAAGGTTTGGGGAAGTCAGCTGAGATATACTTTAAATTATTAAAAGATTTATTTAGTCGCTTGCATATTCCTGATAGCTCAAATAAAAAATTTCATGTACTTAATAATTGGAATTCTGTTATAAATTATTGTAATTTAACTATGGGGTTTCAAAAAGTTGAACATTTTAAGATACTTTATTTGAATTCTAAAAATATATTAATTCATGAGCAAATGATTGATTCAGGTACCGTTGATAGAATAGCTATACATCCAAGAGAAATTGTGAAAAATGCACTAACTCATTTCGCATCAGCAGTTATTTTGGTGCATAATCACCCAAGCGGAGATACATCTCCATCAAAACAAGATATAGAAATTACTAATAAGGTTATAACATCTTTAAAGGCTGTAAATATCGTTGTGCATGACCATATCATAGTTTCACACAACGATTATTTTTCTTTTAAAACAAACAATTTAATTAATTCAGAATGAAGTTAATAGTAGGGTTGGGTAACCCAGGTTTAAAATACAAACAAACAAGGCATAATTTAGGATTTGATGCAGTTGGAGTACTTGCTGATAAATTTAAAATCCCAGGGTTTCAGGATAAATTTGATGGAAAAATATCGAAAATTACAATTTTTGATCAAGAGGTGATAGTTTTTATGCCAATGACATTTATGAATAATTCGGGTGTTCCCATTAGTAAAGTTGTGAATTTTTATAAAATTGCTCCAAATGATATATTTGTTATTTTTGATGATTTAGATTTAGTGGTTGGTAAAATGAAAATCAAAACTGGAGGTAGAGATGCTGGGCATAACGGTTTAAAATCTATTGATTCATATATTGGTAAAAATTATAATAAAATAAAAGTTGGTATTGGGAGACCACCTTTGACTTCTATGGTTACGAATTATGTATTAAATAAATTTGATGCAAGTGAATCTGATGAAATTAACATGATATTCCATTTTTTAGCTGATAATTTTAATCTAATCCTGAGTAAGCAATATGAGAAATTTTTGAATTTGTATTACTCCAGTAATATATCTCCAAGATAGATCAAATCTTAAGTTCTATAAATCCTCAACAAAAAATAATAATTTGCTTTACAGCATGTTAAAATCCATTATTAGCAGGTAAAATTTCTTTCATAGTTCCTTTTTTATATTCATATACAGAAAAAAGTCTATCGTTTACTCCATTTGACTTTAATCTAAATGCTCCAGTGATGCCTTGGTAACCATCAGTTCTTTCAAGTTCTTCAAATTTTAGAATTATGCCACTATTAGCTTTATTAATAATTGCTGAAATCAACATTATTGAGTCATAAGCAATTGCGGCAATTCTCGGAGGAGTATATTTGTAATTATCTTGGAAACGAGAATAAAATTCAGAAAGCGTTTTATGAGGTATATCAGCTACCCAAGCTTTTTGAGTAATAATATTTTGTGTTAGTAAGTACTGGCTCCAATCTCCAATACCTAAAATTTTATATTTAGGGTCATTGCTACTGTGCAAAAATTGTAACTGATTAACTACATTAATTAAGTTATTATTCTGCTCTGGAAGGAGAATAGCTGGATCTCCAAACCCTGGAATCTTATTAGCAATATCACCTCTCACAGAACTTTTGATGCCTAGTATAGCCTCGCTTAATGTAAATCTTTTTACAACTGGTATGTCAGAGGCGGTATAAAGAGAGACCTTTTTAACATTATAATGATCTGCTCCCATATTTTCTAATAGTGTTTTTTCAACAAAATCTCCATATTTATTTTTTGGTGCAACAGAGTAAATATTAGAGTACTGCTTGCTACTTGCGTATTGGACCACTTTTTTAATTTGTTGGCTAGAAATTATGTCAAAGATATAAAGACCCTGCATGTTCATTAGATCTAAATCATTAGAGTACGTTATCATTGGAATATTATTTTTCTTTGCCTGTTTGTAAATGTGTTCCGCTTGATCCTTAAATACTGGTCCAAGAACAATATCTATGTCGTCAAGGTTAACATTTTCCATTGCCTTTTGAGCGCTGATAGAGTCGCTGCCTACATCAATGGCTTTATAAGTAATATTATCAGCTCTTAGTTCATAAAGAGCTAATTGTATAGAATCTAAAATGCTTTGACCTAAATACTGATATTTACCAGATAAAGGTAAGAAAACAGCAATCTTTGCTTCTAAAGGATTTTTTGATGGCAAAGCAATAAGTTTTGGATTTTCATTTGATTTTTTATCGAAAAAGTGCCCAATTTTATTTTCAATGGTATTGCATCCAATAAGCAATAATAATAGAATTACACTGAAGAGTCTTTTCATTTTACACACATTTGCTATTTATCAATATAAGCTATTATATGATTCATCTTATGTAAAGATTGTTTTTTATTTTTAAATCAATTAATGCAAATATACCTTGAATATAAGGTGATATATTGTTAGATTACATTGCAATAAATGTACATTAATTTTGAAAAAATGGATCCAAAAATAGCCTTCACTAATATGCTTTGTAACGGAGTTATAATGGATGTAATGAACGTTGAGCAAGCAAAAATTGCAGAGGATGCAGGGGCAGTAGCAGTTATGGCTCTTGAAAGAGTACCAGCTTTAATAATTAGAGAAGGTGGCATAGCAAGAGCAAGTGATCCTATAATGATCAAAAAAATTCAAGAGGCTGTTTCAATTCCAGTAATGGCTAAGTGTCGTATAGGGCACATAAGTGAGGCAAAAATCCTAGAGGCTTTAGAGGTTGATTGTATTGATGAAAGTGAGGTGTTAACCATTGCTGATAAAGAAGATCACATTGATAAGATTAAGTTTAGCATTCCCTTTGTGTGCGGTTGTCGTAATTTAGCAGAGGCACTTAGGAGAATTGAAGAGGGGGCTGCATTAATTAGGTGTAAAGGGCAGGCAGGAACGGGGGATATTGCTGAAGCAGTATATCATTTAAAAGCAGTAAAGAGAGAGATTCATAATTTAAAGGGCTTAGATTCTTCGCAAATTAAGATAAAAGCCCAAGAAATGAAGATTCAAGCTTCTTTATTGGATAAGGTTCGCAGTGATCAAAAGCTACCGGTTCCTTTTTTTGCAGCTGGTGGAATAGTTACCCCAGCAGATGTTGCATTGTGTATGGAATTTGGTTCTGAATCAGTATTTGTTGGGAGCGGTATTTTCCTGAGTGAGGATCCAGTAAAAAGAGCAAAGGCTATTGTTGAAGCTATTAATAATTGGAATGATCCTAAAAAATTAGCTGAAATATCGGAGGACCTTGGGGAATCTATGAGATGAAAACCATAGGGGTATTTTCTTATCAAGGTGCTGGTCATTTATTTACAGAAGCTTTGAATGTACTTGGCTATAAATCTTTAAAGCTTTTTTCAGGAACTGATTTTTCAAAATTAGATGGTATTATTCTTCCTGGCGGAGAAAGCTCTGTGCAGTATGATTATTGTATTAATAGTAAATTAGATGAAAAAATCCGTACATTTTCCTTAACTGGGAAGCCTATACTTGGCACTTGTGCTGGAGCAATATTACTTTCTAAATATATATCTGAGAGGGTCAAGGGATTGGGACTTATAAATATAGGTGTAGAAAGGAATTTCTATGGAAGGCAAATTAGTAGCAAATTAGTCAAAACTGATTCTAATCAAGAAGTCTTTATGATACGTGCTCCTGCTATAGTTGATTATGGTAAGGAAGTGAAAATTTTAGACACACTAGACAGCAACCCTATTTTTGTTAAGCAACAAAATGTATATTGTACGACTTTCCATCCTGAATTAGGTAAGCTTGATTTAACAAATCCTATAAAGCAAATTTTCATCTAATTTTTAATTAGAATCAAAAAAACTTAAATCTTTCGCGTAAGACTAACATAATTGTAACATTAGTTGAGTATAATACGTAGTATAAACAATAAAAATAGAAGTTATAATGTACAATGAAACATGATGCTAGGGTCAAAAATGAATATTCAAATTATATACAAGGAGTAATTGACTGGGCATTAATATTGGCAGATAGAAATGGTAAATAAGAGGGGTTAAAAAAACGATTTTTGCATGAAATTTATTCAAGAGGTGCATTTCAGCTACAAATACCAATTAATAAAATGTTAATGTTAGTAGGCAGGCCAAATAAATTTCATAAATTAATAATATTAAAATAATTACTTCTTCTATTTGCAGCAGAACTCTATCATAAAAAGGTTTTGAACAGGTTCTATATAAAGCAAATATTAACTATAATAATATCTAGTGACACTATCGTATAGAATTACATAATCTCACAGCCATTTTTGTGATCAGCCTGTAATTGATTATATGTACATTGAAGACTATTATATTGCTCTTGAAGCTCTTGATGGTTAGCGTGCGTTCCATTAATAATAGCTTGCATACCATCAACTGCTAATTGATGATTATCTTGTAGAGTTGCCACTTGTAGAGCAGCTTCTTGTTGAGCCGCTAATAGAGCAGCAGCATGAGCAGCTTCTTGCTGAACCGCAGCATAAGCAGCTTCTTGTTGAACCGCTTCTATTTCTGCTTGCATTTTTATAAGTTGTTCTTTTAATTCATTAATTTTTTGAGTTAGCTCATTATTCTCCATTTGATTTTGTTGGAGGTTAGCATTTAATTCAGCAAGTTTTATTTCCTTTCTTTTTATTTCTTTTTGTAACTCTTCACTACAAGCTTCTTGTTGTTCACAAGCTTCTTTTAGAGAAATAATTTCGGCTTTTAATGCTTCTATTTTTTCACTAGCCTCTAAAAGTTCTTCTTTTGCAGAATTTTCTGCTTGTTGTGCTGCTTCTATTGCTTGTTGTGTTGCTTCTCTTGCTTGTTGAAGCTCAGCGTTTCTTTCATCCAATTCATCTATGCGCTGCGGTGTGCCAAAAGCACCTGATCTACGAATACTTCCATCTCCTTGGTCTTGTTTTTTTTCTGGTGTGCCAAAAGCACCTTTACGACTTAGCATAGTTAACTCCTATTAATAATTAAAATTCAGTTATTATATTACAATGTAAATCACCTTATAAACAAAAATTTTCTACTAATTCTTTCATACATAATTACATAATAGTGCAGCTACTTTTACTACATACTTGTGTCTCTAATTCATTATGTGAATTTTGAAGCAGTTGGTGCTGCTGTTGAAGGAATGTATAATCATGATTTGTTCCATTAATCACCGATTGATGTTGAGCTTCTAAAGTTATTATTTGTTGTGTATAATGTAGTGCAGCTTCTTGTAGAGCAGCAGCATGAGCAGCTTCTTGTTGAGCCGCTAATAGAGCAGCAGCATGAGCAGCTTCTTGTAGAGCAGCAGCATAAGCAGCTTCTTGTTGAACCGCTTCTATTTCTGCTTGCATTTTTATAAGTTGTTCTTTTAATTCATTAATTTTTTGAGTTAGCTCATCATTCTCCATTTGATTTTGTTGGAGGTTAGCATTTAATTCAGCAAGTTTTATTTCCTTTCTTTTTATTTCTTTTTGTAACTCTTCACTACAAACTTCTTGTTGTTCACAAGCTTCTTTTAGAGAAATAATTTCGGCTTTTAATGCTTCTATTTTTTTACTAGCCTCTGAAAGTTCTTCTCTTGCAGAATTTTCTGCTTGTTGTGCTGCTTCTATTGTTTGTTGAAGCTTAGCGTTTCTTTCATCCAATTCATCTATGCGCTGTGGTGTGCTAGGAGCACCTGATTTACGAATACTTCTATCTCCTTGATCTTGTTTTTTTTCTGGTGTGCCAAAAGCACCTTTACGACTTAGCATAGTTAACTCCTATTAATAATTAAAACTCAATTATTATATTACAATGTAAATCACTTTCTAAACAAAAATTTTCTACTAATTCTTTGGTACATGAAGATGATTCCGATAACTTAATGTCAACTTCATTTTCATTAGCAATATTTTGAGTTACGACTAATAAAACATCCGCTAAATCCTGTTGTGGCATTGTTACATCGCAAAAACCTTTCTCTGCCAATGATAAAGTCCCCACAGTGGCAGTGTAAATAATAGGTGCAAAAACCTTGTAAACTGCTGATAAAGGAGTCCCTATGTTTGTAAGGAAAAGTGTATATGCTGCATCTACTCTAGACATTTGACCACCTTGGGCGTTTCCTAAAATAATTCCATCATAAGCAATAAACAATATAACTTTAGTATCTCCAAAAAAAGCAGAATACCCCATAAGCAATGATGCTCCAGTTATTGCATAACTATTATATGTAAATTCTTTCAAAGGTGTAACTATATAGTCACACAATAAACCTGGAGAAGCATCACAAGTTTTATTACTAAGATAGTTTTTTAATTTATTTTCTATTGCTCCTATATTTAGTTGTCCAGAAGTAACATCCTCACCACCATATTCATTTATTACACTTGTATGACTCTTAGTGATCAATGCTGCGCCTAAAGGGGTTTTTCCTTGCATGCCTTGTAGTAATTTTAGTACCTCATCAGGGTTGTCTGCTATCATTTTGTTTATATTATGATTAAACATTTCGGTAGCAACCTCTTCTTTGGCTTTTGCTATTTGAGGTAATTTTTTTTCAACTTTTTGGTGAATTTGCTCAAAAAGATTGTTTTCTTTACTATGATCAAAACGTAATTTTTCACTTATTAGGTAATTAATAATTCCCAATAAATCAGTATTGCCATATGCAGAAATACTAGATCTAACCATAGCTTCGCTTGAACTATCATCTTGTAATCTTGATAATTCACATAATTTCATATATCCATAATGATCTTGTCCTTTGGAATATTTGATAATATCACCTCTAAATTCTTGAGACACACGAAACATCCAAAAATGGCAAAAAGCAGTGTGTTTCTCAACTGTATAATTTTCATTCAATAATTCATTAACCTTATGCCAAAACATAGGATTTTTATATATTTTTTTAAAATCACTGATTTCTCTAGGTTGATTTTTATCTTCATTTTTGTTATTCAAAAACTCTATTGTTTTGTCTAATAAATCTTCTTTCCCTTGGGCTATCATTTGGACAGTAAAGGTAGCAAAACATTTAGGATAAGTATATTGTGTAAATTTATTAAAAAATTCTATAAAATTATCTGAGGTAAAAAATTTCCAAATCAAACTTTGGTCTGTCACATCTTCACAATTAATTTTTGCTAATTTAGCACTTAATTTATCTAAACTAAAGCCATCCGTAGTATTGTAATAGCTATGTATATAAGCTCCATTAGCACTTAAAAACCCCTTTTCTTCTGTGCCTAAAGCCTTTGGATTAGTCGAAGATTTTTTGTATATATCATAACAAAGTTCTCCTGTTGAAGAATGTATAAGTGGGCGCAACATTTGTTTTTCAAATTCAGCAGTAGGAAAATTCTTATCTTTAGATTTATAGGCTTCTTCTAAAGAGTCATGAAATGCTTTTAGAAAATTTGTAGGCAATTCCTCTGAAAGACTATTTTGACATAATGAAATTAAAAAATTTGAGGAATGTTTATAAAGATCTGACATATCCCAATCATTTAATAAAGCTGCTTTTATAAAATTTTCTGCAATGTCATCTACTTTTTCATTTGATAAAATAAAAAGATTATATGCGTTATTAGATTTTAAATTTTCAATTACTGTAGTTTGCTCTTTTTTGTTTATCTTAGGAAATAATAACTGATACTTCTCTAATTTTTCTTGAAAAAATTCTCTATTATATAAACCATAAAGGTAGAACGATTTTTGAAATGTACTTGCATTGTCATTTTGCAAAACAAAAGTAACTATTTTACTGTAATATTGGTGCACTATTTCTGTATAAGCTAATGCATTTTTAGAATTACTATTTGCTATATTATCAATTATTGATTCAATCAATGTAAAGGTTGTCAATGCAGACTCAAAGGTAGATTCTATTGAATTTAATGATGATTTGACTAACTTGCTAAAAATATCAGTATAAGTTTCAGTAAAAAACTGTAATGATTCTTCGTCGTTATCAAAAGTAACATGCTTTGCTAAATGAGTGTTTGCTATTTTAAAAAGCTCCCTGCTGTCAAGAGATAATGCGGCTTAAATATAAATTAAAATTGTTATTGTAAATTGAGCTCCCTGATCTGTATTAAAAGATATCGGATGAAATAATGATACAAAAAAATACAGTACAATATTTAAAACAAAGGTAGCGTTATAGGTAATTAAAGAAGAAGGGACATTAAGTGAGCTATAAGTAAAATATGGAATAAATGCCAATATAATCAATAAATGGAAACGCTGGTTTTGGATAATCTGATCTATGTTTTTTAGGAAGATATGAGGGAAATAGAGGATTGAGATGATAAAGGCAAATCAAGAAAACACAGGTCTATACAATCCAAATTTTAAATTTTTCACCTAAAACTAAGATTATAGGTAATTATTTGCTATCTGCCCCTGCCTTTATCTTTCCCTTGAGATATATCTTGAGCTTTTATTAAATTTGTCCAAAAACCCTTACTCTTGTTTTCGCTTGTTGCTAACCTTGCAAATATAAATCCTAATTTCTGAGACATTACAAATTTAGACCAAAACCCTTTTGGCTCAGCAATACCTACTATTTTGCCTTCTTCTTTGTCATGTTCCTTATCTTGAATTTTTTCAACTTTATCCAACTCATGTTCTTTATCTAAATCGAGATCTTCTTTTTCTAAAAACAAAGAATCATTTTTAGGTTTAACATTATTTTGAGTTTTCCTATAAGGTGAATTTTCTTGGATACTTTTTAAACGATTATTAAATTTTTTTTTATTTGTTTTTTTGATAAATATAAATAGTATCAGCACCATAAAAGGTATGAAGCTCAACATAAATAAAATTGATACAACAGCAAACATAATCTATTTAAATAAATGAAACATAAAGATAACCCGCCCATATTGATTGAAATTTACAGAAAAAGCATTCATCTAATCGGCCTAATATTTCCAATAATTTATCATTATTATGATAAAGAAACAATGATAATAATTATTTCATTGTTTTTAATTATTTCTTTCACCATAGATAAATTTAGAATCAAATTCAATCTGCTGGAACACAGATTTGTAAAAAAAATAGATCTTGCTCAAATATACAGAGCGCATGAGAAAGAGAATTATTCAGCCTTAACTTTTGCTTTTATTGGTATGCTTATATGCCTATTTATATCATCAAAGCCGGCTTTTAATCTTTCCGTCTCTATTTTAATAGTATCAGATAGCATGGCTGCTATAATAGGTACATTATTTGGCAAAACAAAAATAAATGGTAAAAGTCTTGAAGGTAGTGCAGCTTTTTTTGGCACGTCTTGTGTTTTAAGTTTAGTAATTACAACAATTTATAATTTGGATATTAAATTTTTAATAGCTGCATTTCTTACTTCACTTATTGCTACTGTTGTTGAATTATTTTCAAAAAATTCTAAACTTAATGATAATATGACAATACCTATAGCAGTAAGCGTTACAATGTATATTTTAGGAAATTATTAACTCCAAGTGGTTAAAGTTGTTTTTTTAGTATAAAAAGTTTAGCATAGTGGAAATACATAAAAAATACATAAGTAGTACAACAAATGATAACGTATAAGAGTAAGATTATTACGTATTTAGCATGGGTATTGGTTGCTTATCTGATTTTGCAAAAATATACAGAGTATAAAAATAAACCAAAATATATAGAGCAAGAAGAAATGCCCAAAATTAGATCTGATGATGGAAAAACTAAATACACAATCAAAATTGATGAAGATAAAAAATATGATGATTTTAGTTTAGTGGAAAAATTTGCATATAAAATAATAAAAAAGGATCTTCCGAATTCAGTAAGAAAAGAAATTGAATCTTCGAAATAACAAGATTAGATAATAAAACTTAAGAAACTCATTATGGAAAATATAATTAAATCATTTACCTTAAGAAAAAGGGCGACAATTTTATTGTTGGCTGTACTGGTCATTTGTGGCTATTTTTCATATATGTCTATACCCAAAGAAGATAGTCCGGATGTAAAAATACCTATGATTTATATGGTTATCACCCATCAGGGTATTTCACCAACTGATTCTCAAAAATTAATTCTCAAGCCTATGGAAATGGCGTTAAGGAATATTTCAGGTATTAAAGAATTAAAATCATATGCTTACGAAGGAAGTGGAGTAATTTTGATAAAATTTTACGCAGGATTTGATAGTGACAAAGCATTAAGGGATGTTAGAGCAAAGGTTAATGATACAGAGCATGAATTACCTGAAAATACTGATAAGCCCGTAATAAAGGAAATTAATCTAAGCTTAATGCCTGTTTTAAATATAATTTTAACAGGGGAGATACCTGAGGAAAGCTTAATTACAATAGCGAGAAAATTAAGGGATAAAGTTGAAAATGTACAAGATGTACTAAGTGTTAATATCAGTGGTGATAGAAAAGACATAGTAGAAATAATAGTCGAACCTGAGACACTTGAATTTTATGGAATCAGTTTGTTGCAAATTAGTCAAATGATTGCAGAAAATAATTCTTTGGTTGCCGTGGGAAAGGTTAAAAATGAAGGAGGAACTTTTTCTGTTAAGATTCCTAGTACAATTGAATCCGTATATGAACTATACAATTTTCCAATATTTGCTGATGGTAATAAGGTAATTAAATTAAAAGATATAGCCAAAATTAAAAAAACTTATAAAGATCCAGAGTATATAGCCAGGGTTAATGGGAAGCCAGCAATTGTTTTAGAGGTATCAAAAAGAACTGGAGCTAATATTATTTCCACAGTCACAGAAGTGAAAAAAATAATTGCTGATCAGAAAGTGTATTTACCAAGTAATCTGAATATTATTTATTCGCAAGATCAATCTGAAAACATCATAGATATGGTGGATGATCTAGAAAATGGAATATTACTTGCGGTAATATTGGTAACTATAGTTGTTATTTTTTCAGTCGGTGGAAGGTCTGCTTTATTGATAGCACTTTCGATCCCCTCTTCCTTTTTAGTAGGTATATTGGTAATGGAAATTTCTGGATATACCCTTAATATCGTTGTGTTGTTTAGTTTGATACTTACAGTTGGAATGATAGTGGATGATGCAATAGTAGTTAGTGAATATGCCGATAGAAAAATTATTGAAGGCATGAATGTCAAAGTTGCTTTTGTTAATTCTGCCACTAGAATGTTTTGGCCTATTGTTACATCCACTCTTGTGAAAATTGTAGTATTTATGCCTTTATTATTCTGGCCTGGTGTAATAGGTCAATTTATGAGATTTATGCCTATTACAGTAATAATTATACTTACAAATTCTCTTCTCTTTGCATTGTTTTTTCAACCTTCTATGGGTCCATTATTTGGAAAACCTAAGAAATTTGATATTAAAACTATCAATTCAATGAAAGCAGCTGAAGAAGGTGATATTGACAATCTTAAAGGTCTATCAAAAAGATATCATGATTTACTAGAAATGGTGTTGAACTGGCCTAAAACATTTATTTTTTCAGGATTTGCAGTATTAATTTCTGTATATGTATTTTTTGGAATGTTTGGTACAGGAGTAGAATTTTTTCCAAAAATTGAGCCAGAAAACGCAGTAGTTGCTATAAAGGCAGGAGGAGATTTATCTTTAGAAGAAAGAGATAAGATAGCTAAATCGGTGGAGAAAAAGATCCTAAATATGACATCTGATATCAAAGTATTTTATACGAAGGGTGGAGATTTTGATAGAGATGAGACTCTCCCTCAAGGTACAATAGGAACAATACAATTGGAGCTGGCTAATTGGAAGAATAGAAGGAAAGCAGATGTAATTTTTCAAGATATTAGAAAAAGAACAGCTGGAATTGAAGGTGTGAGTGTGGAAATTTTAGAACAAAGTAATGGACCCTCACAAGACAAGCCAATTTCTGTTAATTTTAGCTCAAGGGATTTTGATCAAGTACCAAAATTTGTAAATAAGGTTAAATTAGCTATGGAGCAAATGGGTGGATTTAAAGATGTAGAGGATACGAGTTCTGCACCTGGAATTGATTGGAAAATAGATGTCGATAGGCAATTGGCGACAATCTTTAAGCTTAATATTAAAGAAGTTGGGAATAGCTTGCTTTTATTTACTGATGGGCTAAAAGTATCCAGTTTTAGACCTGATTATGCTGATGATGAAGTGGATATAGTTTTAAGGTTTAATCCAGAAAATAGGAACATTAATGAAATTGATAAATTAAAAATTATCAATAAAGAGAATAAGGGAATTCCGATAACCAATTTTGCAACTAGAAAAGCGGCGGATAAAATTAATAGAATAAATAGGGTTGATAGGCGTAATGTAATCACAATCAAAGCAGATGTAAAAAAGGGTGTTTTAGTTAATGATAAAATAAAGGAGCTTGAAAAATGGTTAAGTAAAAATTTAGAAGAAGGTATAAATTACCAATTTAAAGGAGAGAGTGAGGATCAAAAAGAAGCATCAGATTTTTTAGGCAAAGCATTTTCGTTAGCTTTAATCATGATGTTTATGATAATGCTAGTTCAGTTTAACTCATTTTACCACACTATAGTTGTTATGAGCGCTGTGTTTCTCTCTACAGTTGGCGTATTACTTGGTTTAATAATAACATGGCAACCTTTTGGAGTAGTGATGTGTGGAATAGGAGTTATTGCTTTGTCGGGCATAGTATTAAACAATAATATATTGTTTATTGATACTTATCAGCATCTAAGAAAAAGTGGGCATGATATTAGAGATTCAATAATTAGAGCGGGTATCCAGAGAGTTAGACCTATATTATTAACAGCAACAACTGCAATTCTTGGATTGTTACCAATGATTTTTGGTCTTACGATTAATTTTTTTACTCGTGAAGTCATGTATGACGCTCCATCAAGTCAATGGTGGCGTCAACTTTCAACTTCAATAGCGGGTGGATTAGCGTTTGCAACAATTTTAACCTTATTTTTTACACCATGCTTATTACTCATAGGAAAAAGGTTTGACCCATTTAATAAAAATGAAAAAGATTGAATTTGAAGTTATTATCAGTGGAGCGGGGTATGTAGGGATGTCCCTTGCATGCCTACTGGCAAAACAGAATTTGAGAATTGCCATTATAGATAACAATGATAGTTATAAAAATGTTAATGCTAAATCAAAATTTCCAAGTAGAATATTTGCTATTGCCTCGGCGTCTATGGAGATCTTTAAAAATATTGGTATTGCAGATCAAATAATGAATCATGCTCAATCTATCAATCAAATTTTAATTGAGGATTGTGAAAATAATGAAAATCTCACTTTTGACCCGAAGGATTTAAATTTACAAAATTTTGGCTTTATGGTTGATGAGATGCATATATTAAACTCATTAAATGAAGGGGTAAAGAAATGCAAAAATATTGCAATTTATGCAAAGCACGAAATTACACAAGTTGTAAATCATCCATATAATATTGAGATAAAATTTTCGAACAACAAAACTTTAACATCCAAATTATTAATAGTTGCAGAAGGAAAAAATTCTAAAACAAGAGATTTAGTAGGAATAAAAACAAAGCAAACTGGTTATAAACAGGATGCAATTGTCTTTGATTTAAAGCACGAATTTAATCATCAAGGTATAGCTGTAGAAAAGTTTTTGAAAGCAGGTCCTTTTGCTATATTGCCTAAAAGAGGAGGGCATGAGTCTTGCATTGTATGGACGGATAAAAATGGAGTTGGTAAAATATTAGCTTCTATGTCAAAAGATGATGTGGCATATATGATAAAAAGCAAACTTGATAATTACTTAGGAGATATTGAAGTTACATCAGATATAATATATTTCCCTCTTAGTTTAGTATATGCAAAATCCTATATAAAGGATAAGACAATTCTTTGTGGAGATGCAATGCATAGTATCCATCCGATAGCCGGGCAAGGATTGAATTTAGGGTTAAGAGATGTGCAGTTATTAGATGAGTTAATTAAGGAGAATATAGGGTTAGGATTGGATATTTGTTCAAATAATTTATTGAATCAATATAATAAAAAAAGAGAATTTGATGTTAATTTAATGATTAATAGTACTCATAATATTAATCAAATCTTTTCCTCCAATTTAATTTCTGCTAAAATACTACGCAAAGCAGGGCTTAAAATTATTAATAATTTTACTCCACTTAAAAAATATATAATGGGTTATGCGTCAGGCTATAAAAACTGAGATAAGAGATCAAATTGAAAAAAAACTAAGAGATAATCTTGATGTTACTTTCCTCAATTTGAAAGATGAATCTTATTTGCATGCTAATCATAATGAAAAAGCAAAAGCGGGTGGTACACACTTTTTATTAACGATTGTAGCAAGAAATTTTGATGAGATTAATTTATTAAGTAGACATAAGATTATAAATCAAATACTAAGGGATGAGTTTAAAATAATTCATGCCTTGAAGATAAAGGCATACAATGGGAAGGAGTATATAGATAAGAATGCTACGCAAAAAGCATGTCTTCAAAACAAAAATAATTAAGGAATATGATATTAGGGGAGAGTTTCAAAAAGATTTAACTGAAAGTGATGCGTATTTTTTGGGTTGTAGTTTAGGGACGTATATAAAAAATAGAAGCATTAAATCAAAAATATGTATTGGTTATGATGGAAGAAAAAGTTCTTCAAAGTTAAAATCAAGCTTGATCAAAGGATTTTTAGATGTGGGGCTAGATGTATTGGACCTAGGGCTAATTACAACTCCAATTCTTTATTATGCATGTCATATAATCAGTGATGCTTATTGCGGGATAATGGTAACAGCCTCTCACAACCCACCAACATTTAACGGATTCAAGATTATAGTTGATAAAAAACCATTCTTTGGGAAAAATTTAATTAAAATTTACAACATTGCAAAAAATGGAAATATTTTGTTCTCAAAAATACGAGGATTATTCAAAGAAATTGATATTAATCAAGGGTGTATAGATAAGATTACAAATCCAATTACGCATTTCGCTAAAAGTGAATTTGACAGCAGATTAAAAATTGCATGGGATATTTGCAACTCATCTTTAGCTAAAATTTTAAAAATGATAATCAAAAAATTGCCTGGAGAACATATTTTAGTTAATGATAATGTGAAATATCGTTATGTTGATCCTACTCATGAACAAATCTATCCAGCTTAAAAACTATAATGAAAAAACAAAGATGTGATTTTGGAATAGCATTAGATGGTGACGCTGATAGACTAGTTTTGATAAGTGGTGGTCGCAAGGTGATTTTAGAAGATGAATTATTAGCATTTTTCTCCAGAGATTTATTAAAAAGGCATTCAAAGCCAAAAATTATTGCTGATATTAAAACAAGTAAAACTCTTATAGATAAGATTAACAATGAAGGAGCTAAAATTGTATTGTATAAGACTGGTCATGCAAACTTAAAAGATAAAATGGTAAAAGAGGGTGCGTTGCTGGCAGGTGAAGTAAGTGGTCATATGTTTTTTAAAGAAAATTACTTTGGATTTGATGATGCAATATTTGCCTCTTGCAAACTTATTTATTTTTAGATGAAAAAAATAGAGAGTATTTTAATAATTTGCCTAAAATTTTCGTTTCACCTGAAATAAGAATTTTGTGCGAAGATAATCATAAAATTTTGACTATTAATAAGATAAAAAATTTATTAAATAGTAAGAAAATTCAATACAATGATATGGATGAAATAAGAGTAGAGTGTGAGAGGGGCTGGTGGTTGATTAGGTGTTCTAATACTGAAGATTCATTAATAATAAGATTTGAAGGTTATTCTCAAGATATTTTTCACTTTATATTAACACATTTATCAAATATACTACGTTCAATTGGAATTAACAATTTTTTTAATTAATTTAAAATATAATGCAAAGTATTTCATATATTATTCAGGGTGGGATTCCTATTCATGGAAAAATTTCTTGTATGGGGGCAAAAAATCTTGCAACTAAGGCTATGGTTGCGGCTTTATTGTGTTCAGACCAAACAGTACTTAGAGGGATGCCAAATATTGGTGATGTAGAAATTACAAAAGAGCTATTAATGTCTGCAGGTGTTGGGGTGGATTGGAAACAAGATATTAACACTATGTATATTGATGCAACTAAAATAACAGAATATGAAGCATCATTGCCTGATACAAAAACTAACAGAGTTCCTATTTTGCTCTTAAGTATATTACTTCATAGATTTGGAAAGGCGAGTGTACCTACTGTTGGAGGAGATCATATTGGTCAAAGGAATGTTGATTATCATCTTGAGGCAATAAAGAAATTTGGGGCTGAGGTTTATAAAAAGGGTAATAAATACTTCGCAGAATCTAAGAAGCGACTTCAAGCTGCTCATATAGATTTGCCATATCCATCCGTTGGAGCAACAGAAACATGCTTATTTTTAAGCGTGCTTGCAGAGGGGACAAGTATTATAAAAAATATAGCCTTAGAGCCAGAAATTATAGAGTTAATTACAATGTTGCGCTCCATGGGAGCTATAATATTTCTCTCAGGTAATAGAGAGTTAATTATCCAGGGAGTTAAAAAATTAAATGGCACAAATTTTTTTCTTGCAGGAGATAGAATTGAAGCTGCTTCATGGGCATCATTAGCATGTGCTTCAAATGGTGAGATTGAAGTTTCTGGTATTAGACCGGACCTGCTTGGAAATTTTTTACCCCACTTTAGTAAAATTGGAGGTGGCTTTAGATTTTTAAAAGATGATAGTATATTGTTTTTTAGAAAAGAAGATTTAAAATCTACTGAAATAGAAACTGATGTCCATCCAGGCTTTTCTACCGATTGGCAACAACCATTTGCAACAATTCTTACACAAGCTAAGGGTACATCTGTTATTCATGAAACAGTCCATGAAAAAAGGTTTGGTTATTTGGATATTTTAAATAAACTTGGTGCAAAAACTGAAACTGTTAGCTCGTGTTTGGGCTCAGTAGAATGTAGATATAGAGGGCAAGATCATCTTCACAGTGCGCTAATTCACGGTCCAACAAAGCTAAAATCTATATCATCATCATTAGTCACTCCAGATTTAAGGGCTGGATTGGCATATTTAATTGCTGCAGTTTTAGCTGAAGGAGAAAGTAGGCTTGATGTGGCTGAGCAAATAGAAAGAGGGTATGGTAATTTATTAGAAAAGCTTAAAAATACCAATATAAAATTAGAAAGAATAGTGAATTAACTTGAGCCGGAGTAATATTATATGATTATACACCTTGTATAATTGCATGTTGTAGTTTATATATGCAATGTATAACTATCTAAAATGTACATGAATATACTTAAATATAAGTCTAAAATTATTCTTTATGTAGTAATTTTATTAATGGTTGGTTGTAAATCTCAACTTCAAAAATCAAAAGAACTCAATTTTGACGATAAAAGTTTTAACTCAAATTTATCAAAATACTACGCAAATTTTGCAACACAAGAAGCTGAAAAATATGATTGGTTTGATTCCGAGTATTTTGCTAAAAAAGCTATTAATGCTTCACATAACCTGAATACACCTCCAGAAAATCCTAAAGATTGGCAAATAAAGGATTCTTTTTCTAAAAAAGAAGTGGTGTCAGCATATAATAAATTGAATTTATTATTGAATGATAAAAATAAAAATCTTTATCCTGTGCAATTGGCGCGAGCTCAAACTAACTATGATTGTTGGGTAGAAGAATTGGAAGAAGGATGGCAAAAAGATGATATTAAAATGTGCAAAGATAATTTTTTTAAATTTATTAGTGAAATCAATAACTCTTTTGCGCCTAAAGTAAATAATAAATTGATAGTATTTTATGAATTTAATGAAACTGAACTAAATGATAACCAAATATTACAAATTAAAAAATTCATTAAATCTCAAAATACAAGGAATAATTGTACTATAAATATTGAAGGGCATGCCGATTATACAGGAAGTAAAGAGCATAATGATAAAATATCCTTAATAAGAGCACAAAAGGTATCTAAAGTGATCAACAGTATAAAGTCGAAGAAAATTATTGGGTATGGCTATAAAAAATATCTAGTGAAAACTGAAAAAGGTGTAAAGGAGAAGAAAAATAGAAGGGCGGAAATGTATATTTTGTGCAAATAATTATAATATTCTTTATCAATAGCCCTATAATGTAATTGTTGAATCCTCCCTAATGTCTTGAGGAGGTGACTTATGTTGTATGTGGTGTTCCCGACAGGATTCGAACCTGTGACCTTTGGATTAGGAATCCAACGCTCTATCCTGCTGAGCTACGGGAACAAATTTTGATATGACAAGATCAATATAGTAAGGCATTTATCAATAAATACAATAAATTTATACGGTGCTATCATTATAAGCATATTAGCTCCTTTTGGTAAAAGCTTAATATTTTGCAAGTAATTTTTTTATTAGGGTAAATATAAGCAATACATTTTTTGTATATTTCCAATTGCCTAATATATTCAACAGGTAGGTTAGAATTTGAAAGTATTTTTGCTTTATCTGCTTTAATTTCTATAATCTCAACATGATTATCCTCCACTATCAACTTATCAATTTTTATAATAGTATCACTTTTTTTTGCTAAATTATTTACACTTACTTCAGATAATACCTCATTCTTAAAGATGTTTGGAAATTTGTGCATTATGTCTTTTGTAAGTAATGATATTTCTATAATTTCCCTATTAGGGATAGTATTAAATAAACTGTTGTTAGATAAATTTTTAATGTAATTTACTAAATTATGCATAGGTATTTTAGGTGCATCAGATAAAATTTTATGAATAAAATTACCTCTTGTAACTGAAAGATCTGAATATAGTTGTTTCTCTAATGAGGCAATTTCTTTTTTCTCAATATTTTCTGCAACATAATCATCTCTAAAGTAATGTGGTAATTCAATATTTGTTGAAACTAAATTATTATCTTCAATGTTTTGTTGATTTGATATACCAAATTCAGAATATTTTACAAAATTGTTCGGTAAAATAGTTTTTGTAATATTATACCAGCTATCTTGTTTATTGCCATTTTATCCAAAAACATATAATTCATCTTCTGCACGTGTCATTGCGACATATAATAATCTTAAACTCTCTTGCTTTAATTTTATTTTTCTATCGTTTACAATTTCTTTAATTTTACTATTTTTATATTCACTGACATTAGGTATAATAAGTCTTTCATTATGCCAAAAGAAGTTTTCATTTGGCATATTTTCTGAGTCTCCTGCATCTGCCAAAATTATTATAGGTGATTGCAGTCCTTTTGCAGCATGTACTGTTATAATCTTAACCCCTTTTAAGTTATTGTTATCAACATTAATATCAGAATTATATTGGAGCCACTCTAAAAAAACTTCTTTATCACCTAATAACTTTTTTTCAAATTCGGATATTTTATCTAAAAAAATATCAATTATTTCTTGGCAATTATTTCCAAATTCTTGATAAAAATTATTTATAAATTTTTTTTGATACAAAATATGTATGTAAAAATCGTATAAGGGTAGATTTTTATAACTTTCTTCGAGTTCTTGTAATAATTTTGAGGTTTTGGGGTGAAGCTTTTGTAGTATATCCACAACATTTTGCTTTTTTCTGTCATATGATATCTTAAAAATTTGTTCCTCAGTAAAATTAAAGAAAGCAGCTTTTAAAAGGCATACTAAATTGAAGTTATCTTCAGGTAATAGAAAAAATTTAACGATAGATAATAAATCAAGAATTATAATATCATCACTAAAATTGATTTTATTTTCTTCCGATATAGGGATGTTATTTTGTTTTAAAATTTGAATAAGATGCTTCATTTTTTCACATCTTTTTCTGAATAGCACCATTATATCTTTATGTGCTACTTTGCAATTTGCATGATTGCGATTTAATAAGTATGATATGAAATTTGCTATTTCTTCCGCATTAAATAATTTATTATCAAAAAAATCTTCATTTTTTTCAGGAATTTTCCAGCAACTTTTTTCACTAACTTCTTTACTGGGTGTAATTGAATGCTCAATGATTTTAACTACGCCAGTTCCCTTTTTTATTGCTATATGATTTAATTTATTAATAAAATCTATAGAATTAAAAACTTTATCAACTGCCTCTAATATTTCTTTTTTTGAACGAAATGAATGGGTTAACTCTAAATATTTCCAGTGTTTAGATATTTTATTTAACTCCGTTTTATAGAATTGATTTATTGTCAAAAAATGCTCAGGATCAGCGCCTTGAAATCCATAAATTGATTGTTTGTAATCCCCAACAATGAAAATAGAGGAATCAAAATTATAAGTGCTTTTAATAATTTTTTGTAATAACACCCATTGTGCTTTGCTTATATCTTGAGCTTCATCAATTAATATATGAGAAAAGGATAAATTAAGTGAGTATAATAAAATTTCTAAATCTTGAGCTTCATTTAATATTTCTACAGTTTTAAGCACTAAATCATCATACTCTAGATATCCAAGTTTACTTTTTAATTCTTCATATTCACGAATGATTTCATTTAAAATAATAATCAAGCATTCTATAAATTGAGCTTGCTCAAAGAAGGATTTTTTTTCAAGAAATTCAATAATTCTGATTTGCTCATTTTCGCATTCCTCAATTAGATCTTTATGACTATCTCTAAATTGCTTGTTAAAAAGTTTCTTTCTTGCGGTCAGACTTTTAGTTAGGAAACAATCGAAATATTTTATCAAATTATCAATTTGGAATTGTCTATCTCCAGTAACCCATAAATGAATTATACGTATATAATGTTTATGCTGATTTGCTATGATTAAATCTTTAAATTTTTGTGGGATTTTTGCAATAAATTCGTCTAATAAATCATTGTTGGGTGCACTTCTTTTACTATTATAAAATTCATACTGTTCATTTATTAAGTCTATTATTGAATGTTGTGAATTTATGAATTGATAAATTTTTTGCTTCTGAGCAAGAATATTATTTATTAACTGCAATAGAGTGTAATAGTCATATTTTTTAGCTAAATTAGTAATAGAGAAATTAAGTTCGGGTTTTGTTTTAGATAAGTTTATTGCATTTTCCAGTGCAATTTCAATTAATCTTTTCCTATTGTAGTCATCAATAATTTTGACATTTTCTAACTTGTCTTCTTCTATAAATTGCAATTGATTTAAAACATCAACGCATAATGAATGCAAAGTCTGTATTCTAACCTTATCAAAATTATTTAAATATGTGTTGTAGAGTTCTTTTGCTTTTAATATTTGAGATTTATTTATGTCTAGTTCAAACATATTTTTAATATGCTTTTTGAGTTCTTCATCGCTATATACTTGCCATTTCTTTAATTCTTCTTTTAATCTATTTAGCATTTCTCCAGTGGCAGCATTTGTGAATGTAATGCACAATATATTCTCAATTCGCTCACCATCTAAAAGTAATCGTAATATTCTATCTATTAAAGTTTTGGTTTTTCCAGTACCTGCTGATGCGCTGAGGTATACGTTATTTCTAGGATCAGATGCTTTTCTTTGTATATTTATGGAATTAATAATGTCTTGATTCATCTATTTTGCTTCAATTAATAAAATGTATGCTTGCAATAACTGAAGTTAGCATTTAAATTATCAAGCGTAAAATAAATAAACGATATTAAATGGCTAAAATTAATATTGCGATTAACGGAATAGGTAGAATAGGAAAGAATATTTTTAGAAGGTTTTTTGAAAAGGAATATGAGAATTTAAATTTGGTAGCCATAAATCTTGGAGAATCTAATATTCAGTCAAAACTTCATTTATTGAAATATGATTCTATACATGGAACTTTTAATGATGTTGATAGAATAGAAAATGATAAAATTTTTGTAAAAGGACAATCAATAGATATAATAAAAGAAAGGAATATAAAAAATATTAATTGGAAAAATCATAATGTAGATTTAATTCTGGAATGCACTGGTAATTTTAATAGTAAGGAATTATCATTAAGGCATATAGAGAGAGGTGCAAAAAAAGTTTTGGTTTCTGCGCCTTGTAAAGATGCTGATAATATGGTGGTTTTAGGAGTTAATCATGATAAGCTTTCTTCAGAAGATAGAGTTGTTTCAATTGGTTCATGCACAACAAATTGTTTAGCACCTATTGCAAAAATTCTTGATGAAAATTTTGGAATTAAAAGCGGCTTTATGACCACTATTCATTCATATACCAATGATCAGAGAATAATTGATGGTGGACATAAAGATTTAAGAAGAGCTAGGGCAGCGGCAATGTCAATCATTCCAACTACTACTGGAGCTGCTAAATCAATAGGGTTAATTCTTCCAAATTTAAAAGGTAAATTAGATGGTGCAGCGGTGAGAGTACCAACCCCAAACGTTTCAATGATTGATTTAAGTTTTATTTCGAATAAAGATATATCTAGTATAGAAATAAATGAGATTATGAGACAAAATTCAAAAGGGAATTATAGGGGGATTGTTGAGGTTGCTGAGGATGAACTTGTTTCAATTGATTTTAATCATACAACCGCTAGTGCAATCTTTGATGTTAGCGAAACAAAAGTGATAAATAAAAATTTTTGTAGGGTGGTAGCTTGGTATGACAACGAATGGGCATTTTCATGTAGAATGCTTGAAATTGCAAATTTAATGGCTAAAAGTTAAGGTGTAATTAAATATGGATAAAATCAACTTAAAAAATATAAACGATATCAACCTAAACAATCAAAAGGTTTTTTTACGGTGTGATTTAAATGTTCCATTTGATGATAATCAAGTTTTATTAGATGATACTAGAATTAGTAACATTGCTCCTACGGTGAAATTTTTATTGCAAAAAAATGCAAAGGTGATTTTAGCAAGCCATTTTGGAAGACCTAATGGAGAATATAAAGAGGAATTATCTTTAAAAAATCTGATTCCATATTTAGAAGAATATTTAAAAGTTAAAGTAGTATTTATAGAAGATATATTATCAGAAGATAGTTTAACTTGCGTTGATAAATTGCAAAGTGGAGAAGTAATATTATTAGAAAATTTAAGATTTCATCAGGGTGAGCAAATAAATGATAATCAATTTGCTCAAAAATTAAGTAAATATGCAGATATTTACGTAAATGATGCTTTTTCATGTTGCCATAGAGAGCACGCGTCTATTGATTCTATAACGCAATTTATTCCTTCGTATTCTGGGTTGTTGCTTGCAAATGAATTAGAGAATTTAAGTCATGTATTTAGTAAAAACACCAGGCCTCAGACATTAATTATTGGTGGTAAAAAAATTTCAACAAAGATTAAAATACTAGAGCATCTTGCTAACAAAGTGGACAAGATATTTATTGCAGGTGCTATGGTCAATAATTTTTTGAAAGCTTTAGGACATGAAATAGGAACCTCATTTTATGAAGAAGATTATATTGAAGATGCTAAGAATATATATGAAAAATATAAAGAGAAAATAATACTTCCTAACGATTTTATAGGAAAAAATGTTAATAATAAGATATTTATTAAGGATATAAATGATATATCAAGTAGGGATTGTATGCTGGATATTGGATTAAATAGTTGTCAGAAATTATGCGACATTGTTAAAAATTCAAAAGCTGTAATATGGAATGGACCAATAGGATTTTATGAAGAACAAAAATTTGCTGTTAGTAGCTTGTATATTGCAAGGGCTATAGCGTACTATACTCAAAAAAACAATGTAGTTAGTGTTATAGGTGGTGGTGATGCTGTGGCTGCTGCTAAACTATCGGGATTACAAGATTGTTTTTCGTATATTTCTACTGGAGGTGGAGCTTTTTTAGAATTGCTTGAAAAAGGGGATTTAATAGGATTTAAAAACTTAAAAAGCAAAAAAATATGAGAAATGCTATTGTACTACTAAGCGGTGGGTTGGATTCTTCTACCACACTTGCTATCGTTAAAGAAAGGGGGTATAACCCCTGTTGTATGAGCTTTGACTATGGTCAAAAGCAATTAGTTGAATTGCAATTTGCCAAAAAAGTCAAAGAAGCAATTGCCCCAGAAGCCAAACACATGATTGTGAAAATAGATTTAAAGACTTTTGGTAAATCTGCAATTACTAGTGATATCGATGTACCAAAGCATAGAACTGAGGAGGAGATTCTTAGTGGCATACCAGTGACATATGTACCTGCTAGAAATACTATATTTTTGTCCTATGCCTTAGCTTATGCAGAAGTTTTGCCAGCAAATGACATATTTATTGGTGCAAATATACTTGATTACAGTGGATATCCTGATTGCAGACCTGCTTATATAGAGGCATATAATGTACTTGCAAATTTAGCATTATCGAGGGCTGTACAAGGAGAAAAAATGACAATTCATACTCCTCTTTTGCAACTTAATAAAACTCAAATTATTCAGGAAGGATTGAGGTTGGATGTAGATTATGCAAATACTTTTTCATGTTATAGTCCATCTAAAGATGGTCACGCCTGTGGTGTGTGTGATGCATGTACTTTAAGATTAAATGCATTTAAAAGTGTGGGAATCGATGATCCAATAATATATAGTGTAGGTTAATATTATGGTAGTTAATTCATCACCGCTCGGGGAAAAATCTATTTACGCAGATCAGTATGATAATTCATTGATATTTCCTATTGAAAGAGCAATAAAGAGACAAGAAATTGGGATTAATAAGAAAACTCCACCTTTTTATGGATATGATATTTTAAACGCTTATGAGCTTTCTTGGTTGGCATCAAATGGTAAGCCGGAGGTTGCTATTGCAGAAATAATATATCCATGTGATTCGGTATGTTTAGTGGAGTCCAAATCCTTAAAATTATATTTAAATTCATTTAACGGCACTGTTTTTGATTCTGCAGAACACGTAAAAGATGTTATTGAACATGATTTATCAAATAAATTAAAAACGCACGTATTAGTAAAATTGATAGATATAAATCAAAAAATGGATTTTTGTTTGCCAGAAGGTGAAAGCATTGATGGCTTTTATAAGAAAGATTTTAGTGATCCATTCATAGGAATTATTCATGGTATTGCTGTTAAAAATGAGCAAATATATAGCAATTTATTGAAATCTAATTGTCCTGTAACGCTTCAGCCAGATTGGGGGACATTGATGATTACCTATTCAGGATCCAAAATTAATCGATTTAGCCTTTTGCATTATATTCTTTCTTTGAGAAATTTGAACGAATTTCATGAACAATGTATAGAGAAAATATATATGGAAATATATAAAAATTGTCAACCTGATTATTTGCAGGTTTATGGCAGATATACAAGAAGAGGAGGGATAGATATTAATCCTTATAGATCAACAATGAATGACCCAGTGCCTGAGAATATTAGAACTTTTAGGCAATGACTAATTATGTAAAATGAAAAAGAATTTATCTAATTATCAAACTGGATTAAATGCTGAAATTATTGCAAGTAATTATTTAAAAAATAAAGGATATGATATCTTCAAATATAGGTATAAAACAAAATATGGTGAAATTGATTTAATAGTATTTAAAGATGATTTGTTGATATTTATTGAGGTAAAAAATAGAAAAATCATCCCTAATTACGATATTATACTTGATAAACAGAAAAGCAGATCTTGTGAAGTTGCAATGTATTTTTTATCACAGCATCCTCAATTTAAAAATTTCCAGATGAGATTTGATTGTTTTTTAATTGATAAATATGGTAAATTTAAATGCATAGAGAATGCGTGGGAAGTGAGTGAAGTAAAGTTAATGGGGGTTTTATGATTAATTTAGATAGCTTTAGTGATTGTAAAATTGGAATATTTGGTTTAGGGAAGACTGGTATTGATTCTCTTAATGCTTTCTTAGTTAAGGAAACTCAAATAATTGCTTGGGATGATAATAAAGAGAATATTTTAAATATTAAAAAAACAATAGATAAAGAGAAGAATATTCATTTCTCTAGTGTTATTGATCCATTTGATGTTAAGAGATTGGATTTTGTTATTGTAAGTCCTGGTGTTCCTAATAAATATCCTGCTCCACACAAAATTTTTTCAATTTGTGAAAGATATAATATTCCAGTGATCACAGATATTGATATATTGTTTAAAGTATGTCCAAAGGCTAGTTATGCCGGGATTACAGGGACTAATGGTAAATCAACCACAGCATCTCTTATTAATCACATTTTAAAAGTGAATAACTATAAATCTGCCTTAGGTGGTAATATAGGAAAACCTGTATTAAGTCTCCCAAATTTTCATCACTCAACTGAGCATTATGTTGTTGAATTATCATCTTATCAGCTTGATTTAATGCAGGATTATAAATTTAATATAGCGACACTTCTTAGTATTACCCCGGATCACTTAGATAGATATGAGTCATTTGATGATTATAAAAATGCTAAAATAAAAATATTTCATAATCAAAATAAAAATGATTTTGCGGTTATATCATTAAATAATGAAGTTAATAAAGCAATTTTCAAAGAACTTAAATTAGCCAATAAACAAAAAATTATACCAATATCTAGTAAGGAGATTTTGGATGACGGTATATCTGTGATGAATAATATAATTTATGATAATTATTTTAAACACAAAGCTTTTAATATTACGATACCGAATAGTTTAATTGGCCCTCATAATGCTGAAAATATTGCTGTAGCATATGCTGTAGCTAAAGCACTTATGGTTGAATCAAAAAACATTATAAATTCACTTAATTCATTCATTGGGTTACCTCATAGAATGGAATTGTTTTTTCAGACCGAGGACCTAATTTTTGTTAATGATAGTAAAGCTACGAATATAGCTTCTTGTAAGGAAGCACTAGATTCTTTTGAAAATATTTATTGGATCGCAGGAGGGATATTTAAAGAAAAAAGTGTGGAAGAGCTAGGTAATCACTTAAAAGAAGTGAAGCATTGTTATTTAATTGGTAAGGATTCAGATAAGTTTATACAGATATTGAAGTCAAAGAAAATACCGTATTCAATTAATAATACAATTGAAAATGCGTTAAGCGAAATAAAAGGTACCATTAAAAATGGCACCATTTTGTTGTCTCCTTGTTGCTCTTCATTTGATCAGTGGAAAAATTTCGAAGAAAGAGGTGATAGATTTAAAAGTTTGGTTTTAGAGATGTTCATTTGAAAATTATTTACTTTAATTATAATTTTATGTATAATGCATGAATATTTGTTTAAAGGAGATGTGTGATGGACTATGGGTTAGCATATGAAGATGACGAGTTATTAAATACAATGAGCCCTAGTAACTGCTGCTTTCCAAGTGAAAAATCAGTTTATGAAGCAATAGGTGATTTGGACAGAGAAACCAAGGCTGTTGCATTTTTTTATCTAAATCTATCTGATGAAGATAGACATTTATTATCGGGCTTGAAAATAAAAGATAGTAAATTTCAAACATTCAGTTCTTTAGGTCATCTGCAAGCCGAAGCTAACGTTTTTCTTGAAAATGGGTTATCCTGTGAAACTGTACGTGATGATAGTAAATGTGCATATGCCCTGTCAGAGCTGTTAAATAAAATTACTAATAGTTTGGTAAGAGTATCGGGATATGATGATGCGGGTATTCGAATTATAATAAAAGCTATAACTGAACGAAGTGGTAATCTTGAATGGCACACTGATCCATCAATTTTTGAGCATTTAGTAGAAGTAAATCATATGAAGGTTATTAATCAAAAAAAATAGAGGCTATAAATGGTGATAGATATGGTTTTATATTTAATCTGGTAGGAGAAGATACGACATTATTTTACAATCCAACACCAGAGGAAAAAATTGAATTTTCTAAGTATATGCCTAAGGATAGTATACCAAATAAAAAATTTGACACATCAAGAGTTGTTACCTTTCCTTATGGCTCAGGAGGTGTTTATTTTCTTGGTGAGGATGATGGCACTATACATACCCCTCCTGCAACAAAAAATCAAAGGTTAGTCATATCAATTATACCAGAGCATTCAGTTATCCTTAGTGAATTTTTAAAAGTTATTGAATGAGGCAGCTTATAGGGTAATAGCTCAATATAGTATAAAGACTATTAGAGTAAACAGTATATAAAAAGGCGTAAAAAGTGATTGATGTTTATTCAATATTAAGGATTTTATGGATTTGCAAAGATAATATTGCATTGTGTTTCTTTGCTACTTCTTGCGTTAGAATTAAATTTGTTTGGTTTATTGTATCATTGTATTCATCCATTGGCTGTACATATACAGGGATGTCATATTTTTTTTGTCCTACTTCAGATATGTCAGAATAATTTATAATATTAGAGGATATTATAAACTTTATGGCAAGGGTTTGTTTTAATACATCATCTCTGATCATATTATATTTATTATTAGATATTTTAGGAGAGCAGACCAACTCTACTTCATTTGGAATATCTAAATATAAAGTGCCATTTGTTTCTACTTGAACATTAAAATTATGCATAATTAGTAATTTGCATAATGGTGAAATATTTTGTCTAAAAGGTTCTCCTCCAGTGATAACTATCAATGGCTTTATTTGTTCAAATGATTTTATCTTTTTTAAAATATCCTGAATTTCTAATACTTTATAATTATCAAATTCTGTATCACAAAATTTACATGCAAGATTGCAGCCACTAAGTCTGATAAAAATTGATTGATGACCTGAATATGGTCCCTCCCCTTGAATTGTTTCAAAGATGGAGTGTACTTTTAAACTGTTTCCATCTCCTTTTTCAAATGGTAATTTAGAGTTGTTGCCGAACATATTTATTATTTTGAATCAAGCCCAGTTGAGCCAAATCCGGCGTCACCTCTTGTGGTATTTTTAGGTAATTGATCTACTAGATCCCATTCTATTCTCTCATACCTAGCAATAATTAATTGAGCAATACGCATACCTCTTTCAACAATAAAATCTTCACTGCCCAAGTTAATGATTGGAACTTTTATTTCTCCTCTGTAATCAGAATCTATTGTCCCAGGTGCATTTATTACAGTGATGCCATTTTTCACAGCTAATCCTGAACGTGGACGAACTTGACCTTCAAAACCCTCAGGGATTGAGATTGCGATTCCAGTTGGAATTAAAATTCTTTGAGTAGGTTTTATGAAAAGATCTTCATTAATTGCTGCAACCAAATCAACTCCCGCACTATAGGTTGTTGCATGTTGTGGTAATGGTAAATCATGTGAGTTATCTAATTTTGTTATTCTTATGTTAATTTTATGCATGAATTTATATAAATTTTTTTAGTATAATTGTCAGATAAATAATATTTTTCAATGATTATTATCTTTAATGTCCAAAATATAATCTATCATTAATGGTTCTCGCCAATTATATGTATTATTGAATCTGGCAAATATCTTACCTTCTTTATCTATAAAAATTGTAGCTGGTGGAGAATTTACCTTAAATTCGTTCATTAAATTTTTACTGAGATCGAAGTAAATTTTTAAATTATTAATTTTATGATTTTGATAGAAGTTTTTTAATTTTTCAAAATCTAAAGTGTTATCACTCACAGATACTATCTCTATGTCTGTAATTTTTAATTTATCAAATTCTTTTTGTAGATGATTTAGAGATTTGAGCTCACTCACACATTCGATACACCAATTGGCCCAAAAATTTAATATAATAAATTTATTATTAAATTCTTTTAGGTAAACTTCCTTCGCTTTGTCATTAAAAAATTTTGAATCACCAATTTTTTTTATGGTTTTTAAATTATATTTTTCCAATATTTTTCTAACATTTTGTTGATTGCCACCTGAAGATAAAACATTTGCTGATGAAATATTTGTTGAAAAAAGTAGTATGCTGATAAATAATGCTAATTTATTCATTCAATTTAATTTAACTGATATAACATACAGTAACAATAATGTTTAATTATAGAAAGTACATTATATTCGTATCATTAATATTTTTGTTTGCTAATTTTTTAAGTGCATGTGGAGTGAAAAAAGAATTATACAGAGTAGAGGATGAAAATAAATAATGAGGTGTCTGAAACATTTGAGGCAAAAATTATTAAGGTAACAAGATGTATTGCAGATTTGAAATTTGGTATTCCTGTTATTTTAGAGCATCAAAATCAAAAAAGTTTGATATTGCCTCTTGAAAGAATAAATAAGAAGATTTTTGATGAAATAAGAAGTGTTTTTAAGAAGCTTAGTGTGGTTATAACCGAACAAAGGGCTAATTTTTTAAAGCTGAAAAATTGTAAGATAAACTGTCAGAATCTTGATTTTGACGAAATTGAAAATCTAGCTTTTAGTTTGAAAACAGGAGACTTAGATATATATGATTATTATAAGGCATCAAATTTAGATGAAAAGGCATTGATGCTTTTAAAGATCAGCGAATTAATTCCTGTGGCAGTGATTGCTGAAATAAATTCTAAAATTGAATTCAATTTCCATATAAATTCATTAAAATCAGAATATATGGACGATTTTGTCACTGATTCTGATAATAATTTGCATGAGGTATGCAGTGCTGATTTAAAGTTAAGATTTGGAAATGGTGAAATAAAGTGTTTTAGATCTCAATTTTCTAAAGATCATTATGCTATTATTATTAACCCAAAAAACGAAAATTATAGTGATAAAATTCCTTTAGTTAGAGTTCATTCATCATGTTTTACAGGAGATATTTTTAATAGCATTAAGTGTGATTGTCATGAACAATTTCATAATGCTATAAAAATCATGAGTGAAAAAAATGGTGGCGTCATAATTTATTTAAATCAAGAAGGTAGGGGGATTGGCTTGACTAATAAGATTAGAGTATATAAAGCTCAATCTAGCGGATTTGATACTGTAGAAGCAAATGAAAATTTAGGGCTTGAAAGTGATGCACGAGGGTTTATGATTGCCACAAAAATTTTGCAAATGCTAAATATAAATAAAATTGATTTACTTTCAAATAATCCTGCAAAAGCAAAAGATTTAACAAAGCAAGGGATTAAGGTTGAAAATGTCATTCCGCATCAATTTTTTAACTTAGATGTAAAAGAATACTATAATAGTAAAGCTAAAAAATTAAATCATAATATTGAAATATAAAATTTTTTAGAGAATAATAATTTTATAATATTTACATAGGAGTATAAAGTAATGAAAAAAGTAATATCTAAAAGTTTAGTTTTAGCGTGTTTGGCAACTAAGTTTTTTAATTTTGAAAGTGCAAATGCAGATTTCAAAGGTCCTCAGGCTCAAAATATGATGCAATCAAATCAGAATTTAACAACAGTGCAAAAAATTCTTAATGGTTCATTTCATGGGAAGCAAGTTTTTTTGAAAGGTAATATAACTCAAAAAATTTCTCATGATAAGTATATGTTCAAAGATAGCACAGGTGAAATTACCATTGACATTGACCAAAAACATATGCCATTTGAAGATTTTTCTGCGTCTGATACGGTTATGGTATATGGAGAAGTAGAAATGAAAAGAAAAAATCCAAGAGTAGAAATTGATGTTGATAGAGTTGAGATTGTTAAGCAGAATGCAAATACAAATAAGAAATAAATGAATGGATGGCTTTTAGTTGATAAGCCAGTTGGGATTACATCCTTTCAAGCAATTCATAAATTTAAAAAATTGCTTGATGTCAAGACTGGGCATTGCGGAACTCTTGATCCCTTTGCCTCAGGTTTTCTGTTGGTGGCGCTTGGAAAGGCAACTAAGCTGGTCGAATATGCGATGAATTTTGAAAAAAATTATACATTTACTGTTAAATGGGGAATTTCAACTGATAGTGATGATCTGACAGGTAAAGTTGTGGAGAATTGCCAAATTATTCCTACAAAACAACAAATTGCTGATAAATTAGAATGTTTTATTGGAGAGATTGATCAAGTTCCTCCAATATTTTCCGCTGTTAAGGTGAAGGGAAGAAAAGCTTATGAGTATGCAAGAAAAGGAGAGGAACTAATATTGAAATCAAAAAAAGTTCATCTAAAAAAATTCTCTTTGTTGTCGCACGAAAATGACTTAAGCACATTTAATATTGTAACAAATAAAGGGTTTTATGTTAGAGCTCTTGCTAGAGATTTTGCTAAGTCATTGAATACACTGGCTCATGTGGTTAAATTAAGAAGAAATCAAAGCGGAATTTTTGAAAATAGGGAGATGATAAATGCTGAAGTAACAAAAGATTTCTTGCATAATGACGAACTTTATGATTATATATCGTCAAGAATTTTACCCCTAGATTATGTGCTAGACGACATCCCTGTGTATAATCTGGACTTAAGTGATGCCACAAAATTGAAAAATGGTCAATTTGTTTTTCATCAATTATCGCTCGGGAATGATTCAAGAGTAGCTATCAAAAGCAATAATGAACTAGTAGCATTGTGCATGTATACTGATAGTTACTTAAAACCAACAAAAACATTTTAATGGAGGATTTTAGATGTCGGTTACAAAAGAGTTAAAAAAAGAAATAATTTCTAAATTTTCGTCTTGTGCAAATGACACTGGCTCAACTGAAGTGCAGGTTGCATTGTTTACAAAACACATAAGCAATCTTACGGAGCATTTAAAAATAAATAAGAAAGATTACCAAGCACGAAGAGGTTTGTTAGTATTCGTTGTAAAAAGAAAAAGATTGTTAATTTATTTAAAAAATAAAAGCAATGATCGTTATGAGAAAGTAATAAAAGAATTGAAACTTAAAAGGGTGTAAATGTTTAATATAGTAAAAAAATCGATAGAGTGGAATGGTAAAAATATTGAATTAGAAACAGGAAAGATAGCTAGACAAGCTAATGCATCTGTTGTGGTAAGAATGGGAAAGAGTACAGTTTTATGTACAGTAACTTTTAGTAAAAAATTAAAAGAGGGTATTGATTTTTTTCCTTTATCTGTAAATTATTTAGAGAAATATTATGCAGCAGGGAGATTTCCTGGTGGCTTCATAAAAAGAGAAGGCAAGCCATCTGATAGAGAGGCATTAATTTCAAGGTTGATTGATAGACCAATTAGACCTTTATTTCCTGCAGACTTTTTGCATGAGGTCAGTGTTATTTGTAAAGTTTTATCATATGATGGTGATTCATCGCCTGATATTTTAGCAATAATAGGTACTGCAGCGGCACTAAAAATTTCTGAGCTTCCTTTTGATGATTTGCTTGCAGCAACAAAAATTGGTTTAGTTGATGATGAATTTGTATTTAATCCATCAATAGCAGAGTTAGAAAAATCAGAGTTAGATTTAGTGATTGCCGGCACAACTGACTCAGTATTAATGATTGAATCTTCAGCTAAAGAAATAGATGAAGAAAAATTAGTTTCTGCAATAGAGTTTGCTCATAAAAATATACAGCCCGTTATAAAGTTAATTGACGAATTTACTGCTGATTCAAAAAAAGATAAATATGATTATAATAAATTAGATATTGAAACCATATTTGGAAAATTAAAAAAAGAATTTAATAAAGATGTTAAAAGTATATATGAAATTGTTGATAAAGGTGAAAGGAAAGAAAAGCTAGATGTACTATATAAAAAAGCATTGGATAATTACTCAACAAAAGATGGTTTTGAATTAAACGTATTTGATCTAGCATATAAAAAGCTTAAAAAAGAAGTGGTTAGAGGTAAAATTTTAGATAATAACATCAGAATAGATGGAAGGAATTTAGAAGAAATAAGGAAAATTGACTGTGAAATTGGTTTGTTGCCTCAAACTCATGGATCATCGTTATTTACAAGGGGTGAAACACAATCTTTGTCAATTGTTACACTTGGAAGCCTTCAGGATTCACAATTAAGAGATGATATTACTGGAACTTCTAATGAAAGATTTATGCTACATTATAATTTTCCTCCATATTCAGTTGGGGAGGTTGGTATGCTTAGACCGCCAGGTAGGAGAGAAATTGGTCATGGTAAATTAGCGCTTAAAGCTGTTGCACCAATTTTACCCAAAGATGAAAAATTTCCATATACTGTAAGAGTAGTAAGTGAAATTACCGAGTCAAATGGTTCATCATCTATGGCGACTGTTTGTGCAGCAACGCTAGCGTTAATGGACGCAGGTGTTCCAATTAAAACTCCTGTTGCAGGAATTGCGATGGGTTTGATTTTAGAAAAAGATCGTCATGCAATTCTTTCAGATATTATTGGTGATGAAGATGCATTGGGTGATATGGACTTTAAGGTGGCATCAACAAAAGATGGAATTACTGCATTACAAATGGATATAAAAGTAAATGGTATAACCATTGAAATAATGAAGAAAGCTATTTCTCAAGCTAAAGATGGATGTAACCATATATTATCTAAAATTAATGAGTTAATTTCTAAACCTAAGGATGAATTAAACTCTTCCGCGCCTAGAATCAGTTCAATAAAAATCAATAAAGATAAAATTAGGGATTTAATTGGACCTGGTGGAAAAAACATAAAAGATATTTGTGAAAGAACTGGTGTGAAAATTGATATAGAGGATGATGGTAATGTTAAAATATTTGCTGCTGATGAGGTAACTTTAAAAGAAGCTCTGAGTATCATTGAAGAAGTTGTGGCAGTACCTGAAGTGGGTAAGATATATAGTGCAAAAATAACTAAAATTATGCAATTTGGTGGATTTGCAAGATTTTTAGGTGCTACAGAAGGCTTAGTTCATGTAAGCGAGATTTCGGACAGAAATATAGAAAATGTTGATGATATATTTTCTGAAGGTATGATTGTAAATGTGAAGTACGTTGGTACGGATCATAAAGGTAAAATTAAACTTACCATGAAAAATGTTGATCAAAGTGATGAATTTTTAAATCAGGATTCTTGGAAAAAATTGATGGAAAGTGAGCCAAAGAAACAACGTCCTGAAAAAAAAAATGACCAAGATTTTGTAAGAAAAAAAAGAGTGATGCCAAGAGATAATCGTAGCAAAACTCCTAATTACAATAAAGCAATTAACCCAAATAACCATAATAAAAGCAGCAAAGAGGAAAAGAATCCGCCTTTATTTAATGCCAAAAGCTTTATTAAAAAATTGTTTAATTAATATGGTTGGCTAAATGTAGCAATGGTTATTATTGCGAATAGATATCATTTTACGTTATGTTGCCATGAGTGTATTAGCATTCATGGCAATTTTTAATTTAAGTTTATATAAATATTGATAGCTGTTATTACGTATATTTTACTAACTTTATCATAATTTGTCATTATATGGCTTTTTAAAGCAAGGACATACATGCCACGCAATTTTAAATTGTAAAGAAATGGTGATTATAATAACCTAAAATAAAGAAGAGATATTATTTGTTAGGGTTAAAATATGGATATCATAAAAGTCTATGCAATGTTTACAGATGGTTCAAATGTATTGGTGCAAGAACAATATAATTATCAAGCTGTAGTAAAGGGTAAAATCTGATGATAAATACAGAGTGTATTCATTACCTGGAGGAGGAGTTGAGAGAGGTTTGAATTACAATCAAAGTATGATGAAAGAAATTAATGAAGAAAAGGGAATTGAACAAATAAAAATTTTTGCATTTAAAAATTTTCAAATTGATAATAATAAATTTATGAAGATATATAAAATCTTAGTAATCTCAGAAGAATTGCAGGGTATTGCTGATAAAGCAAAGGCATATCAAGCAGCACTACCTGAAAAACTTTTAAAAGGTGGTGGGGCTTATCAAGAAGTATATACCTCATATATAATTCCCTTAGATTAATTTATAACTAAATCCATAGATAGGGATGAAATGTTTATGGCTGATGAGATTAATGCATATCGTGCACATAGCTATTTTGCTGATAATTCAGATGCACTTATGCAATTAAAAGGGAAAGAGAATTAAATGAATAGTAACGATATATTTACTGCTCCTGCACCTCAAATAAGGTGTTCACACAAAGCAGTTGGTGTAAAAAATAAAAAGAGAAAAATGCATGTTGCAAAGGCTAAATTAACTTATACAGCTAAATTACAAAAAAGTGAATCTAGAGCAAGCAGGTATAGGTAGAAGAAAATAATTTACTAGTCATGTTTGTTGTTTTAATATACGTCTAACCTGAGTAGGTGCTTCTGTTGCATTATTAAAACATCAAGAAATTTTTGGTAATTTGGGGGGAATGATTAAAAGTAAAAATGTTAAAAATTGATCCAAAATTGATAAAATTTTAAAAATCATGGGTATGGTCCTGAAATAATAATGTTGTCATTATAAATGAAATAGAGGGGATAGGTGGATTGAGAGATGTTGACATTGATCATGCGACTTTGTAAAGATGGGCAGTGAAATTTATGCTCATACTATAAGGGGGGTTTAGAAAAAGAAAATAGTCAAAAAACTAGAGAAAATTAACTTTGAATATTTATTTTTATTTTGTAACAAATTACGCTTTACGAAATCAATTATGTTCAATGCTTTGTCACCGCAATTCTTTCTAATTAGGCTAGATACGCAATATTGATGGTCTACATTGAATTTAAATTGTTCTAGATGAAAAAAATAGTATACTTTATATAAAATAATGGTATAATACGTATAATAAAAAAAAAGCAGAATTGATATGAAAAATAAAAATTTACTAATAAGTTCAGTTTCTATTTTTAGTTTCTATTTTACATTTGTAACGATCAACAGTACGGGAGCTTATGAAGGTAAGAAAATATACATTGGTGCAGGTTATGGATTAGGAATTGCAAATAAGATTGGTTCTCAATATAAACTTACTCATGACTCATCGTTTCCACAAAAAAGACCTAGAGATTCGCAAATTTTTAGTTTAGCTTTAGGGTATAAATTAGGTAATAATGTGCGTGCAGAATTAGCTTTTAACCAATTTAGTAATTTTAAATATCAAGGTAGAGCTCATTATACAGATTATTCGTCATCAAGTGTAGGTAATAAAGTTAATTATGAGTATAAGCAAAAATTAAGATCAAATGCCTTTTTTGCTAATTTTTATTATGATTTTAATCAGTTTAACAAATTTGCACCATATGTTAATATGGGGCTTGGGCTGTCTAAAAACAAATCAGGTACACTATACGTTAAACATAAAAATGTTGTAGGTGACTCATGGGAAATTGCAAATAAAAGTGAAGCGCGCAATCAATTTGCATGGAACGTTGGGATTGGAATAGCTTATAAATTAAATGATAAAATATGTTTAGATTTAATAAATTACAAATACAATGATCTTGGAAAATTTTCTACAAAAGAAGATATAAAGGGGGATCGTATGGTGATAAATAAATTAAAAGTACATAGTATAAGTACTGGAATAAGAATGCAATTTTAAATTAACATATCTGGGGGGATACAATGGCGTTATTTGATACAATAAAAAAATTACATGAAGATAAAGGTGTGAATTTTGATTATGAAAATTTTGTTATAGAAGATAGAGTAGGAAAAAACTTAGAAAAAATATCTGAGGGAAGATACGCTATTAAAAACAAAATATCAATAATAGAAGAAGTAAAAGGATTAGTAAGTGGAGGAGAGTTTGAAATAGGAAAAGTTAAAATAGATAGTAGTGAGTTTGATATCAAGTTTAAGTTGGATAGTACAGATAGTGAAGTTATATCAGGTACAACAGTTACTATTACAAGGAAAGCTGCTCCTAGTGATGAAGCTGAGCTTGCAGGAATAGTAAATGCTTTATATGTAAAAAAAGATGGATCTACTGGTTATAAAATAGGAACAGATACAACAGATGCAATACAGTTAAATTGTACAGCTACATTATTCTCTACAACAACAGTAGGTGATTGTGCTGCAATTACAACACCAGCTCCAACTCCTAAAACAACAGTTAGTATAAGTGATGCAAAACAGGGTTTGAATAGTGTATTTTATTACGCAAAAGATTTGATAATTAATAAAGATATAGCGAGGTATGAGAGTGCTTCAGATAGTGATAAAAAATTATGGGCTTCAGAAACAAGAAAAATTATGACTAAACTTAAATCTGGAATAGATGGAAAAATACCAGGTATTGATAAAATTGATGGTTGTAATAAAATTTATCTTAATGATGCGCTTGGTAGGTCTAAAGATACAAAAACATTTATTGAAAATATAGTAGAAAAAGATTATAAAGGTAAGGTTGAATCAAATGCTGATTTTTCTAAAAAAGCAGCTTGTGCTAAATTTAATCTAAATAGTAGTGAATGCACAGATCCTAAAATAATGGAGTCTATTAAGACAAATGTGTGTAATAATAACTTGTATGCTGAAAAAGATACTAATGCATATAAATTGTTCTGCGATGCAAGTACATCAGACATTGATAGTTTATCTTTTGATAGTAAACTTGTTACAGAATTAGATTATGCATAATCAATAATTTCCGGCACAGTTTTGGATATAGCTGTGCCAAGATATAATAATATATAATAATATTTAAAAGGTGTGATATGACAAACGTTAATTACCAAAATTTATATGAAAAATTAGAAGATAATAATCTTCCTGAACTAAAAACAGTATTGAAATCTAAGGAAACTATTTTTGAGTTTTTAAAATTTCAAAGTATTGAAGATAATAGTAATACCCCTTTACATGTAGCTTTTGCAGCAGTAAATATAGATTTGATTAAATTTTTAACAAAAGATTTATCCTCAAGTGAACTACAAGAAGTTATAAATATTCAAAATAAAGGTGGAATTAATCCAGCAGGAAAAATATTAGATATAGAAGAAGGATCGGCAGAATCTTTAGAAAATATTGTTGGAGCATTTGCAAGCGAAGAAATGAAAAAAAATGTTCTTATTAGTCATGGAGTTTATAATGAAACAATTTTACATCAACTAGTAAAGTATTACGATTCAGAATTATTTACTGAGCTTTTAGAGATTGCTAAATCTAATATGTTATTATCAGATATTTTATATGCTCAGGATGAAGTAAAGGACAATCCTCTTCATGCGGCAATTATAAATAATACTCCAGATAATAATACACAAGAGTTTATTACAAAAATTTTAACAATAGCTAAGGAGAATGGCATAATATTTGATATACTTAAAAGCCAAGGTGAAAATGATAATACCGTAATCCATTTAGGTTTTGCAAATGAAGATGCTGTTATTAGTAGTTTAATGGTTGATTCATTAACGAAGTTGAAAAACGAAGAGATAGCAGAAATTATAGAAATACAAAATAGAGGTGGAATTAAGGTAATAAACAATTTATTTGAAAGTGATAAACTTAAAATTATTTTTCAAAACATTGCTGATAAAACAATTTTACTTAATTCAATAGTAAGTAACGTTTTAAATGATGAAGAATTAGGGTATGTAGAAGATGATAATAAAAGTACTGTAAAAGCAAAAATTACAGCTATTTATATGATAAAAGATCAGGCAGAACTTAAACAAAAATTGGTTAATATTATCAATCTTGAAGCTACAGAATATAATGTCACTGATTTCTTTAATAATGAGATTATCGAAGAAAAAATAAATGAAATCATAAAAGCTCAAAAAGAAGCAATTGCTAATGCTAAAAGTGAAGATGACGTTGCGACAGCTTATGGAGCTGCAGAAGATAAACTAGCGAAGCTTAAGGGTGTTTTTGTAAAATTAGATACAAAGGTGAAAACAGAAGCTGAAAATGGTTTGAACACAGCAGTTACAGAGAAGATTGCTGCATTTGTTGATTCAGCTTGTAAAAAAGAAGAAGATAAGCTTGTTGAAGCGCAAAACTGCCTTGATACAATATCTAATGTACAAAATACAGACATTTTTAAAAACGTAATAGAAGGAAATCTTAAAGAAATAATTGACACTAATAAAATATCTGCTCAAGAGCAGCTTGAAAAAACGAACATAAGCTTAGATGATATAAAGAAAGGCTTAAGTAATACCTTTTATTACGTAAAAGATTTGATAGTTAATAAGGATATAGCGAGGTATGAGAGTGCTTCAGATAGTGATAAAAAATCATGGGCTTCGGAAACAAGAAAAATTATGACTAAACTTAAATCTGGAATAGAAGGAAAAATACCAGGAATTGATAAAATTGATGGTTATAATAAAATCTATGTTCAAGATGCGCTTGGTAGGTCTAAAGATACAAAAACATTTATTGAAAATATAGTAGAAAAAGATTATAAAGTTAAGGTTGAATCAAATACAGAAATATCTAAAAAAGCAGCTTGTGATAAATTTAATCTAAATGAAAGTGAATGTACAGATCCTAAAATAATGGAGTCTATTAAGACAAATGTGTGTAATAACAACTTATACATTGAAAAAGATACCAATGCATATAAATTGTTCTGCGATGCAAATACATCAGACATTGATGGTTTATCTTTTGATGATAATCTTGTTACAGAATTAGATTATGCATAACCAATAATTTTTGGCACAGTTTTAGATATAGCTGTGCCAAAATATAATATTTCTATTTAGTTTTACTGCTGTAGGTTATGCATATGATAATCAGGAGCTTACAGATGTTATTGTTAGAATTTTGAAATAGTACTAAGGGAACAAATGAAGTAGCAATATCAGATGTTAATTAGGGGATGAAGTAAAAGAACCAGAGTTAAAAACAGAAGAGGGATTAGACGAAGAAAAAGTATTAAAATTTAATGCAGAAGTAGAATTAAAAAATCATCATTATGATGATTTTTAGTAAATTTAAAATAATTTAAGGTAAATAATGAATAGTGAAATAAAACTACAACAACTAATAGCTAATATTGAAGATCAGAAGGTAGCAGAGGTCAATAGTGCTATGCAATTTATAGATCTTGAAAGTTTACAACAAAAATTTGAAAATGGAAATACCATATTACACTATGTTTTTTCTTCAAATACAGAGATAATTAAATTATTTATAGAAAAATTAGAAATTCTTCTTATTAAGGATATTTCTAAAGAAGATTTAAGAGAGTTATTTCAGACTTTGAATGATGGTAATTTTACCCCTATTGATAGAATTTTTCAAAATAATCCTAAAAAACAAATTAAAGAAGTTCTTGAGGTTATTCACAGTCATGATGTTTTAGAAGTATTTTTAGAATCTGAAGGTGAATATGGTACTTTGTATAAAATTGCTCATGATGAATTATATCTTAAAGAGAAAGATAATTTTCTTAATACATTAAAAAAAGGAATACATTATCAACATGATTATGCTGAATATTTTAAAAGTTGGTTCGGTGCTTCTGAATCACTTCAAAAAAAGCAAGAAATTGCCGAAAAATATTTTGGTGAAGCAGCTAATGGACATTTAGAATTAATTAAAAATGAACATGGTGAAAAAGTCTTAACATTTAATGATACTATATCAAGAGATATTGGATATTATAAATTATCTACGTATGTAAAAGAAGCAGTAATTAATGGTGGCGATTCGGGTAGGATTCCTATTGTAGAGGTAGTTGATTATTATAGTGAAGATAATATACGAGAATTAGAAGCAGTGCTTGGAACAAAAAAGCATACTCAAGCACTTATAGAGGATGATCTATTAGATCCTGTTAATGCTAAAGAACTTGATCAATATATTATTGATAAAGGTTTTAAGTCAGAAAAAAAATTAGAAGCATTCCGAAAAGCAGCAGGACAAAAAGTAGAAGCTAAAGGGAGTATTGAAGATCATAATATTCAAGTTAAGCAACATACAAGTGCTTTTAATTATAATAATTTATATGTTGCAGGTAGAGTGCTTGATAAATCTTCAGATATAGTTTGGGGAATTGATCATTTGGCTGTCAAAACATTAGGACATAATTTTACTGAGAGTGTAATAAACCCTATGAAAAGTAGAATTAATGAACTAATTCCAGGCAGTTATTGGCCAGATAGTAAATCATTTTCTGATGATTTATTCAGTGGTATGAAGTTAGGAATGGGAGTTGCCATGAGTATCAAATCTGGCAAAGCATTACCTGTTTTTCACTCTGTAAATTCAGCAACAAATCAGGGTATATTTAGTACGGTTGCAGGTTTTATAGGTGGAGAAGAACATGTTCAAAAATATGGAATATATTATGATGGAGTGGAACTTATTCCTCGATATTTTATTTTAGGTAAACCATTATTTATTTTAAATATGGGATTAAAGGGGTCGATTGCTTTAATTGAATATGCAACATCAGAAGATAGTACAGTAAGGTTAGCGCTACCAGTTTTAAATAATATAGCTAATGGAGCAGTGCTTATTTATGATTTAAAAAGTAACCTAGGTGCTGTAGCTAAAGGGTTTGTAGCAACCGCTGATGGGGCATCACTTGTTAAAGGTTTGAAGGAAACTTATGATGAATTATCTTATTCGCCTGATTATTATTATCATTCTTTCACAAATCCTTTGTCTATTCTTTGGGAGAGACAATCTCAAACTTATGAAAGCATTTCCAAGACACTACATAAACTTGTTGGCAAAGAATATGTATTAGCTCAGTCAGAAAGCTCTAAGATTAATATTGAATTTCAAGATACAGATAAGTATTATGATATTGATAGTATAAAAGGAGTTAGTTTAGTAAAAGGACATATCTTAACTACAGATGAGGATAAACGTTTTGGTGAATGGTCTGGTATGTCTTTTGATGAAAAAGGTGATTTGATTTTTATTTCAGATAGAGGGGCATATCTTAAAAACAAAGTAATTGATAGTAATGGCAATATTATAGCATTTGAAAATTCTATCATAGGAAATGTTAAAACTTTAAATAATAAAAGTAATAAAAAAGATTTTGAAGAATTATCAATTTTTAAAAATGATTGTTTCATTACAAATGAATCTACACTTGAAATTTTACTTTATAAGCATTGTGATTTAGAAACAGTTCCTTCTAATGTTGCTATACCTGACTGGAAGAAAGATTTATTTTATAATAAAGGGATTGAAGCTTTTGATATATCGAATGAAGGTAAATTTTTAGCAATTGCTGAATATAATAGATATGATCATCTGGATTCTCATCATAAAATTTATTATTGGGATACAGAAAATGAGTATATGTCTATTGGATCATTAAAAGAATCTATTTATATAACTACTTCTGGTTATGGAATATCTGGTTTAGCATTTTTACAAAATGGAGATGTTATAGTGCTTGAGAGATTTTATCAGAAAAAAATAGGTGGATTTGCTGAAGATTATGAAATAAG
>JBGCDJ010000017.1:0-4163 GCA_045105275.1 Candidatus Midichloriaceae bacterium
TTTTTGGGGATAGGTCTGTCCAAAATTCAAAATTTAGCCAAATTTTTTAATTCTAGAGATTAATTTTCTGATTTTTCTAGATTTTACTGTTACCGATATTGAAAATCTATTTTGAAGGTGAGGAAACTAGCAACCAGTTGAGTGATAATTTTGCTTCGTTTTGTTGACCTAAAAAATGTTTCGCTTTAAATTTTTTACCAATGATTACTTTATATCTGGAGAAGGTTTTTTCTATTTTTAACCTATTGCCATAATTTTTATTTCAATCATTAGGTGGTCCAATAAATCTATCTTTTTCACAATTTTTATCTTGTTTTATGAAATATTCCATTCTTTTTTTATGATATGCGCCATCTCCTACAACTGCGCCTATATCGGTTGCTATTTGCTCTAATAATTTTGGAACTGTAGCAATATCACTATCTCTCAGTGTTGTTACTTCCACTGCAATTATATTTCCATCATCAGTAACGCCTATATGTAATTTACGCCATATTTTCCTTTGTCTTGTGCCGTGTTTATAATTTGTCCATTCCTTTTCTCCTACTACCTTAATTCCTGTACTATCCAATATTAAGTTAATTTTGCTTCCAGGCTTTGTAGAAATAAATTGATTGAAAGATCTCTAACTATTTTTGATACTGTTGTATAATCCGGTATTGGTAATTTTATTTTTATGATTTTTATATTGATCTCGTAAAACCTTCTGTTTGCCTCAATCTTAAATTAAATATCTGTTTAAGTGTATACATCGTTTGGATTGCTATATCAGAATATTCTCTTTGCCTACCTCTAATACGCCTCTTTCCCTCTTCTTCAATCCATCTCTCTATTCCTTCTTGTGTGAACCAGATAGTCAAATCCCCTCTATTCTTCAAGTATTTATTGTATGACCCCCAATTTATCACCTTATACTTACCTTTTTTTAGTTTCTCTTTTTTCGATATTTTGAATTTTCTCAGTTTTTTAAAACTTAATTCAATTTTATCTCATAGTCTATTTTTACTGCATTCTTATTTGTGCAACAAAGTTTGTCAAATCAACTCATTACTTTAGTTATAGTTGCCAAAAAAACTTTGGACATTATTCGATTTATCTACTGTGTAGAAGATTTAAAAATTACAAAATTTTTGTTTTTTCAGTTAACTTGACGGTGTCCTATATAATGTTTGTGTATAAAAAACTTGACAAAAGTTTTTATTAAATCTTACTCTTGTATAAGAGTAACTTTAAGAGGGTGCTATGGCTGATAACCTACAAGATTTAAGCTGGAATTCGAAAAATTATAACATGTATTCAGGTATACAATTAGACTCAAGAAAGCCAACTTCTTATGGCATGTATGTATTTAAGGGATGGTTAAATGTTGATAATCAGCCAACTGTTGCAGGTTTATTTTTGCAATCTATACAGCCCCCACCTTCGTATTATCCAGAGTTGAATGAATTTTGGAGATGGACTGAGATAGATTGGGAATACGTTCCATACACGGAGGCACTTTTTCAAGAAAGGTTAAGTTGTACAGGTGATTTACCTAACGTTAATTGCAAGTTAACCCCATGTCCACAGGCTGATGGAGAGCTAACAGCAGATGGTAAGGCTAAAGTCATTGGCAAATTATCTGGAAGAGCTGATATCAAAAACTGGGATCAGCTGTTGTCTCAAACTAAAGGCTTAAATAATATAGAATTACTACAGAAAATTAAAATAATTGAAAATTATGATTCATTGGATAAATGGAGTGATTTTTTATATAAGATTAAGGATTCTTCAAAAGATGAATTAGCAAATACATTAGGTAAGTTATTGTTAATACAACCTGATATATATTCAGATTGGTTTAGTTTTATCAATAATGTAAAATTAGAACCAAGTGAAAGTTTAGCTGGTAAAATGATATCTTTATTGGGACATACAGACGTAATCGACTTAACTCAACTCATCTCAAAAATTTCTCAATTTAGCAAAAATGAGTTTGCCAGGCAAATAGGGATAGTATTAAAAATTAAAAACTCCATTAATAACTTTGATGAATTAGCAAAAGAGTTAAAAAGCTTACCTAAGGCAGAAATAGAAAAATTTCCTCAAAAATTTGTATCAGAAACAGGAATAGGAAAAGCTTTGGTAGGAAAAGATAGTGTTGAATGGAAAGACTTAGCTGTTATTATAAATAATATACCACTTAATGATTTTAAAACTAACTTAAATACTATAATTGAAAAGACTGATGATTTTGCAAAAGTCAGTTTTATAAACTGGGAACAATTTATTTTAAAAGTTATTTCTTCTGTTTTAGGAAAAGATACAAATGGAATAAGTAGCATAGATCAGCTTTATGAACAAGTCAGTGATTTATCTAATAAAGAATTTATTCAAGAAATGTCTGAAGCAATTGAATATACACCAAATGTTGTTAATTATGACACCTTAATGGAAGATGATGCAGTTCGTGATAAAGAGCCGTGGTGGACAGCAGGTGCAAATTGGGGTATGCCAACTGGCGAAAAAGCACAAAGCTCTGATGGTAAAATTATGACTATAAATTTCTGGAGAGTGCCTGAAGGACCACATAAAATAAAAGTAGATAATATAGAAGCTTCATTTATTCCAACGGTTAGCACATCATTCTCAGGTTTTGTAACAACTAATTCACAATATTTTACTGTAAAAGATAAACAAGGTAAATTCGCATATGATCCCAAAGAATTACATACTTATACAATTGTTTGGACTCCTGAAAGTTTGCAGTTTTACCTTGATGCTGAAAATAATGGAACAGATATAGATAATGCTACGCCAATAAAATTTTTTGATGCTCAAAATTATCCTGGAATCAAAATGACAGGTAATCAATATCCTGGTGGGGATAAAACTTTTTGGTGGTATGGCACTGAAAAAAAATTAGGTGATGTTCTGATTATGTTAAATCATTGGTTTGGTGAGGGTTGGAGTGGATATCCAAATCAAAATTTTATTAAATCAAGCTCCTACATCAGTAAAGTATCATATTTTCCACTATATAAGGCAGATGCACATCCAAAAAATATAGATTTTGTTTATCAAAATGATGACAATATTATTGATATAGATTTCTCGACAATGCCAAATGAAAATTGGAGATATCAATTATTAAAAGAGTTTGTACCTGAAGTTACAGGTGATTTTTTTAATCAAAAAATAGAAAAAAACCCGCAACAAATGGATCTTGTTCAAGTTCCTGGAACCGATCAACAAGCATTAGAGTTGCGCTTATCACGATATGATGATGAAGGTGCAAAACAAAAATTTTTTTATGTCGTACTTGATGCACCTAAAATAAATAAAAATGGTGTCAGTGAAAATCAAAAAATTTTAGTAACAATAGATAATGAAGAAGTTGGTGTATATGTTAATTTGACAAATGTTAACGTTATTAATATAGAAGCTTTTTGGGCATCAGTTGGTTCTGAAATTGAGATACATGCTAAAAATTTAGGTAGTGGAGTAGAAAATACTTGTAAAATACAGATACAGGAAAATTTAGTTTGGAGCTTTAATGGAGCTCATGATTGCCAACATCAAGATGAAAATTTACAATTTTTAAACAAAGAAGATGCTTTAGCTGTAACTGCGCAAGGTAATACCGGACGTATACCAATACACTGGCATAATTTTCATGGAATTGATAATAATGATAATATTAGTGAAAATACATTAAATGACCACGATGAGCTATAATGGATGCATACGTCTTAACCCCCTAATATATTTGTTACCTTATTAATGGTATATAGGGGGCTTTGTTGCAAACTGATATAGAGGTAAAAACAGATTTAAGATAGGAAGTATTATAGATAGCAAAGTCTAATGAGTGGAGATTGAAGAGTTTATTGATGAAGATTATTTGGTTTTTCAAGGTATTGGTTATCCAGAAAGATTGATTTTTAGCAAACATGATAATTGTCTAAACGCCTTATATACATCGATAGGCTGAAGTAAAGATTTCAATCCTAGCATTGGTCGTAGTCGTCGTTTCACTCTTCCATGATACGATTTAATAATATTATTCAAATACTTAACTTGGGAATGCTCTGTTTTGTCATCTATTATCCTATCTTTCTTAAGTTCGTTAATTGCTGATTGTGAAGTGAACTCCAAAACATGGAGTCAAAGTTAAGCAACAT
>JBGCDJ010000018.1:0-25003 GCA_045105275.1 Candidatus Midichloriaceae bacterium
AGCATTAAACTCCTTCTCTATCAACTCCACTGTACACTCTGAATCCTCTACTACATCATGCAGTATCGCTGCAACTATCACATCCGTTTTGCAATAACATTCTGCCACCATTTCAGCTACCTTAAGGGGATGCCAATAAAAGGGGTGCTCTCCTGTTTTTCTCATCTGTGTACCATGCCATTTCTTAGCAAACGTAATTGCTTTTTCTATTACCTTCATGTTAAGCTTCACATTCTTTTCCTTACTAAATTCATCCAACTTATTCATTAAATTTGTTGAGTATTCACATCTATGACTGAATGCTTCATATTCATCTTCTAAATTTTCATATTCATTATCTTCCATTTTCCCCGCTGTATCCTTATGTGGAAAATCTTCATTTGGGTAATTGTGATATCTGCCAGTTTTAATCTCTAATTTTTTATAATAATTAATTGCCCACCAATAACCTATAACAGCTGGTATCAATATCACCCATAGAGCATAACTACCAAAATAACTCACAAGTGGTATTAAACCAAAAGATACTATGGCAAAAGACAATGGATTTGTAATACCAAAAGTTACAGCGATAGACTGAAAACGTTTCTGTATTGGAAAGTATTTATACTGTATTGCATCTAAAGTTCCGCATGTTGATAAAGCAAAAGAATAGATTATCATCTGCAAACCAAACACCATAAAGGGAGTTGAAATATTGCTAAGATAATATGGAATAAATGGCAATGAAATACTAAAAAACAAAGCTGTAACTATAGCTATTTTTATCGGGTGAATTTTTCTTGAAATAAGTGCTACAATAAGAACACATGTAGCCAATATTATAGATATTTTTAAATTATGATTAATCACTTGTATTGATGACATACCTAAATCATCTTTCATAAAATTACCAAGAAAAACATATGTTATATAAAAGCACATTGGTATATGAAATTCCGTAAATGCAAAGGCAAGCAGAGTTTTTTTATCTGTTTTTTCGCTATATTTGTCCTTTATTTCATGACTTAACTCATCAGATAATCCTTTATTTTTCATCCTAATTTGATAATTCGTAAATTCAGGTGTCTCTCTCAATCTTATTCTTGCAAAAAATCCAACAAATGCTATTGCTGCACCAATCCAAAATGCCAATCTCCAATTATAATTTGTTGATAATGTAAACGAAGCAACTCCCAAAGCAGCAAATACTCCTAATTTTGCACCAAAAACTGCTATGCCAGATGCCACACTTCTATGCGCTGGCTTTAGTATTTCTGTTAAATAAAGTTGAGCTCCCATCAATTCACCCATTGAGGAAAATCCCTGTAGCATTCTACATAACATCACTCCAAGTGTTGCGTATATCCCTACCTCTGAATACGTTGGGAGTGTCGCCATGATTACACATGATATCGCCATTATAGACGTGGTAATTATTATCGTGAATTTTCTTCCTACTACATCACCAATTCTACCAATTACTATTCCTGCAACTGGTCTTAATACGTATGTTAAACAAAAAGCTGTTGAACCTATTAGCTTAGCGACCATAGGATCTGTTTTTGGAAAAAATAGATCGTTAAGAAGAACCGACATATGAACATAAATCATTAAATCAAAGTACTCTAAAAACGTCCCTAACGATATTATAGCTATCGCCTCTTTTTGGTATCTTGTAAGTTTATTATTAGTTGACATTATAATCTATCTCCAGAAATGATACATGGAAAAAGGCCTACATAAATAAATGGAATTGTCAAGTTTTTTGAATTCACAGATGATCAAAGTTGTATTAATGCTAATGATTTTCCATAGCCAAACATTTAATATTACTTAATTCTAATATAAGCTCCTTATAAAAAATCAGGCAAATACTATATAGGTCAGATTATATCTCGATATAATTAGCATCAGGTATCCTATTATACATTATAGTGAATACAGCATCATCTAAATCAATCGTTTCTATTTCACCTAATATATCAGCTTGTTTAGTATTTATACGCCCACTAGTTGTTAATTCTTGAATTTGTTCATCTATTATTTTATCTAAATCGCTATTTGGATCATTAGAAACTACACTAAATTCTGGAAGATTGCTTTTCTGATATACTTCGACATCCTTTTGTCTTTGTAACTGTATGATAAGCGAATATTTTTTATTGCTTTTTACAACTTGAGTTAACTGATTACTACTCTCATCAATCTGAGGCGATTGCTTCTCATCACATGTATCATGTGTTACGGAATTTTCTGTTAAAACAGAATTGTCTTCAATTATATTATGTGGCGTTGATGGCAAGTAATTAGCATCTCTTTGCACTTCTGATTCATATATTTCTGTTAAATCATACATCTTGCCTGCAGTAACAACGTCTTTATTATTACTTGGCTTACAAGCTGCTATCGATACCTTGTCCTTATTTCCATCAATATCCTCTATGATAACCGATTTATACACACACTCTGGCATTTTGACCTCTAAAAAATTATACAACTATAACATAGGCGCAATGATACTTTAAAAAAAACAAATGTCAATAAATACATTATAACAACACAGATTCACCACAACCACATCTACCCTTTTCATTGGGATTAACAAAGACAAAGCCTGATTGAATTTTTTCATCTATATAATCAAGTTTTGTTCCAAAAATTTTCAATACAGCACTTGGATTAATAAAAACTCTCACTCCTTTATCGTTCACCTCTTCATCAAGCTCCTTTTTCTGGTAAATATATTCAAATTTATATTTACTGCCTGAACAACCACCTGTCTCGACATTAATACCGATACCTATTGGCTCTTTACTATCCTTTTCAAGTAGCGCCCTAATATGATCAGCTGCAGAATTTGTAATTGAAATTATATCTTTCTTCATTGCTTCAACTCATTTTTAATTTTATCAACAATCAATTTCATGTTCATACTAAAAGATCCCTTAACTAGTATTATATCATCTTCTCTTATATAGTCAGTAATAATTTTAACCATCTGAATAGAATTTTCAGTATACGCTCCTCTAATTTTTTGATTAGAATGTTTATATAGATTTTCCATTAATTTACCTATGCAAAAAATTTTATCAACTCCATCAAGCTCAATATTTTTGTGAAAATCTATCTCATTTTCTCCCAACTCTTTCATATCTCCAAGTATAACAATAATGCGAGAGCTATCAACTTTTAATGATTTTAAATTTTGCAACGCAGAGACAATTGCCTCAGGACTTGAATTATAGGACTCATCCACTAGCTTAATATTATTTTTCAAATCAATCACCTCGCCTCTACCAGATTGAGGTTTAAAATTCTCAAGAGATTTTTGTATAAAATTTAAATTAAGATTTAAGGAAATAGCGCAAATAAATATTGTTAATGAATTGAATATTAAATGCTCTCCAACATTAACATCAAACTTCTGCTCATAGTTTTTATTATAGCAATTGATATGAGCTGTTTTATGAATTTTATCGTGCTTATCTATGCTTTTTATATAGCAATTCGCTTGTGCGTCTTTGCCAAATGTGTGAATTTTAACCTTATATTTCTTAGCTTGATTATTTTGGGCATCAAAGTGATTCGAATTATTATTTAATATCCCAAAACTGGGCTGCGCCATATTTTCAAAAATTTCTGATTTTGCATAAGCAATTTCCTCAGTTGAATCAAAAAATTCTAAATGCACAGGGTATATATTAGTGATAACAGCTATATTGGGTTTGGCTATTTTAGTAAGATTTGCAATCTCCCCTTTAGCACTCATTCCCAATTCTAATATGCAAAAATCAACATCTTTAGGACAGCTAATTAATGACAGAGGTAATCCATAATGATTATTCAAATTCTTTTTTGTTACAAATGTCTCTCCACATGAAGAAAGTGCTAGTTTAAACATTTCTTTAGTGCTTGTTTTACCGAGACTACCTGTTATTCCAATCACCTTACCCTTTAAAGATTTTCTCCGATATATTGCAAGAGAATTTAAAGCGTTTAGAACATTATCAACTTGTATTACCTTTTTAACATTTGACGAATTTACCTTTTTGATATCATCTGAGATACATACACTAGCTCCTTTTTGTATTGCATCATCAATAAAATCATTTCCATTGAAATTCTCCCCTGATAATGCAAAAAACATATCTCCCTCTTCAATTGTTCTTGAATCTATTGAAACTCCAGTAATTGAAGTTACACACTTATCTTCTACAGTCCAATTCAATGCTATGTTAATCTCATTTATATCCCATAAAATTTTCTTCATTGTTCTACACTCATTTTCTTTAATCTTTTTCTAATTGCTGATGATGGAATTTTTATAGCCTCTCTATATTTAGTCACAGTTCTTCGTGAAATTGAAATATTATGATGCTCGCTTAATATACTACTTATAGCTTGATCAGACAATACATTACTCTTCTCTTCATTTAAAACAACATTTTTAATCTTACTTTTTACTGAGGTACTAGAATGATTACTTTCTGTGAATTCTGCTTTAATTTTTGAAGAAAAGAAAAATTTTATTTCAAATACCCCATGTGGTGTCTCAATGAATTTATTGCCTATTCTACTTATGGTACTTTCGTTTACTTCAAGTTTTTTAGCTATATCTATAATGACCAAAGGTTTTAAAAAATTCACCCCATTTACAAAAAATTCATACTGGAATTCTAATATTTTTTCAGCTACATTTAGTAGTAATTTTTTCCTTTTATTCAGCGCACTAATTATTCCAACTGCCGTTTTTTTATTTTTTGAACAAAATTCTTTTTCGTCAGAACTTAAATTTTTATTATTAATATAATTTTGATAAAAACAATTCGGAATCGCATTGTCATTTAAAATTGGGTAAAATCCATGCTCTTTATCTCCTTTAATCATAATTTCTGGTATGGCAATTTGAACGCCATTAGTTATAAAATCTCTACCAGGCTTGGGATTTAGCTTTTTAAGCTCCGAAATTAAGATTTTTAAATCCTCATCATCGATTTTACAAGCTTTTTTTAAGGATTTAAAATCCAACTTAGCAAGTAAATCTAGATGATCTAAAAGCTTTTGGAATCTCTCATCATATATATTTTTTTCAATAGCTTGTATTTTCAAACATTCCTCTAAGTTTTTTGAAAAAACACCTGATGGATCAAAGGTTTTTAATATTTTAATTACAGCATCAAATTTTTGAAATGGAATTTTCAATTCCTCGGCAATAGTTTGTTTCGGCTTTCTGAGATATCCATTTTCATCAAGCATGTCAGTAACATAATAGGCAATTGATTTATCATCATCACTTTGAAAACTTAAATTAATCTGAGAAATAACATGCTCTTTTAAAGTTAACGTTTTTTCAACTAATTTAGAAAGCAATTCCTCTTGGTTAAAATTACTATCCTTCCCCGATCGTTCACCACTAGCTAATCTATCATTAATAGAATTATTATCAAAATTCATATTATCATCCATTTCTAAAAACGGATTTTCTATAATTTCTTTTTCAATAAAGTTTTTAAGATCAATTGTCTGCATACTAAGAATATTTATAGATTGTTGCATATTTCTGGATAAAACCATCTTTTGAGATAGTTTTTGTATTTGTTTTTGCCCCTGCACTTCTATAATAGATTTTTTGCTGTATACAAATAGCAGTATAGTATTTTTAGCAATTAATTTCAAAAGAAGATTTTGATAATATATGTGTAATTTTAATTTTGATATTTAATTTAGAATTGTTTAATGAACTCACTATATTACTCAATGGCAATATGTACACCTCCTTAGTTTCCGAAAATATTATTGGAGTGGAAAATATTATATCTCCTGGTACTTTGTGGATAAAGTTTTTTGGCCTAATTTTATGCCAATATTTTTTTGTTAATTTAGAAATTTCAAAATCTCCAGAATTAATTGAAATTTGATACCTCTTATCCCATAAATTATTGCCCATGGACAATTGCTTTCTTGATTCTATAAATTTTGGCTCTCTAAAAAAGTATATACTATTTTTATGAAGTAATATTTTGCAATTCGACAAAGTAAATTTTTTATCACCAACTTTTTGTAGATTTGCTAATACAACCTTAAGACTTTCTAATCTAATCGGATATATTTTTGGTTCATATCTGACATATTTTATAATGTAATTGATCAATCTTAATTTAATTTCTTCATCTAAATTATTAAAATTAGATTGTTTTATAGATATAAATCCTAAATCTCCAACAATGCAATATTTTTCAAATACTTTTGCGACATGAGAACTAATAAAGTTTTTTGCTCTTTTAGCGTTGTTAGAAAGTAAATTTAATTTTTCTGTAAGTTGAAAATCATTATCTAGTTGATTAATTAAATTTCTAATTTTGACTCTATCAAATTTTGTATTTTTGTTTGATTCATCCTCAAACCATATTAATTTTTCTTCTTTTAAAAAGTCTAAAATCTGTTTTTTTTTGAATGACAAGAGTGGTCTAATTATTTTTACCTCATTCATAACAGTTAAAGCATCAATCCCACTAACACCATCAATTCCACTACCCCTTAATATTCTTAATAACACTGTTTCTGCCTGATCATCAAATGTATGTCCAACAAATAAATTGTCTATATCATTTTCTTTGCAATAATCACAAAGCATTTTATACCTAGCATTTCTAGCTTCATTTTGAATATTCGCTTTAATTTCATTGTGATGCCAGGTTAATATACTATGATTTATATCATATTTTTTTAAATATTCAGAAATCTTATTAGCTTCCAGTGTAGATTCTACCCTTAATTTATGATCAATAGTAATCGCCATCAAAAATATATTATTTTGCCTACAAAATTTATCTAATAAAAAGGTCAGGCACATGCTATCCGCTCCTCCAGATAAAGAAACAGCAACCTTTTTTAATTTTGATAAATTTATAAAATTGATTAGTTTATTGCTGAAATTGGTGTAATTAAGCTCCACAGTTCAAATAGATAAAATATTACTTTTTAGCTTTTTTGCTTATTGTCCCTAAAACACCCTGTGATGAATAATTATCAAAATCCTTATGCTCTATTTCTTTTTTATTTTTTTCAATTTGCTCCTTTTCTTCATTTGATAATTTATACGGAATAATATTCTCAGATACACCTAAAAGATGGAGATGTTTATTAAATTTTATTGTCTCTAAAATATCTAAAATTTTAGTATATTTATTTTGCTTAGCTATTGCTTTAGCGTCATTTTTATATTTATTTTTTATTGCTTCATCTGCCCCAATACTTAATAAATAAGTAACCAATTGTGAGTTGTTATGCCTTACCGCTAAAATCAAAGGAGTATCTCCGTTATGATTTTGTGAGTTAATATTCGCTTTATTTTGAAGTGAAAATTTCACCCCTTCTAAAGATCCTAATATGCAAAAATCCATTAGCGCTACGCTTGCATCCTTTCTTGTATCAAAAATATCACTAATTACTATATTTTTATAATTAGGCTCAACATAATCAAAAAAAGTTTTGTGATATTTATCTTGAATAAAAATATTTGAATCGGCACTTAATAAAACTCTCAATGCCTTCAAATTATTTGTTATTGCTGCCAGATGTAATGCAGACATTTGATTCGATGTTATAATGTTGGGATTTGCACCTCTTAAGATTAAATACCTTAATGAATCTATTTTATTATTCTCAACAGCATACATCAAGGGAGTGTATTCATTAGCTTTATTCTGTGCATTAATATTGCCTCCTTTAAGCAATAACCCCTTAATTGCTCCAATATTTTGAGCATTAACCGCAACAAATAGTAATTTTGAAAGCTCATCTTTAAACATAAATTTGGGTATGTTGGTTTTCGCACCTTTTTTCTGTATATCAAGCAAATATTGAGGTGGCTTTATATCGTAATTATAAGGCTTTCTCCTCATGAAGTTTTTTGGATTAAAACTATTATTAATATTCTTTTCTGGAGCAATAAAATAACTTATTGATTTATCAGATTTCTTTTTTGGTATTGTTTTGGATGTTGTTGTTTTGGGCTTTTTGACCGCATCAATCAACTTATTATCATCTTTTATCTTACTAGGTTTTTTAGGAACTTGTTGTTTTTTATTATTAGCGGATTTTTTATCTTTTGAATTTTTATTGAATTTAGCGTCTACTTTACCAGCACCTGTTTGCTGTTTTGGCAACTTGCTTTGCTTCACTTCTGGCTTTGCATTTACCTTTGGTGGCTCTGGCAACTTCACTTCTGGCTTTGCATCCATCTTTGGTGGCTCTGGCAATTTTACTTCTGGCTTTGCATTTACATTTGGTGGCTCTGGCAATTTTACTTCTAGCTTATCTGAATCTTTACCAATATTTATACCAAAGCTTTTTGCTTGTTCAATGAAATCATTTGAAAAACCTGAATCTGCAAAAACCTCATTCCACAAAAAATTTTGCAATACTAAAAAATAAACAACAGTAAAAAATATTCTATTCATTTTTGGGAATAATTTTCTTTATCTCTTTATCAACTAACTGCTTAACAATGGCAGGTAAATTATCATTAAGCCATCTTTTTAATTCTGGTCTTAAAATCTCCTTCACCAGCTCTTCCATCGATTTACCATTATCAGAACGGCTTAATTCGTCCTTATAATCACTATTTTCTTCGTTAACAATATCCGTCAGATCTAAAGTATCGAAATTAACATTTTTCAGTTTATTATTAACTAAGTCATCTTTCAGATTATATAATTCTTGTGAAATCTTCTTATTCTCTGGCAAAATAAACCTTATTACAAATTTTTGCTATAATAATTATTATCAGTATTGTTAATTATAGTCCACTTTATTATCATTGGATTTTAAATTTGAAGGAATAGCACCTAGATCAATTTGACTGTATGGAACAAAAGGTGTAGTTATTTCTTCTACTGGCATCTGTTTTTCATTTTTGCTTTTATCAAAATGAATAAATGTAAATATTGCTAAAAATATTGTTAAAATTGAATATGAAATTGAATAACCAGAAAATCCAAAAATTTTAATAGCAAGCGACACATAGATTGGCCCAATAATTGAGCCAACTCCAAATGCAATAGTTAAACCCTCTGTACCACGAATTATCTCAGATCTTTTTAAGTTATCACAAACCAAATTCATACTGATTGGATAAATTATAAATGAAAACATCCCAATAACAGCAACAAGAAGAAGCAAAACATAATAATTTATAAAATTATAATATTCTAGCACTGCAAATATCAATAGCAATATACTATATACTACATTAAGCATAATTTGTATTTTTTGCCTATCCATTTTATCTGAAAGGCTACCCAATGGATACTGAACTGACACACCAGCCAAAAATGTTATGGCCATAGCTGTAGCTATATGATTTGTATTATCTGCAATTTCTTCTATGTACAACGGAAGCATTGAAAAAATTGCAGATATAAATATGCCTGAAATAAAACAGCCTATAAATCCAGATTGAGATGCATTGTATATTTTTTTTAAGGAAATACTGGTATGCTCCTCTAATAAAGGTGGTGTAACAGGAAAACTAGAGAGAGGAATAATGGAGGCAATTACAAAGATAGTGGAAATACAAAAAGGCAAAATTGTTAAAATTGTATCCTCTGATAAGAAAAATTGACCCATCGAATAGGAACCATAAAGCACAATCATATACATTGCCAAGGTTTTCCCTCTATTATTTTCAGATGAAGAACATATAATCCAACTTTCAATAATGACATATAGCCCTGCGATGCATATTCCTTGAAAAAATCTGCAGGTGAAAAATATAAAAATACTGTCATTCATTCCCGGCAATATTAATGCTATCGCCATAATTGATGCAAGCGTAGTAAATGATTTAACATACCCAACAATTTTTATTAATGCTGATATCTTTAAAGAACCAAATAATAATCCTGAAAAATACATGGCTGAAATACCACCAATTAGTAATGATGAATGACCAGTCATTTTAAATTTCAATGAAACCAGCGTATTCATCAAACCTGAACCTGCTATTAAGAAGGCTGTGCTCAAGAGCAACAATCCTATCGAAAGAAAAATCTCTCTAAATTTTTCATAATTTAACATATCTCACATCACTTTTTAAAACTTTCTAATTTCTTAAATATATCAGTAAATTTACTCAAATGGCTAATGAATTCTTTATAATTTCAAGATCATTTTTTAAACTGGGAGTTATATTATTTTGCTCATTATACCTTTTTAAATAATATAGTATGGTTGAATGGTATCTATCACCTAATTTTTTTCCAATTGTTTTAAGGCTGAGCGAAGTTAATTCTTTAGATATACATGCAATTATTTGTCTTGCCAAAACTAATTTTTGTGTTCTTTTTTTTGATAAAATCTCAGCTTTTGATAATCTATAAAATTTTGATACTCCATTAATAATAGCATCAATTGTAACATCCTTATTCGAGCTTTTCATGTAATTCTTTATATAAAGAATTATATTATCTAAAGAAGGTTCTTGCCCAGAAATAGTAAGATATGTCGCAAGATTATTTAAAGAGGCTTCTAACTCTCTGACATTAGTAGTGATTTTTCCAGCAATAAGTGCTAAAATTTTCATATCAAATTTGATCTCATTTTTATTATTATAAAATTCCAAGATTTTAACTCTTAGAGCATAATCAAAATTGTTAATATGCACTGTATTGCTTGATATCATGAGGGATTTTGTCCTCATATCTGATAACTCTAAATAATGTGGTGGTACACTAGATGCTATAACAACTATTTTACCCAACTCTATTAATGAATTTAGAGTAAGAGAAAATTCTCTTTGGGTACTTTCTTTGCCACAAATAAATTGTATATCATCAATTAAAAAAATATCTATATCATTCACCAAATTTCTCAATTCAAACAAATTGTTACTTTTTACTGCATTAACAAAATTATGCATAAATTTTTCTGCACTTAAATAACCTACCTTATCATGTTTGCTATTATTTTTTATTTGGTTTGCAATTGATTGAAGTAAATGAGTTTTTCCCATCCCAACATGAGAATGAACGTAATATATATTATTATGGTTATAAACTACTTTTTTTGACGAAATATCCAAGCATATTTTATATGCTAAAAAATTACCTTCTCCTACAATATAACTTTCAAAAACAAATTTAGGGTTTAATTTAGAAAAAACATCCTTATGAGTTAAATCAGATGGCTTTGTAGATGAAAATTCAGGATTTATGTTATCTTTATTAGTAACTATGATTGAAATCTTCTTAATTTTTTTGTCAACTTTTGATAATTCCTTTTTAATGGTTAAAAAATAATTATTAATAATCCACTCTCTAATAAAATTGCTTTTAACAGCTATTACGATGGTGCAATTTTCTAGTTTATGAAATTCAACTTTTTTGAACCAAGTATCGAATTGCTCTGGTTTTATAATATTCTTTAAATTAGACAGAACCATCCCCCATAAATATTCTCCGTATTCTTCACTATTATTTGATAATGAGGCAGATGTGTTGATATATTCCATAATTAAATTTCAAATTAAAGTCCAAAATATCCTATCCTCAAGAAGAGGTTTATCTAAATATTTTAAAGATGTTTTATACATGTATATTTGTACTATTTTTATCATTTCGTAAAGAAAATTAATTGCATTTTTATTAAAAAATTTTATTGACTTGAGCTACAACAGATATTTAGGAGAGTACAGCAATACGTTGCTTTATGACTAAAATTTTTGTCAAAAAGTAAATTATATACGTTTTTCGTACTTATCTCCACCGACTGAATATTAACAATAATTAACTGTGTAAAAAAAACTTTTTTTCTAATCAAGTAAATGAGGAAATTTTAGAGTAAAAACAGTATATCCATTCATTTTTGCTGATGAATAGCAATTGATTGAGCCATTTAAATCTTCCATTACTAATTTGCAAAATTCTAAGCCAATTCCTGTACCACTCGTACTATTATTATAAAATTTATTAAATATCGCTTTAACATCATCCTCACACATTTTTTTACCATAATCGATATAGTAAATAGCACTTGGCTTATCTGGCTCTGTTCTAATTTCAATAAGTGTATTTTCACCATTATGGTTATATGTATTTTTTATTAAATTAATAATAATATATTTCAAACAATTATACGCACACTTCACTTTAAAATTTTCACTAATTTTGATCTTAATATTCCTCGCATGCGGCATGTATAATTCACAATCTTCGACTGCTTCATATATACATTTTTTAATATCAAAAATGGATTTATCTTCTTTGTCTACGGATTGGCTAAGAACTGTCAATAAATTTTCTATCGTATTTAACCCATGTAGACTTATTTTTTCTAAATCTTTTCCTATTCCCTCTATAGAAGAAATATTTTCTTTAGAAAATTTATAATTCTCTTTATCGTCTAAAGACTCTATTTTTGCCTCTTTTAATTCATCATTCAGTAATTGACTGTAACCATATGATGCAGAAATAGGCGTTTGAATTTCATGTACTACTAAGTTGGCGAGCATTCCAGTAATTTCAAGTTTCTTTTGTTGCTCTTCATCTTTATCATAAATTTTTTGCTCTTTATTTTTTATAAGAAATATCGTAACGAATATGGCTGAAACATATATATAAGCCAATATTATCAGGCTTTTCAAATCAAATGTAAAATTATCAATATTAATAATAACATGGGTCAAGTATCCCAAACTAAAGCCAGATGTTAAACTAAATAAAAATCCAGCAACATTTAAAAATTGATAGAGCAATAAAATCGAAAGTACAGCATTTACAGCCCAAAAACTATTATTATCAGTATTAAATAACATAAAGCTTGCTAAAAAGGGTAAGCAAAAAGTCATTGTAAAAAAGTAATAATATGGCATCACTTTTTCTTGAAATTTATGGGCAACTAGAATATCTCTAAAAATCATTAAAAATACCAATATGTACCCCACAATAGTAAGTATAAGTAATGACACAGAACTCTTATCTAAATAAAAACTGTAAACAAAGAAATAACAAAGAACGAATATACTGAAACGTGTATATAAAGGCTCTTGTTGAATAAAGGTCTTTTTGAAATTCTTAGATATTGAGATTTTTTTAAATTTCGTACGCTTTATTTCCCAACGCCTTCCTTCTAACATAAAGAAAATTTCAATCTCTTTTAAAATTTCTTTAAATGTAAATTCTCGAATCTTTTGTGAATAATGACAACCAAAGAAGCCAATAGCCACCCCAATTTGTGAAGTTAGTACATATAACAACGGGTATTCTGGAAAATATAAAAGTGTAACTGCCGTAAATAAAACCCCAAACAGTATTCCAAAAGCAAAGGATTTTTTTCTAGGCTGAAAATCATATAATCCTGCAAAAAATGGAATAACAATCATTTGAATTCCAAAGGCTCTAAATATCCTAGTAGTTTCAAATAAATTATTAGAAATCAATAGTAATGGAATTAGCGAGATTATAAGAATAAAGAACCTCAAAGTTCTCAATTCCTATTTGTCAGTTAAATTAGGAAATAACACTTTTATAAAATCTTTTGTGATAATAACACTTGTTGAGTTTAAATATGAATCGCTAGTAGACATAATGACTGCAAGCAATCCAACAATCATAACTCCTTTGATACCAATAGGCACATAATGGCTAATGAATCTGAATATCACATTTTCAGTTAACCCAACTTCATTAGCTTTCATTATGTAGGCAATTACGCAAATTGAAAGCATAAATGGAATTGAGATAAAGAAGAGATTTTGAAACACTGTTTTCAATTTTTTTGGAGTAGCAGACAGCATTAAATATCTTTGCATGAATGGTGGTGAAATTTCAGGCAAAAGTGATGCCATCATAAAACTTAATAATATTATGACATTTTTAAAGCTAAAATCAAATTCGAAAGTTGATTTAGGGATATTTAAAATAATTTGTTCAACACCATTGAAGCGGCTACTAACTACAGCATAGGCAATTGGTATTATAAGAAAAAATATCATAAATTGATAAATATCAATTGTCATAATACCCCTTATTCCACCCACAATACCGTATACTGAAATAATTACATACCCTATCAACACTCCCAGTGAAAAACTCATTCCAAAAAAATACTCGCACATCGCACCAACAGCAATCGCCTGTACACAAATAAAACCTATTGCTTCGATAATCGCGACTAAAACTGTCACAAAGCCAGCAGATTTTCCATAAAGCTTTTCCATAACCTGGCTTATTGTTGAGCAGAATTGCAAGTTATAAATTTTTGGCACTATCAATTTTGCGGTAATAAGCCAAAAAACCGGTTGTAATAAAACGAAAATTAAAATAATAATTCCCCCGTTATATAGCTCATCAATATAGCCAATTGTTGTGCCTGCACCTACCACTGTTGCAAAAATTGTGCAAACAAACATAATGGTAGAAGAATTTTTCAAACCAAACGAAAAATCATCTGCTTTTTTAATTTTTCTAAAATAATAAAAAGCAATTACAAAGCATATGAAAACATGAATTACAACCAATGAGATATCAAAAATTGATAAATTTTGTGGATTCAACATGAAGTGACCTAATAAATTTTACCTAATTATTTATACAACTTAAAAATTTCTTTTCAATAAAAATTTTTGAATTTTTATCATGCAGTTATTTTTATAGTGCTAAATATGCCGCCTAAATAGAAATAATGGTTTTACACAATGTACCTACAAAATTATATAAATTTCAGCTAAAGAAGCATTTGAGATAATATATAATTTTAAAATTATATTAGCAATCTATTTTGAAAAATTGATTTTAAAAGCAAAACACCTATATTTTATAAACATTTCTATAAAAATAAGAAATTTTAGTTGACAAACTTCATTTTTTTTGCAAGCGTTTAGATTGGGTAACCGTAATTAATATTTTAAGGAGACAGACATGAATAAATTATTCACATTAGCGCTAACATTGAGTGTTGTATTATCAAGTTTTGCTGCGTTTGCAGACGGAGGAATATAAAGTTTGCAAAAACTTTATATTTTTCTAATGATTATTCATCATGAAGTTAATGCGGGTGTGTTTTACCAAGATCCCAATATGGATTAGGTCAGATGCGCCAATGAACAAGAAGTGAGGTAGTTTTGACGCTATTTGAGGGGGAGTGGTTTTAAGATCTTTTAAAATCAAAGAGTTAGAGCTTTGATTTTTGTTGATTGCAAATATGCATTAACTTTCTCCCCTGTAATTTCAAACATACTAAAAACAATACTTAAGTAGCTCTTGCTTTGATACTCCGTTATCTTTATCTGAATAATAACATACTTTGCCATCCTGAAGGGCATAAATTTTGTTTCCGTATTTCACAGCGTACTCCAAATCATGTGTAACCATAATACATGTGATACCCCTCTCTTTCATTACAGAAATTGTCATATCCATAATCTTATCTGAAATCTTTGGATCAAGAGCGGATGTATGCTCATCTAATAGCAATAATTTTGGTGGATTTATTAATGTAAGTGCAAGTGCTAGAGTTTGTTTTTCTCCACCAGACAACTTGCTTACCATTACATTTTTTTTATAAACCATACTCTCGTTATAAGGCGTGATGAAGTCATAAAAAAGATCATTATCCGTTTTTGGAGTTATCTTTTCTAATCGCATTAAAAAATTTTCAAACACTGAAAAACTTTCAAACAAACTTTCTTTTAAATTTTGGGTAATTGTGGCTACTTTTTTAAAGTACGCTTTATTAGCAAAGGACTTAATTGATTTTGAATCAAATAGAATGTCCCCCTTAGTGAAAGAAATATTTTTATTAATTGCATTTAGCAAAGAACTTTTTCCAGAGCCATTATGCCCTATAATAACGACAAAATCGCCACAATCAACATCTAACGAAATATTATCAAGCACCCTCTGATTATTGTGTGGCAAGATATATTCTAAGTTTTTAATTTTTAACAGTTGTTTTCCCATGGCTTTTGTTTTTTGTTCGACATAACTTTTAATAAAATTACAAGAATAAGTCCAACCAATAGTTTCAAATATACCGGATTGACCCCCATTCTCAGGAAAAGCGTGACAATTAAATAATATAACAATGCCCCCATTAGACATGCTATACAATCAATTTTAACTGAAAAATTCTTATATCTAAATATTTTTTTCATTGTTTGAATCCCTATAAGCCAGGCTGCGATAGCTGTGAGAGCTATACCAAATCCCATATTTATATCTGTAAATCCGTAAATTTGACAAGTAAGTGCCCCACTCCCCGAAGCAAGCGCATTGCTAAAAGCTAAACCAATCAACCTATATTTCTCTGGATTATGACCCAACCTATATAACAAATTTTTATTATCGCCATAAGCCCTTATTCTTAATCCTAATTGAACATTCAGTAAGAGATAAACTACTGCTATGCAGAAAAAAGCGTATAATACAGAAAATAAAAAACCTGCATTATCAAGAAATACATAACTAATATAAGTTAGTACAGTTGTGTGATTGTATGTTGTTAAATTTGGAGAACCCATAATTTGTAAATTTATACTATATAGCATAAAAATCATCAATATTCCTGCAATAAGGCTGTCAATTTTATCATCCCTTTGTATAAATCCAACAACAATTCCTGCTAATGATCCAGATGATATAGCAATAAATAACGCTAAAACTGGATTTATTGATTCAATTATCAATCTTGCATAAACAGCCGCCCCCAAAACAAAACTACCCTCTACTGTTAAATCTGTGATCTTCATTACTTCATAAGAGAGATATATCCCCAGAACCAATGGCACAAGTATAAAACCCTGTAGAAAAATGTCTATCACAGATTGCATATTCTAGCCTTTGACAATTAATTCTTGATCATATAAAGCATTTTTTAGTGGCTTTAACAATGAAATTTTATTTTTAAAAATAATTAAATTAGGGTTACTGTCAAATTTATTATTTATTTTGTCACTCTTAACAATTTGTGACACTACTATTTTTGCCCCAATAATTCCCAATTCTTTCTCCTTGACACCAAGCGCCACATCTGCACCATTTTTGACACTACCCTCATCTGAGGCAATAACAGAAATATTATTTTTCCTTGCAACGTTCACTATTGAAGGAATAGCACTCACTACTAAATGATCTTTCAAAACTAATATGGCCTGTGATTTTTCACTTACACTTTGCAATGCAGAAAAAATTTCTGGCATATTTTGAATTGAAATAACTTGCAAATTACACCCAATATCTTTTAAAAGCCTATCTAGTGATTTTGATTGGTTAAAAATTCTAGTATCGTTACTATGAATTAGAGTTAAATACTTAGGTTTTAAAATAAAAGTTTTTATAAATTCTACAAATTCTTCCATTGGCACCGCATCTTCGACATTTGTCAAGTTAGCATTTTTTGCTTTATCTTCTTCAGAAAGCTCGGCTGCAATACTTACCACATTCTTATCTTTTTTTAACATTTTTATAGCTAATTGCGTTGCATTTGTTCCAATAGGCACGACAGCATCATAATTGTTATTTGATACTTGCTGAAAAATAGTTTTCATTAAATTTGGATCACCTTGAGCATTATAAATTGTTAATTTATATTCTCCCTTTATCTCATTCTCTAAGTACTCTTTAAACCCATCAACTATGTCATTCATAGCGTGATGATTCATTGGCATTATGATAGCAATTTTATAATAATTTTCCTTTGCATGAGCTTGGTTTGAAGAAATAAATAAAGCAAGTGTAAATAAGATACACTTAATAAATTTTGACATAACTGTTTACATAAATAATTAATAATACATTTTCGATAATATAGCATCGACACTATATAAAGACGCTTAACAACTACTAAAACGCCACCATCGAAAAAATGCAATCTGAAATTTATATAAACAAGTCATAGCGCTAGGTTATATTATTAACTAATATTAATCAATAAGAAATACACAATATATTGAACATTGTTAAATTAAATAAAGAAATATAAGAATAAATTACATCCTTTACCAAAGATACTACATGGTATAGGTCACAGCACCCTTAGCATGATAAATACTATCATTGGCAGTGTCAAATTAAAAAGAGGATAGATTATAGATATCGAACAAAATACATTTAGTATAGATGTTGGTAAATATACTAACAATATATATGTATGTATTAAAAAATTTATTTAGGATGAATCCTCCTATATGATAATTGCTACCTAAAATTTAAAATATGGGGCACTCTATAGTTACATTTCTTTTAACTTGACGATATGTTTATATTGTGCGTTAGATTATTAATAATAAAGTTGACCCTTAATTATTTGGAGTGTGTGATTATGACTAAAAAATCAAATTATATAAAGAATGATGTTGATACTTTATCATTAAATGTCATGACGTTTAATGTTCGTATTTCTCCTGCAGGTGGAGATGATAGGCAAAAAGAATGGAATGAAAGAAAAGATTTTGTTCTTTCAATTTTAAAGGGTAAAGAATATATTGATGGTAGTAAAAAAATAGGTGCCCTAGATTTCATAGGTATTCAGGAAGCCGGAGAAGCACAGATAGATTATATTGTATCTAATATGGATAACTCAAATTATAATCAAGTTCCTGGCAATGGTCCATTATTATTATATAAATCTGATAATTGGAGCATAAAAAAAGAATATTCATTTGATGTAACAGGTGATCAGTGGGGTCCTAGGTATGTTAAATGTGGTTTGTTTAATAATATTATGGAACAGGCTAAAAACGTATTTGTTTGTAACACTCATCTTAATGTGGGGAGAGATGAAAGAGAAAGCTATAAGTTAATTGATGAAAATTTACATAAAATAAGACAAGATGGTCCAGATTTTCCAATAATTTTAATGGGGGATTTTAATGCTAATTGTAGCTCTGGTCAAAAGGCAAATGATAATTCGAAGTCTACTGAGATTCAAGGTATGGGGTGCAAAGTAAATAATGGCTTAGTTGATATTTTTGCACCAAAGCCAGAAGAAAATAATTTTGATCCTAATGATAATCGTGCAACTTTTCACAATTGGAGTGGAGGTCATGAGGATAACTACCACAGAATAGATCATATTTTTATTCCAGATTATGCCTTTTTTTCAGATCCAGAGAAGAACAAGGCAATTGTAATACATGTTTCAAGACAGTGGGCTAAAGATGAACATGTATTACAATATCCATCAGATCATTTTCCGGTTATATCAAGGCTATATATGCCTTTAAAGAATCTAGTTGAGCATTGCAACGATTCAACAGTATTAATTAGCAAGAACTTTGATACGGAAAAGATGGCATTATCATTTACTTGGAGTATTGATAGTGATAAAGAAAATTGCGAACGCTTGTCTTTTGATGTGTATAATTATTTAGGAGTAGCTGAAAATAATAAAATTACAACATTGAAACCAGATGATACTTCTTTTAAAGAAACAATAAAAGATAAGAGTCAGGATAATCACTATAAATATTATTTGCAAACTACCTTTTTAAATAATCAAAAATCTCAGCCTATAGAAATTGATATTAAACCAGAAGATGTTGCGCATGAAAAAACTTCAGAATATTTTGATGATTACAAAGCAACGGCGGAATCTCATGATGAATTATAAAAATAAGGAACATTAATAAATTAATGTTATAAAAGTAATAGTGATAGTCTTGAATGAGCTTTGTAGCATAAAATTTGCTAAACTTGGAGGGTTTTTTATGTTTAACTTCTTTATAATACCATAGTTGCTCAAAGTTACCTTACTAATTATCAAATTCAGATATAATATTATTAACCAAATTAGTGCCAGAAGAAATCCCTTCTAAATTTGACAGTTCACTATTCTCTGCTATGCAAGGTGATTTCTGAAGTATCGCTGATACGTGCATACTGTAAGATTCTATTATTATAACCTTAAATTTATCCTCAGGAAAGATATTACGCAAAGATTCTTGATTGAAAACTGTTTTTAAACTTATAGTTTCGGTAACCCCATTTGGTAATTTGTGTTCCTCTTGAAAATAACCAGTATTTTTTTTAGTGTCAATTTTTTTACATTGTCGATTATAATGCCCTTTATTATTATAATCTTCGCTAATTGCTACAGATACAGAGAGCGGTAAAGACTTATTTGATTCTTTTATAATATCAGCACAATTATAGGTTTTTATATATTTGATATGTCCTAGACTATTAGCTGATTCTGCTGTTATGACAAGTCTTCCACTAGGTTTCAATAGTGAATACAGTACATTAACTATGTCGTTGATTAAAGGCAAAGAATAAAAATGCAATACATTTTGTATATTTATTAGATCAAACTTCTCAAGAAAAATTGGGCTTTCCTCAACAAGATTTAGTAAGTTAGCTTTTGAAATAACTAAATTTTTCTTATAAATTTCTTCTGGAATCCTAGATTTAACATAGTCTTTTAAATTGCTTAAAGCGTAGTCTTCATTATATGCGAAATCAACAGCAGTTACATTGAACCCACTTAATAATCCTTTCCATACTGTCATACCAATTCCACTACCTAAATCAAGTAACTCCTTTTGATCTTTACTATGAAAATATTCTAATTGGCTTCTAAAGGTATTAAAAAATATTGGTATATTTTTTCCATAACTTTGGTTTTTAAGTACATATGAATCAATATGTTGAGCAATAGGTAAAAACTCTTCTGTGAACATAAATTTTATTATATCTTCTTCTTTAAATTTTGATTGTAAATTACCAGATACCCATTTGCCTATATTGTACTTCGCTTTTAGTATATACATTCTTTCTTTGATAAGTTCATCAATCATACTATCCACTGATTCATTGTCATTAACTGACAGAATATCATCACTAAATGGTTTAATTACCAAATATATAAGTGGAACTATAATACCTGCAGTTGTTCCAATAAATGCTGCCTTTTTATAACTTAAAATATTCATATCAATACACTAATACTATTTACAATTCCTGCGTACTATACTCTTCTATTGACCCCTGAGCCAATTCCTGGGCACTATACTCTTCTACTAACTCCTGAGCATCATAATATATTTTAGTAAATGTATTATCTGCATAAGATAATACATCATGTGCTATATCCTTAACAATGAATTTATATACAAAGGGAGAAGCGCATAATAAAAACCCAGATATTGCTATATTAGAATAATGTGCTCCTAACATTGCACCTGCAGAACTTAATAAAGGTACTGAAAATAACATAGAGGGAATTGTAATGAACAATAACCATGGTAATACAGTAGCTGTATCATTATCTACAAAATAAGCTGCTAACACTGGAGATGCAGCAATAGTAATACTGAGAGATGTTCCCAACAATCCACCAGCAAACCCACCTAATACATTTTGGATCATACCAATTACCATTACGTTAAATTTCAGTGGATTTTAGTAATTAATTTCACACTGTCAAGTAATTTTATTACATAAATACCAATCCACCTATTTTCGTGCTTTTCAGGCAACATGGATGGCTTTGAACATTCCTAAATTTTTCATTTTTTTAACATAAGTAGTGATAATTAAGCCTATTGTGCTGTATTAATAGATACGTTAATCTTTTGAATAATTTATATAATACTTGTAAAAGTTAATAAATAAAAAAGTTACTAGCACTATCTACTAATTCACAAATTAGGATGCAATCTGGAAATCTGGATAAAGGTGATTTTAGAACAATGCGTATTGGATGAAGTAAAATCGCTGTCCTGAATAGAATATTTTAATAATAATTATAGCTATAAGTGTGATCAACTATACTTCCAATACTTAAAGTCCTATTTCTGCAGCCGTTCAGACTGCACCCCTTCTGCCATTATTAAATCTAACGCTCCTTTTATTCCTAATTTTAATACTGCAAATTTATAATATTTTTAACTTATAAAACGACACCAGAACCATTATAGTGCTCTCTCAGGGGTTAAAAAAGTAAAATTAACAGCAGATTTACAGAATGTTTCTTTGATAAAAAATACAGAAAAAATCAAAGAAGCAATAGATATCATAATAAGTATGTTAAACACAAATAAATATGCATTTAAGTGGTCAGATGTTTTTTCTATAGTATGGTCTAATAACAACCCTATTAGGGGTGCATTAATTGCGACAAATCCAGTAATCATTGCATTATTTAAACCAAATCCAACGGCTATAAATCTTTTTTCAAACTGCTCTGCTATTGTTGCCAAGCCAATACTCTGACCACTAGCACTAATTCCTAAAAGAAAAAAGGCGATTTGCATACTTAATTTGCTTTGCATATACACAATCATCAGAGTTGCTATCAACCCTAGTACAGCACATAATTTTATCATTACTTTTCTGCGCTTCAAAAGATCTGATAGAAACCCTACTAACGGGCAACCTATAGCATATCCCACCCATGCAACCGTGATAATATAGGAGGTTGAGCTGCTAGAAATGCCTTTTAACTCTAAAAATCCCCTTCCTTCATTTTCAGAAAGATACTCTATAGTGAAATATAGACATGTAGAAACCAATGCTATATACCATGGTTGCATTTTCAAAAATAACCTTAAAATAGAGGTATATATTTTTTCTGATCTATGTAAAATTACATATTTTCCTGCATCTTCCTTATTATTTTCTACAAAAAAGAAAATTAGTATTGTTAATATAACCCCTATAATTCCTAAGCATAAAAATACAAAACGCCAATTCAATCCTGTTGCTCCTGATATGCTATCTAGGGGACCAGCTGCCAACATAGGTCCCAAAGTGCCAATAAATTGTGATAGACCAATAAATATTGCACTATACTTATGTGGCATCCAATCATGCACTGAAATAAGTAAACAAATAAACCCAAATGATGCTCCAAATCCCATGAGCATCCTACACACTATAGCAATAAAATAACTTTGAGAATAAGAAAATCCTACAGACGCTATTGTACAACAAACAGCTGCAATCAATAATGATTTTTTTAAACCAATATTATCAATGATAATACCAGCTGGTATCTGCATAATACCATAAATTAATAAAAAAATAGTCGTACTAAGTAAAGAAAATTGAAAAGATGTTAAATTTAAATCTTGCATGAGTGAGTGCTGATAGGTACCCATTACAGTGCGTAAGAAAAATTCATATAAAAAAAATAGTGCACAAATGCCCCAAATAAAAAATCCTTTGATTTTTAACTGATTATCATACATCTCTTTTTAGCCTATATAACTATCTGGTTGTTTTTTATCCCACTCCTCAATTATTGTTTCAGCCTTGTCATAATCTAAGAAAGAAGCAACTTTAAAAATTGGTAATCCTTCATGAATAAGAGGAGATGTATTAACTCCAACAACAATGCCTTTTTTTGGCGCTTTTATTGGACATATTATGTCTGCACCAAATGGATCGCTAATAGTGCCAATAATTTCTTCTTTCTCTATTATTTGACCAAGTGTAGTATTAGTATGTAAAATGCCACTTTTATGTGCAACAATCCAATCTTCATCTCTAGAAAAGATAGGACTAATTTCTTGTACAGTCTCTTTATCTAGCATATTGATAGCACTCATAACATTTTTTATACCATTAACACCAAGGTCGATAGCATTTTCATCAAAACGCATAGCCTCTCCAGCCTGATATACAAGCAGTGGGATTTGTAATTCTTCCGTTGTTTGACGTAAATTATTTCCCTCTAAAGTTACATTTGTTACTACAGGTGATCTAAATACTTTTGCCAATTCTTTTGTGCGTGCATTATCAAAATTACAGTATACCTGAGGTAATATATTATGATTCAATCCACCTGTTTGCAACTCTATACAATAATTAGCTTTTTTAAAAATTTCGTGTGTGATTAAATGTGCAACTCTCTCTCCGTACGAACCTTGTTCATTACCAGGAAAACAATTAGATAGATTATCGCCTGCTGGCAAAATAGATGGATAATGAGTTAAGGCATAAACGTTCATCACTGGAATTGCAATGATTGTGCCTGAAATTTGCGATGGAGTTACAGATTTGACAATCCTATTTGCTATTTCCAAACCATTCAGCTCTATCCCTTTCAATACAGAATATATAACTAAGCACGGCCCTTTTTTTTCTCCATGAATTACTTTAATAGGCATATATAAGGGAGAGCAATAATATTGCTCTGGCATTGGCAATGCTAGATTAGCTACTTCACCAGGATGCACATTTACATCACACATCATTATTTTTTTATTCTTCATATTGATAATTTACTATAATTTAAGATTCTAATAAAAAAATTGCTTCGCAATGATTTGTCGCATGGTATCAAATATTTATCTACTTTTCAACACATGTGATAGAAGCATCTAGACTCTAATTAAAAATGCATTTTTTGCAATTTTAAAATTTCAACATTGTGTTCGACAAGATCTCTTATCATAACTAAATCATTTTCTCCGCCATTATTTTCATAATATTTTAAGTTTATAAAAGGAAGCTATAAAATCTTTAAATTTCAGAAAAAATTTGCAAATTTAATTACAGGTGCAACAGAGCCCAAATAATTCAACAAAAAAATTTATGAAGTAGCTCTAGTCAGTGGAGCACCTATTCTTGACAAAATATAAATTAAAAAATACCCTTTGAAGACAGAGTAAGTTAAAATAATAACTTTAGGTGGTACTGCAATGGTCAAAGACACAATATTAGAGGAAGAATGGGGTGAATTTCAATCAGCAGAAGAAGTAGATATTGCATTTGAAATTATGCTCTTATTTCCGGATCTTTATAAAGTGCATGAAGAAGTGCAAGAAATTTTGGATCAAAAATATGAAGAAGTATCTGAGCAAAACAGAAGTAATTTTAGAGATATTGATACACAGGGATTTAGATATCCTGAAATTAATCTTGAAGATGATATAGACCATGTTAAAAGAAAGCTAGATGTATATACTGGGACCGCTGTATCTAATGCTACAATGAAATCAGATAGGATAATAAGGTCTTCTGAAGATCAATGGAAAAATGTTTTAAAAGAGGTTTCTGCCGCTCAAAGAGATTTAAAA
>JBGCDJ010000019.1:0-18495 GCA_045105275.1 Candidatus Midichloriaceae bacterium
CAAAAAGAAGTCATCGGAATTCTTTGTATAGGAACATTTTTAGAGTTTTTTGATTTATATCTATATGTCCATATGGCAGTACTTTTGAATGAGCTTTTTTTTCCAAAAACTGACCCTTTAATTGCGCAATTATTAGGAGCAACTGCATTTTGTTTAACCTATATTTTAAGACCAATAGGTGGTTTTGTAATTGGTAGAATTGGGGATTACAAAGGTAGAAAATTTACAATAATGTTTACGACCTTTATCATGGCTTGTACATGTGTAATTATGGCAATAATCCCTACTTATGTAGAAATAGGAATAATTGCAAGCATCATAGTGATATTGTGTAGGATGTTACAAGGTTTTTCTTCCATGGGTGAATCTATGGGTGCACAAGTTTATTTAGCAGAATTTTTAAAATACCCTTATAAATCCATGGCTTCTGGTATGATGGGTGTAGCCGCACATTTAGGAGGATTTTTTGCTTTAGCCACAGCTTCTTTTGTGTTGTCATCTGGTCTTAATTGGAGGATGGTTTTTTGGGCAGGCGCTGTTATAGCAGCATTTGGTGTACTTGCAAGAAGGAGGCTTAGAGAGACACCAGAATTTGCAGATTATAAGCGCAGAATTGCTATTAAAATGGAAAAAGGTAAGAAAAATGTAAAGATAACAAAAACTAGAGATATTAATGAGGAAAAGGTAAATAAAAAAACCGTTTTGGCTTATTTTTTTACTGAATTTTATTCCCCTATTTGTTTTTATGTTACCTACATGTACTTAGGTGATTTTATGAAAGAGTTATTTAGTATGACTGCTGAGCAAGTCATTAATCAAAATTTAAAAGTAGCAGTATTTGTTGTTATATGGGCAGTAATTGTAGTGTATCTTGTTAAAAAAAATACACCCTGTTACTGTTGCTATAGCTAATCTTTTATTTTTTCTGTGCTTTTTTCCATTTATACCATATTGGATTAATAATATTTCAAGTTTAACATCTTTGTTTTTTCTGCGATGCATAATTATATCTTTATGCGTTGCAACTAGTGGGATTTTAGATTCAATATTACTTAAATACTTACCTATTAGTAAACGCTTTACTTCTGCAGCTATTGCATATGGGGTTGCATTCCCATTGGGATTTGTCATTTCATCATTTGGGTTAATTCCATTAAAAAATTATTTTGGGCATTATGGTTTATGGATTTTATTTACTCCAGCTATAATTGGTTATTTGTGGAGTCTTTACTATATAAGAAATCTGGAGATAAAAAATGGTTATTATTACAAATATCCTAATATAGATGCTACAAATGAAAGGAAAAAATATCGTTATTCATTGCCTGCTCAATACAAAGGTTGCGATGTAAAGTGCAAATACTCACGTAATCTGCTTTTTAAACTTCATGCTATGAATAAATATCACGAGGAGAAAGTTGATATAAAGCTGATAAAAAAGGCAATAATCTTTACAAAAAAATGGCATGGGAAACAAAAGAGAAAAACAGGAGAGCCTTATTATTCTCATCCATTGGCAGTAGCAGCAATGGTATCTGATTATTCTTTTAAAACTAATCTAATAGTTGCAGCGATACTCCATGATGTAGTTGAAGATAGTAGATGCTCTGTAAAACTTATAAAAAAAGAATTTAATTTCAAAATAGCAACCATTGTAGAAAGATTAACAAGGAGATTTGATGGAACAAAAATTTCCATTAGAGAAGTTATAAATAAACTTTTTGATACTACAGATTACGAAGCTTTATTAATAAAAGGGTTAGATAGGCTACATAACCTACAAACTATACATGGGATGACAAAATTAAAGCAAAGAGAAATAGCTATTGAAACAATTTATGAGATAGCTGATACTGCTGCATATGCGGTTGATAAATTGAATATAAATAATAAATTAGATCTAGAGGAAAAGCTTTTTTCTCATAGCTATGATATTGTGGCGGAAAATATTTTAACAAAAAATGTCCAAAGATCCAATAAAATTTAAACAAGCTCCTTCTTAATTGATTAAAAAATAAAAAAGACGTGTTATTGAATAAATATTAATACATAAAAAAAGGTGCCTTAAGAGGCTATCACTGTTATTTTCTTGAGAAATGAATCGTTTATTAAATAATAGTACAAAAATACAAAACTCACACTTAACTAACCATTTAACTTTTTCATAGGCATTTAAATGACTCACCCTAAAGAAAGCTGTGTAGCAAAAGAATAGCACAATATTCACTTATTAGTATGTGCATGATTCTTTATTCACCTTTATGCACAATAATCTCTTGCATTACCGAACTAGATAATGTAATACTCAAAATTATATATAATTTTATTATTCAAAGATAAACGGTATGAACCATCAATTAACTCAATATGGAGTAGAAGATTTAAAATGTGTTTTAGAAGCGTTTAGTAAATTGGGACAAGATATACTAGCGGGAAAAATTACAGATGATGTAGGGGCTGTAAATAAAAAATCCCTACGAACCTTTAGAATGAAGGAAGCTTGTAAATTAACTCAAAGATCAGATGCATTTTTAAGAAAATTGGAAACACAAAATCAAGAATTTAAACCTAATAAAATAAATGGTGTTCGTTTTTATAACTTAGATTTAATTAATAAAATTAGAGATAAAGCAGATACAAGATTTAAAAGACCTTCTGGCAGCTCTCCAGTAATAATGGCTATAGCAAATTTTAAAGGTGGGGTAGGAAAATCAATTATTAGTAAAAGCATTGCTGACAAGTTTGCATTAGCAGGGTTAAGAGTTCTTTCAATCGGCATGGATGCACAGGGTACCGATAGCTTGTACTATGGTTTTATTCCTGACTTAGAAGTTTCTCCAGAAGAAACTATACGTCCTGCTCTATTAGAAACAAGTGTTAATATAAAAAATTTAATTAAAAAAACCTATTTTCCTGGCATTGATATAATACCAGGAAATTTATCTTTAACTGACGTAGAAATAAAACTCACTGACTATAAAGAGCAAATGAACCAGGTTAAAAAATTGGGTTTCCCCGATGATCGCTTAACTAATGCAATCAACCATGTAAAAAATGATTATGATATTATTTTAATTGATTGCGGTCCAAACTTAAATATATTGACACTTAATGCAATAAATGCATGCAACTCTATTTTAGTTCCTGTCCCCCCTGCTTTACCTGACTTAGCTTCTTTTTGTACATTTTGCCATACTCTTACTGAGCATTTAGAAAATTCAAATAAGATCAAAGAGTTAGATTTTTTTAGAGTTTTAATTTCAAAGAACCCAAATAATAAATCTTCCCAAAGAATAGCTAAGACTATTAGAGAACATTTCGGATCATATGTATTATTACGCGACATTGTATATTCATCAGAAATAGAATTAGCAGCATCAAAATTTAATTCGTTATATGAACTTAATCCTAGTTCGAAAAAAAGCTATAAAAGAGGCATGGAATCCCTAGAAAGTGTCTTTAATGAAATATTAGACGCTATAAAAATGATTTGGGAATCACAAACAAATGAGGTAAAAAATGGATAATAATAAAAACTCTTCTTCTCAAAATGGAACTATACAAGTATTAAATGAGCTACGAGCAACACAAAATATATCGTCTACAGTTGACAAATATATTAAAACCTCAAGTAATAATGAAAAGATAATTGAAATTGATGTAAGTAACATAATCAGATGGAAATTTAAAGACAGACCTGAAAATGAGTTGGGTGATATAAAGGCACTGGCACAAACATTTCAATCTGTAGGACAGCAACAACCTTGTATCGTACGGCCTACTAAAGATAATGGCGTCTATGAATTGATAGTTGGAGAACGAAGATGGAGAGCAGCACAATTACTAGGAATAAATTTAAGAGTTATTGTAAAAAACTTTGATGATAAAACAGCAGCTCTTATACAAGCTATAGAAAATGAAAAAAGAGATGATTTATCTGAATATGCAAAAGGTACTAGCTACTCTGAAAAAATAAGTAATGGTCTTATCACTCAAAAAGATCTAATAGAAATTCTTGGTATTAGTAAACAACAAGTCACAAGATTATTATCCTTTTCCAAAATCCCTCAAGTTATTTGTGATAAAATAAAAAGTTTCAAAAATGTTACGGCTAGAACAGCTTATGAAATTAGTAGAATGTCACAAAAAGGTGACGATCATATTAATATTATACTAAATTTAGCTGAAAAAATTAACTCAGGTAAAATAGGAGCAAATAAACTTATTCTTGAGATTGAAAAACAACTATCCCTATGTAAAAATACAAACCAGATCCATGAAAACTATAAAACATATTATAATAATAACCATTTATTTTCTTTATCAAAAAACAAAGAAAATAAATATATTATTAAATTTTCAGATTTTATTAACAACCATCTAAAAAATAACAAGGAGGATTGTGACTATATTATAAATACTATAAAAGAGACTATAATAAAAAAGCTTGGGCATGAGTCGCCATATGGCGACAAAAAAAATCTTCCATAAATACAGGAAGATTTTTTTAATCTACTAAGAGTTTTACTTACAAGAAGCATCCTTAGATATTTTACATTCACACCGTTATAATACCTAAGAATGACTTCTTTTACAACAACTTTATTAAAGGAGTTATATGAATAATTTTGCGATACATCTATTATCAAAGGAAATAGCTACATATTTAGGACAAAACGAATCTATTTTACTAAATCAAATATTATATTGGATATCCAAATGCGGTAGAGATATAGCGGGACAGAAAGAAAAATGGATATACAATTCACTAGCTGAATGGCATAAACAATTCAGCTATTGGTCTATGTATAAATTAAGAAAAACTATTAAATCTTTGGAGGATTTAGGTTTAATAAAATCAATTAAAGTTAATGCAAAAAAATGGAATCACACTAAATGGTATACAGTTGATCATAATCAATATGAAAAATTATTAAAAAAGATTGGTATTGAAAAAAACATTACCAACATATCTCCTTTTAATAAAATTAATAATGTTTCTTTGGCTAATAAAAATACCCCAAATCAGGATTTCGATATTAACTCTAAAAGTAAGGGAACTAGGTCGACAAATCGATTTGTCGAAAACCAACAAATCATAATAACAAAGAATAACTATACAAATAAATCTTCTTATAAGAAATGTGAGAATATATTAAATAAGAATTTAAAAGAAGAAGATAAATTAAATGTTTCTGAAAAAGAAACAGTTAAACAAATGATAGAGCTATGGAATAAAGTATTTGAACATTCTATAAAGCCAATCAAAGCATATAATAACAAAAAGAACGAGCAAACCTTACTACGGCTTTATAAAACAATATTTAATAGTGATTTAGATAATTGGAGGGAATATGCCTGTAAAGTCAATAGTAGTCAATTTCTAATGGGAGAGAAGAAAACTAAAACTAATTTCAAAGCAATATTTTCATGGTTAATTAAATCAGAGACTATAGAAAAAATCTTAAATGGTGAGTATGGAGTGGGAGATAGGGAGTTGGATATGAATAATATATCAAAAAACGAAGAGATTAAGAAAGAGGATGCCGTAAATCAGATAGATAATAAAGTATCGGAGCGATTAAGGTTAAACATAAATGAGAGTAAAGAAAAAGAAGAATTTGAAAACTATGTAAGGGAAAGTGGTTATGAAGAAGATGGAGATATCTATAAAATAAGTAAAATATTTAAGCAAATACCTAAATATAGTTTTTTTAATTTAACCGAATATAAAGAAATGAGAAAAACATTATTTGATTCATATGTTGTGAAAAAATATATGGGAATGGATAGAATAGAGATGAGGGATTTAATTAGAAATAAGATCGGAGAAGAAAATCAAATTAATAGTATGAAATATTTAAAATAATCTGATAACTTTTTAAAGAAAGCACATCACTAATATAGTGAATATTGTAATTTATTTAAAAACAAAAAAATGACAAAAGAAATAATAGTTTACGTATCGTTACTATCTTTTTTATTAATAGGAGTTTTTTTTAAAGAAAAAATAAAAAGTTTTAAGGATTACGCATTGGGATCAAAACCATACACAAAGATAACAATGTCAGCAACAGTAGTTGCTACATTAATGGGAGGTGGTAGTACAATAGGAGAAGTAGGAATGGCGTATAATTCAGGAATGATATACATAGTAACATTACTATTTATGCCAATAGGTTATGTTATTACATCTATATTTGTAGTACCAAGATTAAAAGATTATTATGGTTGTTATTCATTACCTGAGGTAATAGATAAAATGTATGGGAATTTACCGAGGAAGTTTACTGCATTAATGGCTTATATAATGTGCATAGGAGCGTTATCTATGCAGATTAAAGGATTGTCAGTAATTTTTAGTAATATTTTTGGATATGATTTGATTATCAATAGCATTATTGCATTTGTAATAATAATTATATATACGACTATTGGAGGGATTGATTCAGTTATAAAGACAGATATTGTTCAATTTTTAATATTTATAATCATATTACCAATTATAATATTGGGATTGCTAAAGGACAATGGTGGAAGTATACAAGCAGTATTAGAAGCAGTGCCAGAGGCAAGTTATATTAAAGATATAACGTTAATGAGTTTTACAGGCTTATTAATTTATTCATTGTTGCCGGATGGCAGTGCAGATTTTATACATAGGATGTTAATAGGAAGGGATACGCAAAAAAATAGAATGGCAGTAAATGCTATGGCGTTGGTAAGTGGGTTATCGATATTAATGGTTCTTATTATATCTGGAATAGCATTAGCTAAACACCCTAATATAATTGGTGATAACGCAGTATTTTTGGTAATGAGAGAATATATGAGTGGTGATATAGGATATGCATTATTTGGAGTGGCATTAATTGCAATAATATTATCAACAGCAGATTCTTTAGTAAATACATCCTCAATAATATTTGTAAACGATATACTGAGTAAAGAGATAAAAGATAAGAAGAAGGTATTTTTATGCAGACTAATGTCATTGATGACTGGTTTTATGGCAATTGTTATAGCTATAAAAAGTAAAAGTATATTAGAGATAATATTATTTTTTGGACAGTTTTATTCTTCAGCTATATTTGCGCCATTTTTCTTAGGGTTATTTTTTAAGCAAAAAAGAGAGGTAATGTATTGGAGTAGTTCATTAATAGGTATTGTTAGTTATTTAGTATTAAAGATTCTATTTCCAAAATTAGAGAATGGGGTGTTTTTGATAAGTCTAGCAATGAGTATAATAGCATATATAGGTTTTTCAAAAGTAAAAATAAATAAAAAATTATTTAAAGCAAAAGTAGAGGAAATAATAGGAAAAGCAAATAGAATGGTGATAAATAATAATATTCCAATTAGTAAACTGGGATATGGATCATTGCCTATAAGTATATTTGTATTGGCATCAAACTTTAGTAACAACGCATTTACCCCATCTTTTTATATAGATATTTCAATTGTTTTAATAGGAATATTGTTAGCATATATAGATGTGGCGTTTGATAAGGAGTCGAAATTAAAGAGTATAGTTTTAATAACTTTATTTTGGTATTGTTTCCCATTTTTCTCAATGTACTTATATTTTTGTCAAAATACAGCGACAATGTTTGCGTTTAATTTTGTAGTAACAATGTTATTGTTAGCTGGTTTATATAGTTGGGAGAAAATAATATTTAATATAATGTTAGGCTATATAGTTGCAGCTTTAGTATTTTTTACAGTCCATGGGCCTGAGTTAAAGCTATTTATAGAGAAAATGCTAGTATTGCTATTAGTTTTATCTTATATAAGTTTGCTATCATTTGTTATATTGAGAAGAAAGATGAGTGGGATGAAAGAGTTTTTCGATAATAGAATTTTGTCATTAAATATAAATAATATAAAGAAAGAAAAAAAATTAGTAGAGCAGTATCAATTATTGATACCATTAATAGAGAAGAACTTTAATGTTAAAAACAAATTAGATAGAATGATAAGTGAAGAAAAAAATATGCAAAAAGATTTTGTTTTAACAGTAAAAAAGTTAAAACCAGATATGCAAGATTTTTTTGCTCTACAGTGCTATAAAGCTGGCATAGAGTATAAAATAAAAATAGAATCGCAACAACAAGAATTATTAATTAATGTTTCAGCAGTATATATTTATACAATTATTATAAATATAACAGAAATATTAATAGGACTTTTAAATGAGAAGGGTAAACTTAATACATATATAAAAGCAAGTGAGAAGGTTATTAGCATTGAATTTAAACTTGATAATTTTTTTATGGAATTAGGGAAAGCTCTTCAATATCAGGATAAGCAACAACATGAATTAAAAAAAATAGAAAAAATATTTAAAATGAACCAGTGGTCTTTTGAAATTGAAGGAAAATCATTAACTATGTTGATTATACTAGAGGAGCCAGCAGAAATGATAATACATTAAGAAAAAAGCTTATCTAAAATCCAATAAGCAAATTTAGTATCGGGTTTTTTTGTATTTTGTTTAATAGAGTAATCATAGATGCTATCAAGAGCATTTAGTATTTGATCAAAAGATGCGGTTATTTTATTTTTTTCTATATAATCTGTAATTAATTTACTAATTTCAGCGTAGGTAGTTGGTTCAAATTGTAAATTTTGTGATAAAAAAGTAGAGCGATTGGTATTTTTTTGTGCAGGCGTTCTTCTTCCAACTAGCTCATCAATAGAAATTTCTAAATAATCAGCTATGTGTGCAAGAGTATATATTCCAGGATTTTTTATTTTTTCCAATGTAATATTAAGCAAGGTCTCTCTATCCATCCCTAATTCTCTGGAGAACTGAGTCTTATTTACCTTATACTCTTCTATTTTATTCAATCTATTGGAGATAGATTTACAAGCATCAAACTTTATATTTTTCATAAAATAACATTAAATTGTCTTTTTATATTGACAATATAGCAAAAAACATTACTATAGGTTCGAGGCTCTCAAGAAGAAAGCCAAGAACGCAGACAACACTGATAATACAGTGGTTCAAAAAAATATCAAGCTTCTTCTTAAAATGCCTCAAATAAAATAATTTTTTATATAGTAATTTTATAAAATTACATATGAACATATGAATATATGAAGAATTATTTATTAATAGACATAAAATGAAGGAGATAAGAAATGGGTCAAACTAGTTTTAGTATAATTAAACCAGCTTTAGCGTTGGCGATTGGAGAACCAGAAGCGATTATACTTGAAAGAATAGCAGCTTATAGTAAGGGAAATGCTCATAAGCTTGAAGGAGAAGAAGGGAAATGGATATATAATTCAATTTCATCATGGCATAGTCAACACTTTCCTCATTGGAGTGAGAGTAAAATATATAGGACTATTAAATCTTTAGAGGAAAAAAAATTAATTAGGAGTAAAAAGGCCAATTTTAAAAAAAGCCAACATACTAAATGGTATTCATTAAATGAAAAAGAATACAATGAATTGAATGTTAGAGTATATGGCAATATTCCTACATTAGAAGATCAGGCTAGTCATTTTGACGAGCAAATTATAACTACTCGTCAAAATGACGAAAACATTAAAGTAACAGAGAGTTCTTTAACAAAGAGTTCTTCTTCTAAATGGAAAGAAGAAGAAATAAAAATTGTAATGAAAAAGCAAAGAAGCGAGGAGTTAGAAAAAATAAGTGGGATAAAAGAGCAAGACAATAAAATAAATCTTTTGTTTAAAAAGAATAAATTAAATGAAAACAATTATTCAGCACAAATCGAAGAGTTAGAAAAAATAAAAGGAATCAATGAACTAGTGGAAGAAATAATTGAGAATAGGGTAAATGAGCGTTTAGAAGAGAGATTAAAAGAAATAATTAGAAATTCAACTGATGAAAATGGTAATAAAGCAATAATTCAAAAGGGGCTAAATTTTAGGAATAAAAATCCAGTTAAAACAAACGTATTGGAGGTAGGTGCTCAAGAAATTATAACAGAATCTTCAAGAGAAATGGATAGGGTTAAAGAGCAAGATGCATTTTATAATGAAATAGCAATACAAATGGTGGAGTTATGGAATAAAGTATTTGAACACTCAGTAAAACCAATCAAAGCTTATAATAATAAAAATAACCAACCAAGGTTATTACAGCTCTATAAGACAGTATTTAATAGTGATTTAAATAATTGGAGAGAATATGCTTGTAAAGCAAATAGTAGCCAATTTTTAATGGGAGAAAAGAAAACAAATAATGGGTTTAAGGCGGTGTTTTCTTGGTTAATTAAAACTGAAACTATAGAAAAAATCTTAAATGGAGAATATGGAGTGGGAGATAGGGAATTAGATATGAATAATATATCTAAAAATAATGAGCTTAAGAAGCAAGAGAAAATAAATCAGTTAGAAAATAAAGTATCAGATTATATACGAACCAATATAGATGAGTTAATAGAGCAGCAAGAATTTGCAGAATATATAAATGAAGAAAAATATAACATAGATAACGATTATTATAAATTAGGAAGGATACTGAGGCATATTCCAAAATTTAGTTTTTTTAATTTAAGTGAGTATGAAGGGATGAGAAAAACGTTATTTGAATCATATATTATGAAAAAATATACTAATAGAACAAAGCTTGAGTCTAGGCAACTCTTAGCAAAAAAAATTGATGAAATTAATAATGATAAAATTAAGGTCACAGGGATAGAGTTGCCTAGTGTATTGCTACATAGAAATATGCAGCAATACGATGATCATAACATAATTAATCAAAATTATAATTAAAAAATAATGAGGAAAGCAATGATTAAAAATAATCCAATAACGATTAAAGGTGAGATAATATATTCACCTTGTTTAAATATGACAAGAAAAAATAAAAACAAAAATTTAGTTCTTGAAGATTTTAATAAAGAGGTAGGATTTAGCATTATTACGCTTCATACAACCTATGAAGTGATGATTACTAATAGAGAAGTAATGGAATAGTGTGAAGAAAATGAAAACAAGCTTTATTATGGAAGCATAGTAGAGGTAACTACACCAGAATTTCGAGATGGTGGTATGGGGATATACTATCTAAAAATTAGTGATAAAGGGAATATAAAAATAATAAAATAAACAAGAAAAATGATAATAAAAAACATAAAAGCAGCGGCATTATTAGTGATAGCACTATCTGCAGTAAATAATACAAGTAATGCAGCGGGAGGTGAAAGCGCAAGTTCATCAGGAATAAATCATCACAGCCCATACACAGAAAAAAATGCAAAAAAATTTAGTAAAGTAGATTGGCCAGATCCAAGTAGCTTATATTTAGACGGCTTCACTTCAGTAAATTTCGGCGGGGTTGATCTAAAAAGCGAAACAAAGATGTACGATATGTTAAAAACAAATGCAGAGCTAGATAAAAGCGAGCTAGATTTTAACTATATCATGGGATTATATTTAGAATTTGGAAGAGGAAATATAACAATAGAAAAGGCAAGGGATGTAGCAAAAACAAAAGTAGAATTGTTAAAATCAAGAGTAAAAGAATTCCAAGAAAAGCAGCAAGAAAACAATGATAAGAAAGGGTATCAAGAGGTTGGCAACAAAGAAATATTAGAAGCAGTTATGCTTAATATGTGGAGTAAAATTGAACAGAAGATAAGCGAGGATATCGATATGTTAAATAAAAATGGCAAGGAAGAAATAGTAATTCAAAAATTGCAGAATGAATATAAAGAGTCAGCAATAAAATGGTTCTCTGGGCAATATGGAGTAGGCATAAAATATAAAAAACAGATTAAAAAGGAGTAAAGCATGAATATCAGAGAATATACAAAAAAGCGGTTTGGCATAGATATTGAGAAATCGTCTTTTAGCACAGGATTAATTGCACAAATGAGTGCTCTGGAATTGGCACAAAATGATGATTTAAATGAATCAATAAAAGAGAGGTTAGAAGCAATATATGAGGAATTTGGAGTAAGCGGCAATAATAATTCTATTATTGAAGAAGAATTGTTAAGCATTTTAGAGGTCAGTTCAACATTTGGAATAAAACTAAAAAGCCAAACAGATGACGAAGTAATGGAGAAGCTAGAAATCATCAATCTATTTGGTAAATTACACGGATATAACCTTGATCTTACTACAGGTAGAGGAGATATAATTGATAGCAAGGAGCTTAATAAAATTAAAAGTATATATGGTAGTTTTAGCAAAGAACTGAAGGATTTAACACTTGAAGATTTATATAAAATTAAAAAATATGAATTAACAGGGTTGAATAATCTAAAGCAGCTAAGTAAAGCAGAGGCGGAGAATTACAAAGAGTTAATAATATCTTTAGGAATTAATCTAACATTGAGCAAGGAAGAAGCTAAAAATGTCCGTGAAGTGGGAAAAATTATCGAAGATCTGGGGTATAGTGGGAGTACATTTTTAGAATCAAAAGAACTCAAAAAAATAAGCGATTTCTTAGGAAAGTTTAATCTTAAAAGCATTAGTAATTGGAAGAAAGAGAGTAGTGCGATATTGAGTCAAATTATCAAAGAATTCGGCATTGATTTAAAGGAAGGAGGAAGTTTTAAACTAAAGAAAAAGATAAAGGCAGTAGAGATTTTAAAGCTAACAGAAGTAAAAAATGCAGAAGAATTAAATTCAAAACTGCAAATAATAAAAAGTTTTAAAAGTGACTTAGAGGAGGTGAATCAAAAGGAGCTAGAGGGGTTATCAGTAATAATTCAAGAATTGGAATTAAGCAAGAGAAATGGAGATGAAGGATTAGAGGTGAAGAGGTGGTTTGAGAGGAAGGGAATAGAATTTAATTTAGGTGAGATGGACGAGGAAACTGCTGAGCAAATGAGGGCTTTAAAAAAGAAGCTAGAAGCAGCGACGAATAAGGAGTGGAATGAAATAAGTATCAGAGAAATAAGCTTAACAGAGCAAATTTTAGAAGCGTTTGAGATGGAAGATATAATTAATTCAACAGCTGAACAAATAGCAAAAATCAGCAATCTAATTAATTCGGCATCAGAAGAGGCTCTAGGAACAGATGCAGGATATAATTTAAGAGTAAGTATAAATAAGCTACCCTCATTATTAAATATATTCAAAATAGACCCCTTTGAAAAAGGCGCAAAAAAAGAGGGGAAATCAAAATACGATAGCATCACAAATTTGCTAAAGGAATTTGATAAAAATATCTTTGAAATCAGTGAGAGTGAGGCTAGCAGAATACTTAACACATTTACAAGCTTTGGAGCAGATATGGCAAGTGGTGCAGTAAGCAGCGACATGAAGAGTGCAATAAAAGAAGCAATTGAGGGCTTTGAGTATGCAGGGATTGTAGAAATAGACGAAAGAGAAGTGGAGAAAATAATGATGCTATCTAAAGCAATGAGCTTGAATTTTAAAGATATTAAAGCATCAGATATCAAAGTCCTAAAATTAATACCAAAGACGTTGGGATTAACACTTAAAGGTATGAGTATCGGGGAAATGGAAAATGTATTGAATTTGATTGAGGAGATAGAAATAAAAAAAGCAAGTGGCGATCAAGGATGGATTTCATATCTTACAAAAGGAGGGGAGGCTGCAATAATAGAGAAGCTAGAGGCGTTAAAAGAAAAAATAAAATTACTTGGATATGAAAGCAGCACAGAAATTACAAAGGGAGAGTATGAAGGTATAGAAGAGTTGCTAAAAAAGTGGGAGAAAGGCTTTGTAAGTATAAGTGTAGAAGAACTTAAAGCATTAACAAGCACATATGTAGAGTTTAAATATAGCATAGCAAAAGAGCCACTTTACAAACTAATAGAGGTTGCAAGAGAGCTAAAATCATTAAATATCTCACCATTTACTATAAGTAAAATAGAGAAGAATAATATAAAGGTGTTGGAGGAAAAATATAAAACAAGGATAGGAGAATTCAACCAAGAAGAGATGAACAAAATACTAGATAAGTTTTCTAAATACAAAGTAAAAATAAAATCAAAAGAATTTGAAAGCAGCATAAGTAGTTTGGAAGAAAGCTATGCAAAGATGGGATTTGAGAGTTCGCTCAAATTAGTAAAAGAAAGCGAAGAATGTATAAAATTATTGGAAAAAGCACTAGATAAAAGTGGAGGTGCAGGCAATCTTGAAAAACTAGAGAAAGTTACAAATATAATTGTAAAATTAGCAGGGAGCATGGAAGAATATGGGCTTGAGGAATGTGTAAATTTAGAAACATATCTGAGCAAATTCAAGATAGATTTAGAAAAAGGTGGAATGCTTAAATATAAGCAAGATTTAATAATTGAAATATCAAAGAAATGTAAATTAGATTTTACAGAGCCAGTGGGAGATAATATTCTTAGAAATATAGAAGAAAGCATTAGTGAATATGAAGTGAGGCAAGAATGTGTGGGTAGTAGTCAAAAAGAAGAATGTAAAGGAGTAGATATATCAGGCATATTAAGTGCAAATGAGGAAGCCATAAAGATATGTGCAAATTATCATGAGGAGTTATAATGGGAATATTAATAAATCAAACGATAAATCAAAAAAGCAAATTAATTTGCCTAAATGAGGAGATGAAAAACCATATAAAGTTAAAAAGAGGAAGCCCATAAAATTACGAAAGAATTCATCTGAAAAATAACTAAATAAATAAAAATAAAAAAATGTTTAAAATAATAAAGGATAAAACTATGCCAAAAATCAAGGAAATAAACAAAAAAGAAGGGTTGGCCTTAAGCAAAACAAAAAAAGCAATATGCTTAGGAGCATGTGCTGTTATGGCAATTGCAATATGCCCCGAAACTTATGCAGCGGGTGCAGCTAAAACTGGAGACGGAGCGGTATTTTTAGATGCCTATACTAAAATAGAAAGTTGGGTAACTGGAGGATTTGGAAAGCTCATTGTTGGTGTATCAGTAATATTATCAGTGATAATGGGAGTGGCAGGTTTCAAGTGGCAGCAGATCTTAATACCCCTGATACTTGGATTATTGCTAGGTTCAGTGAGTGGAATAGTAGGATTGTTTTTTTAAAAAGGGAGTAGAATGGGAGTTGAGCGATTTAAAATACCAAAGACCTTGGACAATCCGATGAGAGCAATAGGGATGCCTATAGATACGGTGATTGTTGGGGTAGTGACATGGCTACTATTCTTTTTGTTTGAAGCGTCGTTATTTGGGATAGTGGGTGCACCATTTGCAGGCTATATATACCAAAGGTACAAAAAAAGATCAATTATCAGAAGTGTAGCCAGAGTATTGTATTGGTATCTCCCGACTGAGCTTAATCCAATTAAGGAAGGAGCTAAAGGATATGGTAGAAAAATGAAGATAAGGAGGAAAAGTGAAAAATCAGAATAAGGCAAGATTCACGAGAAATATTATAACACTTGGCTTCATAACCATGCTTATAAGCAACTTAGGAATGTTGGTTTTTTTATACAAAAAAGATAGCAAAATTATACTGCTACCAACAATTGCAAGTAAGATGGAGATATCAAGTAATGAAGTATCTGAGGATTATTTGAGGCTAAGAGCAATAGAAGTCCATAGTATCTTATTTGGAATGAATAGAGGAAATTATGAAAAGCAAATTGGCCTGTTAAAGGAGTTAGCTGATCATGGAGGAAGAGAGGCATTGAATAGGCAGCTTATAGAATTAAGCGAAGATATAGAGGAAAAGGGATATCATTACCATTTTTCAGACATAGTGGAATATAAGATAGAAAGTGAATCAAATAAGGTATCTATCATAGGCTATCTTGAGACATATCTGGGTGAGAAAAAGGTCAATAGAGAGTTAAAAAACTACGAGTATAAATTCATTAACCATAGCGGGAGAGTAATGTTGTTGTCAATTAAAGAAGGAGAGGTTGAAGATGTCTAATAACCAAGAAATAAAAGGAAGTATCGAGATGGTAAAAAAATCACAATTAACTCCTTGTGAGGGAAAAAGTAGTATTTTGAGGGTGGGTGTGCAGGCAGCAGTTATTCTGGCAATCAGCGTAATACCTATGGCTAAAGCAAGTGCAGTAGAAGTGCAAAATAGTGTAGAACAAGGAAAAGTAAATGATAAGCCAGCAGAAAGACAGGGCATATCAGGAGTTCAAGTATATTACGCAGGAGCAAATGATCAGATATATGCAGTCGCATCACAAAACGAAGTGAGTAGAATGCATTTTGAAGGGGAAGAGATAGAATCGCTACAATTCACACAAAACGAGATAGAATATGCGATAAATGGGAGCGATATATACTTAAAACTAAAAGTAGAAAAACCTATTAATTTTTTCTTAAAAGTAAAAAGCGGAAAAATATATCAGTTTTTATTAGTTGGTGAAGAAGTGCCATCTGCACAAATATTCATTAAGCCTAAACAAAATAAAAAATCACAAGCAAGCAGAAGAGGATCTGTTACAAAAGTAAGGGGTGCAACGACTGCAGAAAAAAAAGGTGTAGAAAGCAATTATGAAAAAAACATAAGCAGAATAATAGAAGTAGCAGTAAGTGAGACAAAACATATGGGCTATAAGCTGAGAGAAGAGAGGGGGGAAATAAGGTTAAAAAGGATAGATGAAAATATGGAAGGAATATCTGCAAAAAGAGTGCTTGTAGTCAAGGGTAAGGGTCTTGTTGCGAGTAAAATAGAGTTAAAGAATGAATCTGGTGTTAGAAAAAAAATAAATCTAGAAAACTTGGTAAGTATTGAAGGAAGTAGCCAAGTTGCATGTCATTTGGAGAAAGAGGAGCTCAAGCCAAATGAAAAAGCCATATTTATCACGGTATCAAAAGTAGTGGCAGGAAAAAAATAGTAGAGAAAATGACAATAAAACTAGGTAACAAAATGAATGAGACAGTAGATAATAAGAAAAATAATAACAAACTGGACACAAACCAGTCGCAACTGGACACAAAGACTATAACCTCAGGTGAAACACCCTTGGGTGAGGCATCCTCGGATGTAAAGCAGCCCTCAGATAACAAGCCTAAAGAAGAGGCTAAGACTCCTTTAGAAGAAGTTGCAGATGGAATACCACAAAAAGCAGTAATCGATGAAAATGAGGAAGAAGGCGAGGGGATCTGGAAAAAAATCAACACATTAAGAAGTAAATTTAAAGATTACTTTTTTGCAGATGCCAAAGACAACGAAGAAAATATGAAGAAGCAAAGAAGGCTAAGTATATTGGCACTTGGATGTATAGCAGTTGTATTTGCGATAATAGCGTCACTTGGAGAAATCACAGGAGGAGCGAAAGCAAAAAGAGAGAACGAGAAAGAAAAAAGTGAATATGAGGTATCAAAGCTAGCAAAGGGGGTGACAAACGAGAAATATTGGTCAGAAACAGCACAAAAAGATGTAGATGCAATTGCAAGCAAGCAGGAGGTACTAGAAAATCAAAATAAGAAAATTACAAAAGAGGTGTTAAAGAATGCCTTAGATAAGACAGAAATGGAAAACAAAATAACAGCCATGAAAAAAGAGTTAGAGGAAGAGATGATGACTAAAATGAGGAATGAAATTAACACATTAAAAGCAGAGAGGGAGCAAGATAAGCAAAATCAGACGATAAAGAGCAGTTTAATGGTAGATGAAGTACCAAAGAAGCAAGAGTATAAATTCGGCAAATACATACCAGCAGGTTCTCATGCGAAGGCAACGCTGATATCTGGTGTAGATGCTGGAATTGGAATATCAAGTGAAGCAGATCCGAGGCATGTACTGATGAGAGTTACAGGAGCTGTGACATCAGCGGGGATTGGAATAAATAACTTAAAAAGCAATGTGTTGGTAGGATGTGTAATACAAGCGCAGGCGGTAGGAGATATATCTAGTGAGAAGGCATATTTAAAGCCAGCACTTATGACATGTGCAAAGAAAGGAGGGGTAGTAATAGAGTTGCCAGTAAAAGGGTATGTGATATCACAGGGTAAAAGTGGAATAAGAGGAAAAATCATATCAAGAGAGGGGGATTTAGTGCTTAAAAGTTTTTTAAGTGGAGCGATAGGAGGAATTGGAGGTGGAGTGTCACAAAATATGCAGCCAAAATTCAAGCTTAAGAGTGGGGAGATGGTAGGAGAGAGGCAAAGTATTAAAGACATATTTGCAGGAGGAATTGGGAGTGGAGTTGGGACAAGTAGTGAAAAACTGAGTGATTATTTTATAACGAAGGCTGAGCAATATCAGCCAGTAATAAGCATAGATGAAGGTATAACGGTAGATGTGGTATTCCAAGAAGGATTTAGTTTAGAGGTGGAAGAAGATGGCAAGTAGTAATGGGGAAATATTAAGTAAAAAAACAAATAAGGCAAAAGAGTTAATAATGGAGTCAATTATGGGATTGAAATTAAAGTTAAGAGTAAAATCTAGTTATAGAAGACCCCTAATAATTCTGGCTATATCGGTGGTGATGATGGGATTTACTGGATGTTCGAAATACCAAAGTGAATGGGACTGTGGTGCTATAAAAGGGATAGGGTGCTCATCGATTGAAGAGGCTGAAAAAGTGGCTAGAGAGCAGATATTATTAAACAC
>JBGCDJ010000020.1:0-21165 GCA_045105275.1 Candidatus Midichloriaceae bacterium
AAGTTTTTCTCTACATTAGATTCTAAGCAATTTAAACAAGTTGTTAAGGAAATATTCGCTTTAGCTAAAAGTCCCAAGCACACTGATATTAAAAAAATGATATCACAATCTAAATACACATATTATCGCAAAGATATTGGCGAATATAGATTAATTTTTAGAATTGAAAATAGTTCAATCTTATACATTACTGTGGCAGGGAAAAGAAATGACAGTGATGTATACAAAACCTTTAATCGCAAATAACTAAATAGTTCAAAAAGCTCTAAAAAACTAGACTGTACTGCGATGATACAAACTAATCAAACATAATTAATACTTGTACTAAAGAATAAAAGGTTGAATGCAGTACAAATATACCTTGCTTTATTTGTACCGCCCTACCCTATTACTTTTATTTTTTGTCTTTCAAGATGGTATTAAGTTGTTATACTTTTCTATAGCTCCTATATTTCCTTATGGTTTATATGCAGCTAAAATTACTAAATTTAACATCTGAATATCCTTTGCGTAAGGTGAGTTATAACATATAAAATCTACTTGTTCCCCCGCTCTTCTGATAGTCTATATTTTGTTATCATATTATTTCTTATGTATTTAGCGACATCTCCTATGTGTCTTATAGACCCAATTTTTATTAAATACTAGTTTAGCTTTAGGATATGGTATGGCATCCGTTTATAGTGAATCTATGGATTTTATCAGTGGATTGATACCGGAAAATTTGCCTTTTACATATACTAAAGCTGATGAGGGAGCATCTCTATTTTCAATGAAATATAATTTGCTTTAGAAAGTATTGCAGATACATTTATATACTAAAATTAAGGATTACGTCTCTCTCTTGAGTCGTGAGATATCACATTAGTGATATCTATTCTTGAATCTAATTCTGCATCAGTACTATAATTATTCCATTTCGATTGTTGCAGGTGGTTTTGAGGTAATATCATACATAACCCTATTAATTCCTTGAACTTCATTCACAATTTTTCTTGCAACAAATCCGAGTACATCATGAGGCAAATCTACGTAATCAGCAGTCATCCCATCCACAGAAGTAACAGCTCTGAGAACACATATATGTTGATATGTTCTCGCATCACCCATGACACCAACAGTTTTAACAGGCAAAAGAGCTACATAAGCCTGCCATATTTTATCATAAAGGCCTTTTTCTTTCAGTGCATTGATGAATATATAATCTGCTTTTCTAAGGATATCGCATTTCTCCTCAGTTACCTCTCCAATCACTCTAATTCCTAAGCCAGGTCCAGGAAATGGATGCCTATTTAAAATCAAATTTGGCACACCCAATTCTTTACCTAATTTTCTAACTTCATCCTTAAACAATAATTTAAGTGGTTCAATAAGTTTTAAATTACCCATATCTTTTGGTAATCCACCTACATTATGGTGAGATTTTATAGTTATTTTTTTACCAGTAGAAGTGGCTGCTGATTCAATGACATCAGGATATATTGTGCCTTGCGCCAGATATTGTATATCTCCGAGCTCTTTAATAGCATTTTGAAATATTTCAATGAATACTCGACCTATAATTTTTCGCTTTTCTTCGGGATCAATTACTCCCTTAAGTTCTGATAAAAACTTTTTACTAGCATCAATAGTGATTATTTGGAGATCAAAATTATCTTTTAAATTTTTTTCTACTTCCACAACTTCGTTATGCCTTAAAAGACCATTATTGATAAAAATACAATAAAGCTGTTTTCCAATCGCTTTATTAAGCAATGTCGCTACAACGGTTGAATCAACGCCTCCGGATAAACCAAGTATAACCTTTTCTTTTCCAACTTTATTGCTGATTTGAGTGACCGCCTCATCTATAAAAGAACCCATCTTCCAATCTTTTTTACATCCAGCAATTTTTACAAGGAATGCAGCTAATAATTTGACACCATCAGGAGTATGTGAAACTTCAGGGTGAAATTGTATTCCAAATATATTTTTTGATTTATGTTGAATAGCTGCACAAGGTGCTTTATCTGTTTTTGCAATAACCTTAAAATCATTTGGTAGTTTGCTTATATAATCACCATGGCTCATCCATACCTGATAACTATTTTTTGGTTGCCAATAATTATCAAATAACACTGATTTTTCTAAAATTTCTAATTGCGCCTCACCGTAACTACTTGATGTAGAACTTGTTACATTACCACCAAAATCTTTACAAATTGCTTGTTGCCCATAACAAATACCTAAAATTGGAACATTTAGTTCATAAACAATTTCTGGAATTTGAGGTGAATCAAAATCAGTTACCGACTCACTACCACCAGACAATATTATTGCTTTAGGATTAAAATCCTCTATCTCCTTATCAGAAATTGAAAAAGGCTTAATTTCACTATATATATTCAGCTCTCTAATTCTGCGAGCAATCAGCTGAGTTACTTGAGAACCAAAATCGAGAATTAAAATTTTATCATGATTATTCATATCGTATTTTTATAATTAGTAGTTGGTTCTGATTGATCTAAGCTGTGAATATGACTCTCTCTCATTCCTGCTGGAGTTATTTTAATAAATTTACAATTCTTTTTCATTTGCTCAATATTTTTATTACCTGTATATCCCATTGCTGAAGTTAATCCACCAAGCAATTGAGTTACAACATCATTAACTGCACCTTTGTACTTTATATATCCTTCCACTCCTTGGGGTATTAAATCTGCTTCACCATTTTGAAAATACCTATCTGCAGAGCCAGCTTTCATTGCTTCAATTGACCCCATACCTCTATATTTTTTATACTTTTTATTATCTATTGTTATGATTTTCCCCGGTGTTACATCTGTACCAGCTAGGAGCGAGCCTAACATCACACAATCAGCACCAGCAGCAATGGCTTTAACTAAATCTCCAGAAAATTTTATTCCACCATCAGCTATTAAAAAAGAATCTTTTGTTTTACAAATTTGCGCTACTTCTAAAATCGCAGATAGCTGTGGAACTCCTATTCCAGAAACAATTCTCGTTGTGCAGATTGAACCAGGTCCAATTCCAACTTTTAATGTATCTGCTCCTGCGTAGAGCAATGCAAGAGCCGCATCCTTAGTTGCAATATTACCCGCAATTATCTCTGCTTGCGGATATAATTTTTTAATTTCTTTTATTGTATCAATAACATTTTGTGAATGACCATGCGATGTATCAATAGCAATTGCATCTACATTAACTTTCATTAATGCTTCTACCCTTTGAATTGCATCCTCTCCTGTCCCAACAGCAGCAACTACCCTAAGATTATCATCATCATCAACACAGGCTTTTTGATCTTTCAAAATATCTACTTTATGCTTCTTTACTTTACTCACTTCTTTACATTGCAAATCAATACTTAAATTTTTATGAATTGCTCCTATACCACCAAAAAGAGCCATTTTTATTGCCATTTTATGCTCTGTAACTGTATCCATTGCTGCAGATATTAATGGAATTTTCAGGGTGATTTTTTTTGTTAATCTTGTAGTCACATCAGCTTCTTTTGGAATTATATTTGAATAATTCGGCTCAATCAAAACATCATCAAAAGAATACGATTCTTTTATTTTTTTCATTTTTAAAATTCTTGCATTTTTAAAATAGTAATATAGTAATAATAGCATATAAAGTCACCATATATTATTTACCCGAATATTATGACAAAAAATTTCTTACAAGATCTCACTTTACTCACAAAAAATATGATAGATGAATTACCAATTTGTGATATTCATGTACATTTACCAGGGGTTATTTCTCCGCAAATTGCTTGGGATTTAGGTGTAAGAAATAAATTTATATCAATTAAAAAAGAAAAAAATGATAAATATGTATATTCAAGTGGACCACAATCTTTATCTATTTTAGATCCACATGAACATTATATAGACATATTTAAAGGAGGGTTTTTGTTGGATGAAAATGCAAAACCTCAAAATTTGGAATATAATATTGATGTAGATAGTTTTAAAGACTTTGATAGAATCATGGCAACAACTCAAGGGCATAGGCATCCACCTGGTGGTATTCAAACTAAAGATGACATGATGTTTTTACTTGATAGCTACCTAGAAGATTGCGTTAGACAAAAAATATTTTATACAGAACTTCAACAAAATATAAAAATTGCATATCTACTTTTTCCTGACGAAGAAGCTAAGGATGCGCGAAAAAAATTGTACCTACTATTTAAAGACGTAATTGAAGAATTTAAACAAAAAGGTGTGCACTTAAGATTTCTACACTGTTTTAACAAAACTAAAGCTGCAGGAGATGAAAAAACCACTCACGAAAGAACATTAGAAGCAGCTGGCTGGTTAGAGGAAGCCCAAAAAGTTACCCCGAATGTATTTGTTGGAATAGAATCTGCAGGTCATGAAAAAGATGAATCTGGATGGCCAGTACACTTAAAAGCCGGATATGAAAAAGTACGAGACTTAGGGCTTGGTTGTGAAGCACATGGCGGAGAAGGCATTGGTGTTGAGCATATGCTTGATGTTGCAAAATCATTACCAATCACCAGACTAGCTCATGGATTTCAAGTAATTGAAGATATTGAAGTAATTGAATTTATAAAACAAAAAGCTATTACATTGATAATGATGCCTATTATTAATTTGAATTTAGGTTTATGTCTTCATGTTAAGCAAGATAGTGATAATAAATATACTCCCTGTGCAAAAACAAAAGGAGGAAGAAAAATTCATATTAGAGATTTTTGGGAACATCCTTTTTTTGAGTTATTCAGAAAACATAAAATGAAAATCACTTTAAGCTCAGATAACCCTAACATCGGAGGCGTTCCCATAAAAGATACCATTTTAGCGCTGGCTGGTTTGAGTAATAGATACAAACTACCAAAAGAAGTTGATCCTTTAAAAGCAGAAGAACTTGCAATACTTTGTAAAAACGGGATTGATGCCATATTTAGCGCTGATCATATAAAACAAGATTATAAAAATCTACTAAACACTTGGATAGAAAAACATAATTTAGATCAGGAATTTATAAATAATTACTATAGGCAAAATTAAAAAGATTTTTTTATCCTTAATTATATTATTATCGATTTATAATTTTGCTAATGCCAAAAAAATAAAAAAAAGACCTAAATTAACCTATTCAATGAACAAGTCTAACCTAAATCAATTAATTAATAAATTTTATGAGGATAACAATAAGATATTTACTGATGAGGATCTTGATAAATTCTTTCCTAAAATTTACCATGAAATAAACACAAACAATCCAAAATTATACATTATCTTAAAAAATTAAAAGATGCTGTAAGTGAAACAAGGATAGGCTTTAATATTCATGAAGGAAAAAAAACATTATGGGTATTTTCATCTAAAGAAGCATTAATTAATGCAAGCTCTAAAACTGCTAATAAAAACCCAGATTTCACAATAATGCCTATTTCTGAAGTAATGCAATTTTGTGATGAGGCTGGCATTGAAAAAATGATAATTGATGAACTATTACCATTGCATAGAGCGAAAAGTTGGACCATGCCGATTTCAAAAAGCCTAGACTAATACAGGAGAGATATTTTTCATCTAACACATGGGATCACTTCAAATTAAGTATTTTTATCTTCTGTAAAATTCTTTGATTCAAAATTCATATTTTCTGCATCTAGCAAGATGTACTATACAAAAAGGAATGGGCTACGCCTTCAACCGTAGCCTCACACCATATATTATTTATAATCCTCCTCTTCCTGTGCTTGGGGTAGATCTACTCTCTCTTACCTTATCAGCATAAGATGATTTTTGAGCTTTTGCCTTATCAGACCTATCTATTTTTTTCGCTAGTTTTTGATCAGTATTTAGTTGAGATTTGATATTCAAATCATCTCTTGCATCTTTATTTGCTTGCATCTTTTGCGTAGTACCATCTTTCATACCTTTAAAAGTATCCCTAAAACTCTCTCTTGATTTAATTGTCTCTGCTAATTTTGCTTGCTCCTCCCTTAATTCACTTACTCTTTGATCCTTATGTGCTTGAGCACTAGCCATAGATTGGCCATCACCAAGTTGATCAGTTAACTGCATTGAATCTAGAGCATCTATCTTGCCTGTTAATTCATGAGCACCTACAATCAACTTTCCTGCATTCTCTTGAAATTTATCAGAAATTGTTTGAGAAACACTCCCTTTTACTGATTGAAAAGCATCATCCATTGCAAGCACTCCTTTTTGCACTGCAATACCTAGATTTGCTGCACCACAAGACATGTCTGTACATAAATTTTGCATTCCAGTTTTTACATCAACAAACATATCATGCGCACCTATTTTAATCTCATCAAAAAGCTTTCCAAGAGATTCCATAGCCTTACCCCACATCTCAGACATTTGTTCTCCAAATTGCTGCATAGCTTCTTTAAAATTTTCGAATTTCTGACCTGCATATTCTTTAAATTCTCCCCAAGCTACAGACATCTTATTTTTCATTTCTTGAAACCAATCTGATATAGCTTGAGATGCTGTATTATATTTTTCCGTTGTCCAATCCTTAGCAGATTGCAAACCATTTATAACAGATTGCTTGGCATTATCTAATTTTTCACCTTGCTCTGCCCACCACAAATCATTTGTTAAGCTGTTATATTGACTAAAAGCATCTAAAAGGCCAGTTTCCTTATTTATAACCGCTTCTTCTAGTGCTCCTATTCGATTATTTAACTCATCAGTTGCTGCATTCATGTCAAACACCCCTATTTGTTATTATTATATATTAACTTTACTCAGGGAATTTAATTTAATTCAAGCAATATTTTTATATTAGAAAAATATTTTATACTTTTTCTGAATTGTTGGGGTTTGATTTTTTTGAAAATATTATACTTTATAGCTCAACTAACTTCTTTTATAGCTTGGTATATTTTATTAAAGGTTAATATTTCGCTTAAAATTAATCCTTGCTTATTACCCGGCCCATAAATAATATACAAAGGTATACCGTATCTATTATTCTTCTTTAAAAATTTGAAAATCATGTCGCTATTTTGAGTATAATCTGCTCTAAAAAGCTTAACATTATGTTTTTCAAAAACCTCGTACACACTTTTATGATCTAAAACTAATATCTTATTCAATTTACATGTGGCGCACCAATCTGCAGTAACTTCAACAAATACTAAATTATTCTTTGCAATTTCCTTTTTAATTGATTGAGGCTCAAAAACCTTCCATTTATTATTAATAACAACCTCCTCTTCTTTAACACTAGAGTCATATTTTATAACTAAATTTATTGAGAATAAAAGAAGAATACAAAATAAAACAGCAGCATAATACCTATTGCTACTATTGTTAAAATAACCATATGTAATCATTAGAACCTTTTTCAGTATCACAATAAATCCAATGAATATTAATATGGAACTTAGTTTAACTTGGTTACTTAGAATGAATAAAAGCCAAACTACATTTGCAATAAAAATCATTGCAAAAAACTTTTTCAATTTAATGGTCCATTTACCAGGTTTAGGAATGCATTTTAACAAATTCAAATTTGCAAAAAGCAATATATATGGAATAGACATTCCAAGACCAATAAAAAAGTAATAAAGTAATATATAGACACTATCTTGGGTAATTGAATATGCAATGGCAGTAGATAAAAATGGAGCTGTACATGATGTTGATAGAACAGCCATAAGCAATCCGTTAAAATAGCTACTTATCAATTTATTATCAATATTCATGCTTAATAAATATGAAGCAAATTTTGGAGGTAGATTAAATTCAAAATCTCCCCATAAATTACCAGCCATTATTAATAAAATTGTAATTAATAACATTATAAAGGTTGGGCTTTGAAAATGCATCCCCCAACCAATATTGATCCCAATTATTTTAAATATTATCGTTACTATAGCCAATAATATGAAAAAACTTATTATTCCTAATATTGTGCAAAAAATACTATGTTTTAATGCTATAGGAGAATGATTTTTCACCTTAATGAAGCTTAAAATTTTCAAGCTTAAAATTGAAAGAACACATGGCATGAAATTTAAGATAAAACCACCAGCTAAAGAGATTAATATGTATAATAAAATCTCCGCTAAATCCGGTTTTTTATCATGTTTTTCCAATTCAATTGCAAAATACTCCCAAAGCCAAATAAGCTTAGTATCATGGATACACTTGTTATTACATATAGAATATTTTAATTCTAAATAAAGATTTTTTAAGTCATGTTGGTTGCTTAAATGTGTTGTTACTTTCAATAAAATACTCTTTGCATAGAGGCTACTTATATATTTTTTTCCATTTAAAAGCTTTATCTCTTTATTTGGAGCTGGATATAAAATATTGCTACTTATTTCTGCATTGTTTTTCAGAATTTTTATACTTAATGGAATTCCAAAATCTGATTTTTCGTTACTATAAAGCTCCCATCCTTCATCAATATTTATTACCATATCAAATTTCAATGAATTACCCACATATTGAGCATTATTAATATCTAAATTTATCCTATCTAATTCAGAAGCATTTGAATTTTGTGCTACTAAAAAAAAAAGTATAATAAATATGACGTTCTTAAACATAGGTTGCAGCTATAGTTGATATAAGATTAAAAAAAATATAAAATTCTTGAAGACTTTTTAAAAGTTATCTGTTATAATACGCCTGTAACGAAATTGTTACCACCTTGTTTGCTTGTATGATAAGGATTGTAAAAGGATTATACAGCCTATATGTTATTAGTCATTTATATTCCCAATATTTAGTTATAATCCTTTTACATTATTCAATAGCAAAATTTTGTATATTACAACCTTTTTTTAAAAATCAATACAATTAAACACAGCAACGTTAAGTAAATTAACTTTGCAACCATTTTAAAGATTAAATAATATCATAGATTTCAAATGTTATAGTTATTATTTATACCATTCCTCACGTGCAATAGGTTTAAAAATCATATAATTAACGCGTCAGTTTATCACGTATTTCATTAATTATAGCATTATTATTTGATATATACTCCTCTGTTAGCTCTAATAGTTTTTTTAAATTCTCATCATTGGCATTATCCATTTCACTTAAATCTCCACTTAGCACCACCTCTATTCTATATCTATTATTTTTAAAGAGTGCTTTAGATATTTTTGATCCTAAATTTGTTTCTGCACCTATCATATTAGAAATAAGATTTTTTCCTTTTAACCACCCTAATATCCCATTATTTCCACCCCTTTCTTTTGATTTGCTATCTGCCTGGGTAGTGCCTATAGATATTATCAATATATTTTCTACATCTAACTTTGGCAATATATCAATGTCTATTAATATTGATATAATTTCTGGGTCATTAGCATATAACCCCACATCTGCCGCTAAATAATTCACATTATCTAAAGTATTATCAAGCTTCTTAGGCGCAAAATAAGTAAGAGCAGCTGTTATTGTCCCAGCAATATCCCGGATATAAAAGTCATTTTTTTTATCTTCCTTCGCTGATATCGTATTTATTACTTGTATATTATCATCATTAATTAAGTAAATAGGTGCATATACAGGAATTAGCGTTTCGCTGATTTTTGCATCTTGAAAAATAATTTTAAGTATTGCATCTAAATTTTTTCTATCATATTTAGATCCCCATAGTCCATAGCCTGACAATATATTTTTTGAAATATTTTTTTGCTATAATTTTTATAGATATTTACCATACCTTCTGCTGAATTTTTTGATGAACCATCTACATTCGGAAGTGCTAACCCTAATAATAATAGCCCGCCAGTACTTGTACCGATTGCCGAACTAAATAATTGGGTGATGTGCTTTTGAGTCCTTTTTTCTATTTCCTGCAAAATACGTGCTGATACAATGCCTTTCACCCCACCACCATCAATTGAAAGAATTTTTATAGTTTTACCTTCTTCAAATACACGTGATATTATTAACGATAATAATGTTATTAATACGATTGCAAACCATCTCATCATCATTTAAATTTCTTCAATTATTCCAATGTAGTCATAGTTGCATGTCAATTAATAACTTATCAATAATATCTCACTGCCGTATGCAAGTTTCATAGGTGTTGGACTAGTAAAGAAAATCATAATTATTAAAACATTTAAAAAAGGTAAAAAGATTAACAGATTGATGTTTCCTATAGGGATTATATTCTCACCTTACACAAAAGTTGAAAAAATCAAATTATACAATTGGCAGGAAAAAATGAATATTTCCGCAACCTTATAGGTCAGGCGCATAGCAATAAAGTACTTCATGAATAGATTTTAGTGGATTATTGGTTTGGAGCAACAGAAAATCTATTAAACAAAATGTTCCCCTTACAGCTTTTTTTGCTAAAAACTAATCAAGCTGCTTTTTTAGAAAAAAATTTGAAAAGCTCAGATCCTGTATTTGGTCATTTACTAATAGTAAAATAGCTGCTGAGGAGTTTATGTGTGAGAGATATTAATTAGTATGTGATATTTTTCTCTGCAATGGGCTTAAAAGTTGGTTGCGGGGGCAGGATTTGAACCTGCGACCTTCAGGTTATGAGCCTGACAAGCTTCCGGGCTGCTCCACCCCGCGTCAATAGAACTCAAGATTAATACCATAACAGAATGATAATAGCAAATCAAATGCTGTCATTAACAAAATTATTTTTTTCTAAAAATTGATTTAACAAGATTGGCAGTATCAAGTTAATGAAGAGTTTTTGCAAATTAATAAAATATTGAGTAAAGTTATACAAGAAAAAGGATATATCTATAATATTGAATAAAAGATTATAAAAGATACTTGCATAACCTGAAATATTTATATCTTATAAATATGAGAATGTTAAAAAAATTATTAGTATTTATGACTTTTAATATTTTTTAAGAAAGAAAATAATGTAAGGTTTTTGCGGTTTTATTAGATGTAATATATTAATTTAGTGTAATTCAAAAGTCTTTTTGCTGCCTAATCAACTAATACTTAAGGAGTACTGTATGTTTATATATACGAAGTTAAAGTTAGAAGATAAAAGTGCAAATTTAATAAAATCTAAGATGAATGCTGTAGGGTTAGAGCATATAGTAGATACTTTGAAAGGCAACTGTGATTGTAAGACTTTAGAAGCGCATGAATTGCATATTACGATGAAGAGTACTGCCGCTACTTCTATAGATCATATAAAACAAGCATTGTTACCTTATCCTACAATTTATCAGCATGAGTTAGATAATTTAGGTTTAAGCCCGAGATCAATAGAAAAATGGAATGAAAAATACACGGCGTTCCATAAGTTAGAAATGCCTAAAAAATTATGTGAAAAGCTATTATATAGTGTGCAAAATATTGTATTAAAAGTAGATGATTATTCTGCACATTTTGGACGATTTGCCGCGATAACATTAAATGCAATCGATCAAAAAGGTACCGCCTCTCACCTTAATAATAATCCTCATATTTCTACAATAAAGTGTACAGGAAATGAAGCGAGCGCATGTCTAAGTAAAATTGATAGGATAGGAAATAGTAATTACCAGTCAATTATTGATCTTGGTATTAAAAACACAGTAATTTCTGTAAATGCAATAGAAATTAATGCAGATATTTATGGTGTAAGTCATAGCACTATTATGTCTAAAGATTTGGCCTCATGCTATGATCTTCTCAAAGTTGACGATACTGATATCATAGATCCAATCGATGAAAAGAGTAATTTAGGTAGTGTTTACATTATGCCAGATGGAGAACAAAAGCCTGTGATACTAGACTCGCAAGATAATGTGTGTTTGAATAATATTTGTGGATTGGAACATGATTTTTTCACTGATATTGTGGATCCTATTAATACAAAAAGTGATATAGGTCGTAGTTATACTCCACTTGATGCAAGTCTAGGAAAAGGATATAGTTCAATATCTACCATGGTTCTACAACAACAATGTTTCGTTATGGGAGAAAGGTCAGAAGATGGTAGAGCTCAAAGTAGTAGGATTGACCTAAAAAAAGGTGATTTTAAAGAAATAACAGATGCTTTAGGGCTTGATTTGAGTATTAATGGAGCTTATAAGTTTTTAAAAATTCCTAGTGTAAATTATTTAAAAAGCATAAAAAACACTCAACATTCTATTTCGTTTTCATTTTATTATATCAATTCTTTTCCTGAAAAAACAATAAGTTATAATAATAAAATAGGTCAAGATATATTAAATGACTACGGTAAATCAATCTATAAAGATCGCCCTGAACAATTTGTTAAAATCTGTGGTGATAATATAGTAGTAGGAGTTGAAAAATCAGCAATTTTTATTGCTAATATTGAAGTGATACTAAAAGACAAAGATAGTAAAGCATCTTTCGAACTAGGAACTGATCTAAAAGATACTACAAAAATGAAAAGTGTGATATTAGCGCTTAAAAATAATGAGATCCTAAAAAGCACACTTATAGCAGTTGAAATTTCAGCTTTTCAAAAAGGTGGTAGTTCTAATGCATTATCTGGTATACTTAGTTTTAATCAAGAAAAACACTATCATATTGCGGATTGCTCACTGTTAAATATTGATTCATGTCTTTATTTAATTGATGGTATATTAAATTATGTTAAAGAATTTTCTAACCAAATAACAATAATGATGGGATAGTAACAAATTTTCAGACACAACAAGTAACTCATTTTTTACCTAATCTCATAATTTCGGAAATTGATAGTATTACCCAAGGCAATAGAAGGTATTTGCACAAGATATATGATCAATTGAGTGCTTATTATAGTAAATTAAGCAAAATGATTAATTCAAATCATTTTAAAGAGAACATTGACTTAGATGATAAAAAGAAACTTAGTACAGTACATAAAGGAACAGAAAATTTAATCCACAAACTAGAAGACGAAAAGGGCGCAACGTTATGCTATACTAGTTTAAAAGATTGTAATAAAATAACAGAAGATATTGCAAAAGAAGTGATAAAATTAGATTATAGTTGTGTAGATCACTTAAGTAAAATAATCAATATTACTGTCTCTTTATATACTTGGAACCCATTTTTATGGTGTAGTAGTAATATTCTTGATGTGATGTATCCCTATATAGAGAATGGAAAGTATTTATTTGGTAGTAAAAATGCTAATACTAGTGTTGTAAAAGCTCAAGATAATTTTGTGATAAATAGTCAAAATGTTTGTCCAGAACTTAGTAAAAGTGGGGGAGCACAATATGTGGGTTATATAGATGAAGATACAACTCATTGTTTAAGTAATTGGTGGGACAGTTGGTGTAATTGGTTTAGTTGCTCTGGAAAAATAATCATTCAAGAGACAGATATATTAGGTTATGATATTTAGGAATTCCTTATATATATTGCTGCGTAATTTCAGTATATAAATTTTCGTGTATTTAATAGTACTTGAGGAGATATACATGCAAAGCAATCAATAAGATATTCATAATATTATAAAACAGTATTTACTGCATATGCTCTCAGATGAACAAATAAAAGAAAAATTTACTATACTTGCTGCTGAAACAGAAAAATATGCTGGCATGTATAGAAATTTTGATAATGAAATATTAAATTTGGTTTTATGTCTAGGGAATCTTTTAAAGCTTATAATAAATAGGCAACAAGAGCAAAAATTACCTTCAGAAACAGAGCAGCAGCAATATATACAGTTTGCAGAAGCATTATATCAATTTAACAAAGAAGTTACAGCTTTCTGCGTATATAACAGATTAACAGGTAACCAGCAAGACAGCAAATTTTATAAAAAAATACCAAGTTTAATTGAACCATATAAAAAAACATTACCATTTTTAAAAGATCTTAAGATCTTAGTAGAAAGTAGCGAAATTTTTCAAAAAGATAAAGTAAATACTATTGGAATAAATTTTAATGTATTGAATGAATGCTATAGATCTTTATATAAAATTATTACTGAAGTAAGATGGGTAAAACCACTTCGTGATTTTCATTCTGCAATAGAAAGCTTACAGCAAAAATATAGCCAGCAGATAGATTATAAAATTATAGAACAAGATTTATTCAATATTCTAAAAGCGCAGCAAACAATACCAGATGAACTGAGAACAAATGAATATTATATATCAATAGATTGGAAATTTTTTGAGGTTGTAGCTAGGAAATATAAAACTTTAACACATAATGAAAAGAAGAGCGAAATACTAAATCATATAAAGGATGACATCTTCAATTTTAGTTTACATATACGTAAAGTAACCTTGCTTGTGCAAAATCTTAGTCATCAATATTATACAGAGGAGATTAGTATTTCTGAATTTAAACCTCAAAGTTTTGATTATTTAAAAGAAGATTATAAAAATTATATACCAAGTAATTTTGCAGTTTTTGATAATAATCAATATAGTACCAAAGAATGTAATAAATCTTTATTACCGCTTACTCAACACTTAAAATCTTCTGTTATATTGATGACAGAAAGAACAACATTTCATATACCATTTAGATTTGAAGTGACCTGCCTATTACCTGAGGATTTTCCTATTATTTTAGCAGATGATGTGCAATATGTTCAAAAAGCAATTAAGAAATCATTACAGCTTGAAAAATCAAACCAAATGCCTGATCAGAAGCTAATTAAAAAATGGCAGGAAAAAATCAATGAATTTAAGGCAAGTCCAAAGCAAGAATATTTTCCTCTGATTGCTCATCTACAAATACTAAATAATTTTTGGGTTAAAGGTAAATTAGAATCTGATTTGCAATCTGATCATCATTCCTTGCAATGGAATAAGGCTTGTGAGGTTTATAATTATATATCTTTTAAAAAAACTTTGACCAATGGTGACTTAGCAAAATTTATTGAAACAATTGTCTTAAGTAAATTGCAAGCATATACAGAAAATATTTCGATATTAATATTTAACACAATAGTATCTTATTATGTTGGAAGCTTTAATCTTGATTTAAAACTTTTTCAAATATGGAGAAATAAACTACAGCAATCACCAAATGATATTGTAGACGCTAATAAAAGCATTAGTGATTTTATAGTGAATGGAGCAGAATCTAATTATGCCAATAAAATACATGAATATACAAAAAATTTATTGGTAAATATAAATTATTTTCAAGGCGTATATAGCCCGTTATTACTAAATTTAGAACTAATTAAGCAATCTAGTATTATTTATACATATGATATAACGCTTTCTATTGATCCCTATTTTTCAAAATTATATAACTTTACATTTAATAAGTTAGAATTGTTAAAATTTTGCTCTCATTTAGCTATGATTTCACATCCTAAAGTACTTTTAGAAATTGAAAATTTATCTCCTGAATTACAAAATCAATATAATGAATTTGTAAATACGTGGCTTCAAAAAGAAGAATATATAAATTCAGAAGGTATGATAATAGGATCTAATGTTTATAAAAATTATGGTATAGATCCCAAAAGCTTAGAAATTTCTGAGAGATTTATCAAAAGTTTATTGCAGTCAAGAGTAGATTTTGCAAAAGGTAAATTAAAAATTAATCTTACGCCAGTAGGAAATCAAGAAATTTTAAAATTAAAACCAGGTATAGAAAATCAGCTTAGAGAATTAGAATTTAATAAAAAATTAATATCTTCTTTTGGGCAATTTCAATCATTAGCTTTAATGAGCGCTACTATTGCTGAAATAAGGAATCCTAATCCTAATATAGATAAAATTGAGGAAATTCAACGTTTAGTAAAAGATTGTTTTAGTATTGCATACATGAACGATGGTAGGTTTAAAAATGATAAATTATCAGAGATAAGGAAACATGAATACGCTTTTAAATTATCTGAGTTAATTTCAGATAAATTTTTAGACTCAGAAAATTCTTTTATTTTACAAGTACTTACTCCTACTCAAGACCATGCTTTTTATATTGCAATCAAAAATATTTTTTTTCAGAATAAATTTCAAATTATGATTGTTAACGGAGCTGGTTTAGATCTGCATGAACCAGATCCATCAATTACAAATAACGAATATAAGGATCCTACTCATGGTATTTACCGTATTATGGGTAGTGAATTACTTTGTAAGACAATGTATAAAGATTTTCTTCAACACTATATTTACAGAGTACTGACTTTTAGATATACTTCAGAAGTAAATAATGAAAAAAATATATATTTACTAAAGGATGTAATAGAAGGAATAGCTAAATTCAGTGGATTTCAAGGAGAAAGTTTTAATATTCCTAAAGGTCTATCTATAGATTTATTATTTAGAGCTCAAACATCTGAAAACTGCACCATACACAATTTAAAAAATTGTATTCGTCATTTGCTAGATATGAGTATAAGTGAATATGCTATGTTCGAGAGTGAATTACTTAAAGGTGCGGATAAAATGCTTGTAGATTTATTAAAACCATCTGTAATTGAGACTAAGGTCAATAATGAGGGAATAGAAGATATCGGTTCAATTTATCCCATAGTTGGCTCTTCTATAAATACACCTCGTTCATTACCTGATTTATATGTATGCCCAGCTGATGTATATAGCGTAGAACATCACAATCAAGATTTACTTTCTGACTTTGAGATTATCAATCCCATTAATGACTTTAGCAGTTAGGACAGGCGTTAAACTAGCTGCGCTAAGAGGCCTGTTGCAAACAGAAAAGGAATGAAGGAAGTAAAGTATAGTAGTAATAAATCAAGGGAAGCAGTTATGAAAGAAACAAAGATTATAGATGCAGTAGCAGATTTTAAGAATCGACAGTTCACTGGAGAAGTTATTATAGGGTGTATGAGATCGTATAACCAATGTTCCAGCGATAGTTGGAGGGTTAACAAAACCCTATGTCAAGGTGAAAGGAAAATGGAAATATCTGTATCGAGCGATCAATAAATATGGCAAAACGGAGCATTTTAGAGTTAAGTATCTAAATAATATTATTGAATCGGATCATGGTAGAGTGAAACGACGACTGCGACCTATGCTAGGATTTAAATCTTTCACCCATGCCTATCGATGTATCAAAGGCGTTGAAACTATGATCATATTTGCTAAAAATCAATCTTTCTGGATAACCAGTAACTTAAAAAATCAAATTACTTTCATTAGTTAACTTTTCAATCTTCACTCATTAGATTTTGCTATCTAAAATATTTCCAATCCTAAATCTATTTTAACCTCTCCAGCTGTTTGCAACAAAGCCGAATTGACAGTAAAAAAATTTTTTGCAAGATGTATACGAAAAACTGGGAAAGAATAGAAATTTGAGATGATTAGGAGCAATCAAGAAAAGCTACTTACAACAACTTAAATAAAGTGGCGGGGATGACGAGACTCGAACTCGCGACCTTCTGCGTGACAGGCAGACACTCTAACCAACTGAGCTACACCCCCCCAGGCAATTATCAAAATATTTAGATAGCATCTTGCGCCATCTAAATTAGACCTTGCCAGAAGAAATATAGACGAGTTCCGGGCATACTGCAAGCATTTTTGTCATTTTTATTGCAGTTTAAAGCCCGAAGGTCAGCAAACAAGGCAAATTAGGTCACTTTTGCGGGTGATTTTTAGACAACTTCACTGTAATTAACCCAAAATATGGATAAGTGGTCCATCCATATATCATCGAAAAATTTTGCATAAATTCAACATTCCTCCAGAAAGGCGCCATTTGCCTGATTATTAAATTAAAAAACAGTTAAGTAAATTATTTTTGGCACGAAACTTGCTTCTCTATTAATAAGCTTTTTTACATAGTTATTTACTTTAGTAAAGGGGTTAATTTTAATTTAAACTAATAATTATTAAGAGGATATTATGTCGAAAATGACACTCGGTAATGCAATTGGTAGCCAACTTGTCGGCGCTATGCAAGACAAAAATAAAGCTATTTCTAACGCATCGAAAGACATCACTACAGGACTCAAATCAACTAATGATGTTGTTAGTAGCTTCCTAGCTAGAAATCTAGAGCGTAAATATGCTATCGGTGAAGCTATCAATAGTAACACAGACTACTTTAAGAACATTCTTAATCTTGCTGGTGATACTTACGACTTCATCGAAAAAGAATTAGTTGAAATCTCTTCTACCTTAAAGAAAGCAGCTGGTGCTTCAGATAGCAACAAAGAGATGCTTAACTCAATTATGGAGCAAAAGTTCAAGAATATTAACAGAATAGTTAATAATGCAGAATTTGATGGTAATAAGGTAGTCTCTGGCGAAGCTGGTTTTGATCCTAAATTATCAAATGTAAATGAGACTCACGCAACTACTCTGAAGTCGCTTACTACTTCAGCTGATTTTTATGGTCTTGGTACAGCTGGTAACGCAACAATAACAGTTAATAACACTATCGCCGATGGCGACACCATACAGGTTGGTGGCGATACATTTACCGCTCGTAAAAATAAAGCAGTACTCAAAAGCAATGAATTCTCAATCGATTCTACCAGCATGTCAGAGGTTGCGCAAGGCTTGCTTGGTAAAATATTAAGTAGTAACGATGAAGCCACAAAAGGGTATAAATATAATATAGCTGGTGCGGTTATTACGGTAAGTCAGGCATCTGTTTCTGAAAATAACGTTCAGGTAGTTACTAGTGATGCAGCTAATATGCTAGTGACACCAACTGCAGCAACTAAGTCAGCTATTGACGTAAGTGGTATTACAGATATAGATTCTTTTGTTGATAATTTAAAATTAAACTTCAAACTTGTGGGAGATGTATCGACTTCAGCTGGTGGCGCTGAAGAAGCAGCAATATTGGCTGCGCCTTATAGCCAAGCTGCTAATGATGCTTTAGGTACTGGTGCTGCAAATGATGGTGCTCACGCTATAATTATTGAAGTTTCGCATGCCGGGAAAACATTCACTGGAGCGCTGTATGATTCAGGAAATGCCGACTTGAAAAACTACGAGATGGAGATGAAAAACGAAGGTTCTGGTGAGAGCTTTATTGTTAATTGGTCAGCTGCTACTGCTCAGGCAATTACTGATAAGCCAACAGCGCAAACTGCAGTAGATTCCCTGAATACCATGGTAAAAGATGTTAGTTTTGGTCAGCTGAAATATTTAGATGTTTATACTGGCGGCGGCGAAATAGCTGTTGGTGGTAAATCTATTGCTAGTACTACTGGCCTTACGGTTAGTTATGATGGGGTAAATAACAATAATTTAACAGTTAACTCATTTGACATCAAAGCTGGTGATGCAGCTGGAGATGTTAAATTCACAGCCGTAATTGATGGAAAAAATTTCTCTCAGAATGTTGTAGCTGGTAACATTGGCAATATGGTTAAAGGCTTTGCGTTAGAACTTTCAGAAGAAGGAGTCGCAACACCTGATAAGCTAGTTCTTAACCTTGGTAATGGCGGCCTTACAAGCTTGAGTGAGCCGGAAAATTATCAAGCTGTTGAAGACGCCTTCTATAACGCACTTACTAAGCAAGGGCAGGGTTTCAACATTGTTGTCAGTAACTCTGGTGATAAGATGAACATCCAGATACCTTCGGCAAAAGAAACTAGCATGCTTACCAAAAATGATGGTAGCTTTGTTGCTTCAAGCACGCTGAATATCGGCGCAAATGGTGATATTGCTTTAGCTGAAGAAGTAGTTAATAACGCTATTGACTATATCAGTAAAGGCAAGGTTAAAATCACCAACATGTCAGCCGACCTTGAGAGTGCATCTGACTTGCTATCTTCGATTAATCAGATGTCTTTAGAGGCTAGTAAAAGCTTTAGTGAAGCTGATATGAATGAAGCAGCCCAGGAGTTCACTAAAAACTTGAATCAAATACAGGCTATGCTTTCTGTGGTTCGTGCTAACGAATCTGTGGTTCGTAATATTCTACAAAACCTACAGAATCTTGGTTAATAAACTGCTTATTCATTAATTATAACAGTTTATATTTGCGGTCACCTTCTTGTGAGGTGGCCGTTTTTTTATGGCTGGTGCTATAAGCTGGGTATTATAAGATTGCATTTTTGATGAAAACATATATATTTTAACTAAAATTTTATAAAGATATATGTTCGGGAAAAACGAAAAATTAGGGCCAGATAAAAATGATGGCACATCGCTATATATTCATAAAATATTTCCAACCATACAAGGCGAGGGGCCAAGGGCTGGGCAGCCTGCTATATTTATACGCCTTAGTGGCTGTAATCTGGCTTGCAGTTTTTGCGACACCGACTTCGAAGACTTCAATCTTATGACTGCCAGCGAGATAGTTAAAAAAGTAGATTCTTATAATGATAATGGGGCTGTTAGCCTAATTATTATAACAGGCGGCGAACCAATGAGGCAGAATCTGCTGCCTCTATTAGAGCAGTTAATTGATAAAAACTATCAGTGTCAAATAGAGTCTAATGGTACATTATTTCGGCCATTGCCAGCTGGCGTTGAAATTATATGCTCACCAAAAGTTGTTTTAGATAAATATATCAAGCCAGACCCGCGTTTACTTAGCCGCATAACTGCGTTTAAGTTTCTAATATCTAGCAATATTAGCCAGTATCATAAAGTACCAGAACTTGGTCAGAGGCAACATAATATCGAAGTTTTTGTTCAACCCATGGACGAGTATGATGCCACAATAAATAATACTAATAATAAGCTGGCTGTTAATTTATGCCTAACAGAAGGCTACAGACTTTCTTGCCAGATACATAAATATCTTGACATAGAATAGGTGGTGTTTTAAAGGCATTTCTTAAGTTTTTTATAACTGTACTTGCCTACTAAAAACAGACTTCTCAAAATTGGCGAAAATATAGGCATTAATGATAAGGAGCAAGCTAAGAACTAAAAAAGGGGTGTAACAAAAATTATAATAAGTGCTTATATAGCCGGATATTGCCGGTACTAGACCGCCTAATGATGCCCCTAATGCAAAATATAAATTTATATTGCGGCTTCTTTTTCTTACAGGAAACATCTGGCTCATTATAACATGTATATTGGCGCCGGCGATGCTAGCGGCAATAGTCAGCATTATTTGACCAAATAATAATCCGTTATATATGAAAAGAAAGAATCGAAAGTAAGCGAAGCAGTAGAATTACTATTTGCAGGAGGTATAGATGCCTCAAAAGTTTTGGGTAAAGGTGGTTTGCTGAAAGAGTTGAGCAAGGCAATATTAGAAAGAGCGTTAAAAGCAGAAATGGATGAACATTTAGGTTATGAGCCTT